>CAYYJK010000072.1:0-11793 GCA_964472185.1 uncultured Prosthecobacter sp.
GCCATGAGTGCGAGAAAAGCAAGGATGAGCGCGATTCGTTGCACGGGAGTTGTGCCGGGTGGCCTAACGTCAAAGCTGAGATACGGAGATAAATGGCGATGGGCGTGCTTTAGCACGACCCGTGACATTTACCGGAGTTGCCTCCATCGCTTTGTTAAGCCTCATTTTTTATTCAGGTCCTTTAGCGCCTGAATCATATCGGAGCGCTTACACCAATGCAACCTGCAGCACTGAATGCCTGGCATCTTTTTTGGAAATAATCTAAGCCCACGAGACATACACAACAGTCTGGCCGCCTTCAATGCCCAACGAGCACTCAACGTAGGTTCCGGCAGGCTGATACTGAACTCGATCCACCCTAGCCTGCAATCGTCCCCGGTGCCACCAAGTCGTGCGAGAACCCAACTCGTAGTGAGGAGGTCGATCAATGCCCTCTGTGAAGATGCGGTTCAGAAGAAATGCCTCCCGATCACTCTCCGGCATGACAAACTTCGCAGCCACACGACTCTCCAAAGAGGCACGCTCATGGCACAATCCCACTAATCCAGCTCCGGGCGGGAACGACAAACCCGTGCAGCGAGAGACTAGAGGCAGGTGACGCGCCAACTGCTCTGCACCATGCATCTCTGAGACGGGAGTTCGTGGCCGGAGGAAGAACGAGACCAAGGCAACAACAAGGAGCGCCAGACCGAGCAGCAACCCAACACCAGTAACAACGCCTTCGAGTGGTGCACCCGGCCCTGACTTTCGGGGCTGAGCCAATGCCCAGAAGCAAAGAACGACTCCAGCCAGTGTCGTGGGAACGAAGAATAGCAACCAGCAGCCTCGCTTCGGTGACATCGTGGGGAGCTCAGTGGTTAGGCGAACGTCTCGGATCAGGCGACGGCGAGCGCTGGACGTGGCTTACACGACAGACAGCCTACGAGCCGTTGCCTGCATCCGTTTTGTTAGCCCTTGGTGATGTCGAAGGGTTCATAGTGGCGGTTGCTCGGCAGCGTAGCGCAAGACATCGCGTGTGGCATAAATCGCACTGCGCGCCTCATCGTCTGTCGGAATGACCAAGTTGCCGTGTATGGCCATATTTCGGTGGACCGCTATCGTCTCCATCTTCTCCTTCAGTCCGGTAGGTAATGGCTGTCCCTGTCGCTTGAGTTCGTTGATGATTGCGTTGGTCCCTGGCTTCTTTGGGTCAGAAGAAGGATGAACGCCCGTCACGCGTTGATACTCTGCACCAAGAACTGTTTCGATGGTCCGACCGCACAAAGCGATTGCTGCTAGAAAACACGAAATCTCATAGCAGTTGATGGCTTCCTGATATGACAAATTGACGAGCTTAACAATGTCGTCTGGCAAAACTTCGTCAGGGAAAGTGAATCCCATGAACTCCTTGGCTTCCTTGCTCCGCCCGCCCGAGGACAAGTTCCACACATCACCTTTCAACTTCCTGTCCACTTGAAGCCGGATGCGGGGATTGTCCGCTGGAAAGTTAACTGACACGACGGCGAGAGGATCATTCGCCTTCGCTTCAAGGTTCTTATCCAAGATGGATTTAGCTCCCGCGTAACAGTCCTCGCTCAGCGTGAATGTGATATTCTTCGGGTCCATTGGTTGGGTGGTTGGGCTAACGTGTTGGGCTAACGTCGAAGTCCTCTCACACCTGCCCGAGGGCGAGGCTTCGAATGTGGGTTGAAGGTTGAACGGTCATGACTAATTGAACTCGCGGCGGGGCGGGTGTTGAGAGCGACGCTTTGTTCTGCATTTCTGTTATTCGGACAATGCTTTGAGGCATGCCACCAAAGGCTTGTAGTTCCGATCTCGCTGCGCATCGACAAGGGCGTCGTAGTAGTCGCCCCATGACTCCAGTCGCTGAAACTTGATTCGCTTCCCGAACATCTCGACACACTGTAGTGACGTGAGAACTCGCGCCACCCTGCCGTTCCCGTCGAGGAATGGGTGAATCTCGAGAAATCTGGCGTGAAACTCACTGATGACATCGAGTTGCGTCGCTTCGTCGGAATAGAGAGCCTTCTCGTAGCTGGAACGCCACCAGACCATGAGCTCGTGCATCAGCTCGGGAATCTTGCCCGGCTCGACGGGAAGAAAATCAGCTTCCTCCTTCAAGCATCCTGGCTTGCCGATCCAAACTTCGGTCCGTCGGTAACACCCCCACGCATCTTTAGTGGTACTGGGCTGCTCATACATGCACGCCGTGTGAATGGTGAAAATGTCTTCAATCGACAGACGCTTGACCGTTGGGATGCCTGCAATCGGATAAAACTGATCGGACGGCCGACTGTAACGCTCGCTCTCCCGAATCAGACCCGCCATAGCGTTCGTCACCTTGGACAGCGAATCGATCTTCTCGTTTAGCTCGGAGAACCTCGATTCGAGGTTCAAATGACGATCAAGAAACGACAGCTGTTCCTCTTTGGTGAGCTCGATGTCCAGAAACTCTAAGCGAACACCATATCCTGACGGGGAGTCGAGTAGCCCGCAGACTCGCTCTCCATGGTAAATCACCGATTCTGGATATGACTCGATCAAAGTCTTACGCTCAGTGGGAGTGATCTTCTGGTTCGTCACAAAAATGAATCCATCGGCAGAATGCTTTTTTAGACCTGCGTAGTCGCCTTCAAATTTGGTTTTGATGTCGCTAAAGGACTTTTGCTCGGTCGGGAAGTAGCATCCAGCGACAAACAACTTCCCATCCTTCTCGCAAAGGATGTCCTTCGTTCCGTCAGGTCCTCCATTGGGACACTGCGGGTCGATATTCGTGTAGCCTTCGAGGCCGATCAACTTAGCGGCCATTCGCTCTGCAAAGGCGTTCCCCCGGTCCCAATTAATGAGAATCTGAAACGTGTTGGGCATCTATTTTCTGCAGAACAGTATAATTCAGCCTCTGTGTGTTAGAACAGTTCGGACGCACAGAGGCTTTGTACGTACAAAAGCCGCCCGAATGGACAGACTCCGTCCCTGAAATTCTTGCGCGAAAGAAGGTTCTTGCACGCGGGAATTCCCGTCAAGAAAAAAGGCGATGCGGCCGAAAGGGGAAATCAATCGAGATCGAGGGGGCTGGGGGCGCCTGCTCCTGGACGCTTCATGACATGCAGATAAATCATCGTTGTCGAGACGTCGGCATGCCCCAGAAGGGTCTGCACCGTGCGGATGTCGATGCCGCTTTCCAGCAGGTGAGTGGCGAAGGAGTGGCGCAGGGTGTGGCAGGTGGCGCGTTTGGTGATGCCGGCTTTTTCAACAGCGGCTTTGAACTGACGCTGCAGGGAATGTTCATGGAGGTGATGCCGAGCGACTCGGCCGGTTCGAGGGTGGGCACAAAGGTTGGCCGCTGGAAAAAGGTACTGCCAACGCCACTCTCTGGCGGCGTTCGGGTATTTGCGACTCAGGGCTTCAGGCAAATGCACGTCGCCAAAACCGGCGGCTCGGTCCTGCTCATGACGCAGTCGCATGGCTTCGAGGTGACGGTTAAGTCGGTCCTCCAGGTTGCGAGGCAGAGGCACGATTCGATGCTTGCCGCCTTTGGCGTCATGAATCGTCAACGTGCCCTGGCCGAAATCCAGATCCTTGATGCGCAGTCGCAGTCCCTCCATCTGGCGCAAACCACTGCCATAAAGCAGTGAACACAACAGTCGCCACGGATCTTCCAGGGCATGAAAAACCCGACGCACTTCTTCGCGTGTCAACCCCACGCACTTCTTCGCGTGTCAAAACGGTCGGCGGACGCCGAGCGCCGGCACGTGCGGGCGTGAATTCGCACAACGTGTCTTGGAGTTGATACACTTTTCGGAGCAGAAAGATGAGGGCATTCAGTGCCTGCCGCTGGGTTGCCGGTGCAACCTGCCGCTCCAAGGCCAAGTATTCGAGGTAGACGGAAAGTTGCGCCGGCGTAATTTCGTCGACAGCCACCCGAAGCCGGCGCAGGCGGAAGAGGGTGAACCGCCGAATCCAGTCGAGATAAGTTGTCTCAGTGGTGACTGCCAGGTGTTCCAAACGGATGATGCGGCGCGCGTGATTCAGAACCCCTTGCATCAAGGTGTCTTCACCGGGAACCGCCCGGCGATCTTGCGAGCAGGAACGACTCATTGGCACAGCCTCGCGCAACAGGGTCCGGTGTGCGGCACCCAAGTCGCGGGCTTGCTCGGCGAGGCCAATCCAGTCAAACGCCCGAACCCAAGACACAGGCTCAATGCAGGTGCACCATAAACGAATGGCATAAATGGCTTGGCGGAACTGCCAATCTCTGAGGACTGGACGCCGGCCGAGACGCTCAAACCAAGCTCGTGTGGCTTCCGCCGATTCACCACCGCCCTCCTCCAGCCAAGCCTTGACCCAACGAGCACAGTGCGAACGAGCCTGCGGTGCCACCATGGCATCACTCTCCAAATGACGCCAAAAGGCGGCCCACGTGGGATCTTGGCCGGGCGCTGTGAACTCACTGCTCACACAAAAGCATAAAGCAGCTCAAACGAACATCAATTGATTTTATTTAATCTAAATACTCAATTTCTCACCCAAACCACCTCTTTGGCATAGCAGCTGACTCACTTCCCGCGTCGTGCTCCCCTGAGCTTTGAACCGCCTGAACATCCCAAGGCCGCCCGAGCAGGGTCACGCGTGGAGCAGGCAAAAAAAAGTCCGTTGTTTTGACCGCGTTTTGCGGTGCGATGCAGCGGCGGGTTCCGCCGGTCGGCGTGCCGCGTGGGAGCGTTCATTCGCGCGCGCTCTGGAAAGTGGTGGGCAGGGCTGGATTCGAACCAGCGTAGGCGTAAGCCAGCAGATTTACAGTCTGCCCCCTTTAGCCACTCGGGCACCTACCCATTCACTTCCGTGAGGGCGCGCAGTTAAGGTCTGGCGGCGGTTTTTGCAAGGCCGTTTTGCACTTTCACCACGGTTTTTCTCAGCGCCGGCGGCCGCGTGCGGGCAGGCGCGTCACCGCGGTCGGCCGCGCCCCGTGCAGCACCTTGAAACCGCCCCGCTCCACGACCGTGCGCTGGAACTCGAAGGCGTCCTTCATCAGGGCCTCGTACGGCAGGTGCTTGTTGGCCACCAGCCAGAGTTCCCCGCCCCGGTTCAGGCCGCGCGCGGCGGCGGTGATGAACTGCAGGCCCAGCAGCGGATTGGCGTCGCGGCCGTCGTGGAACGGCGGATTCATGACGACGGCGTCGTAGCTGGCGCGGCCCAGGCCCTCGGTGACGTCGTGCCAGTGCAGGCGCGGCCGCACGCGCGAGGGCACCAGGCCGAGGTTGCGGCGCGCGCACTCGAGCGCGCCGGCGTCGGCTTCGTAGAGGTCGAGGCTGCGGATGTCGGGGCAGTGGCGCAGCAGGTGGTCGCTGAGGAAGCCCCAGCCGCCGCCGAGGTCGGCCACGGCGCCGCTGAGGCTGACCGGCAGGTGCTCGATCAGCAGGGCCGAGCCGGCGTCGATGCCGTCCCAGTGGAACAGGCCGGGCTGCGACCAGAAGCGGCCGTCGAGAATGCGGCGCATGGCGCCGCCGTCGCGCCAGGTCTGGAGGGTTGCGGCCTGCCAGGGCGCGGTTTTGACCGTCCAGAACACGCGGCAGTGGTTCTTGGACACCGTCTGCAGTTCGCCGGCGACCTCGGCCAGCTGCTGTTCGGTGCGCTTGGCGCCCCAGTCGTTGTGCAGGGCGACGACGAGCGTGCCGCCCTCCGCGAGCAGGTCGTGCGCGCGCGCCAAGTCGGCGAGCACGCTTTCCCGCTGGCGCTCGGGCAGCAGCAGGATGAGGTCGAAGGAGCCTTCCGCCTGCTTGACGTGGCGGAGCCCGGCCGCTTCGAGCGCGGCGGCGCGCGGGCGCCAGGGCTGCTCGCAGGTCAGGCGCGCACGCAGGGGTTCAAGCCCGGGGTGCGGCTGGGCGCGCAGGAAGAGGACGCGGCCGTCGCGGCGGATCTCCGGCTGCTGCTCGAGGACGTGAAACAGGGCGCTCAGGGCGTGCATGACGGGGCGGCGCTCACTGGTACAGGAAGGTGGTCAGCGGGCTGGTCGCCTCGGCCTCGTTGCGGCTTTCGGCCAGGCCGGTTTCATAGGCGGCGCGGCCGGCTTCGACCGCGGCCTTGAAGGCGCGGGCCAGGCGCGGCGGGTCGGCGGCGATGGCGATGGCGGTGTTGACCAGGACGGCGCCGGCGCCCATCTCCAGGGCCTCGGCGGCGTGGCTGGGGGCGCCGATGCCGGCATCAACCACGACGGGCACGGTGGCCTGGGCGAGGATGATCTCGATCTGCCGGCGCGTGGTGATGCCCTGGTGCGACCCGATGGGCGAGCCCAGCGGCATGACGGTGGCCGTGCCGACGTCCTGCAGGCGGCGGGCCAGGACGGGGTCGGCGTTGATGTAGGGCAGCACGGTGAAGCCCTCGCTGACGAGGATTTCCGCGGCCTTGAGCGTCTCGATGGGGTCGGGCAGCAGGTAGCGCGGGTCCGGATGGATCTCCAGCTTGACCCAGTTCGGCAGGCCGGCGGCGACCGCCAGGCGGGCCAGGCGCACGGCTTCCTCGGCGTTCATGGCGCCGCTGGTGTTCGGCAGCAGCAGCACGTCCTTGGGGATGAAGTCGAGGATGTTGGCGAAGGGATCGCCCTGGCCGGAGAGGTCGGCGCGGCGCAGGGCGACCGTGACGATCTCCGCGCCGGAATCGACGATGGCCTGGCGCATGAGTTCGCCGGAGGCGAATTTGCCGGTGCCGAGCATGAGCCGCGAGGCGAAGCTGCGGCCGGCGATGACGAGGGGCTGGTTGTCCAGGGGCATGGGCTCAGGACAGTTGCAGGCGCTGCAGCAGTTCGTCGCCGGAAAGCTGGATGCCGATGTAGAAATCGCCGAAATCGCCGTACTGCGTGGTCACCTCGTCCCAGCGCATCTCGTAGACGATGCTTTTGATCTGGAACAGGTCGTGCGCGAACAGGGTGACGCCCCATTCGTGGCTGTCGAGGCCGGTGGAGCCGGTGACCAGCTGGCGGACCTTGCCCGAATACTTGCGGCCGGTGCGGGCGTGGCCGCCCATGAGTTCGCGGCGGGTGCTGAAGTCCTGGGCGTACCAGTTGGCGCCGACGTTGCGGCGCTTGCTCATCGGGTAGAAGCACATGACCGGCCAGTCGGGCATGTTCGGATACAGGCGGTCGTTGAAGTACTTGGCCATGTGGCCCTTCCACTCGGCCAGGCGCTTGTCAAAGGCCTCGGTTCCGGGCTCCAGGCCCTCGCTCTGCTGGATGCGCGCGGCGGCCTCCTCCTCCTTCTCGCTGTACTCGGTCCACTCGGTCATGGACAGGTAGCTGTAGGTCGGGCTGAGCACGTCCGGGCCGAGGGCGAGCTGCAGCTCCTTCTCGAAGCGGTTGGCGTCCTGCAGGTCGGGGGTGAGCAGCATGAAGCCGAGGTCGGCCTTGGGCGAGACCATGCTGAAGCTGAGCAGCTGGGTCTTCGGGTGCGAGCGGATGGCCTGCTGGAGGGCGGCGAAACGGTCCAGGCGCTCGGCCTTCTCCTCGGGGGTGAGGGCGGCCCAGAAGCCGTGGTCGAGGCTGTAGAAGAGGTGCTGCACGATCCAGCCTTCGTGGGGGATGAGGGGCGTCATGGGAAAGGAGGGGCTTGGGTGGGACGGGTCGGAAGGGGCGGCCGGCAGCGGCCGGCGGACGCCCCTGCCCTTCATACGCCGGATTGCCGGCAGCTCAACGCCGAGGAGCAGCGAATCGCAAAAAGTGATTGAAACCGGGGGGGCGGGCACTAATTTCCCGGCCCGAACCTCAAGACTGGAGAACCTAGACAATGGCCGACGCTTCCAACAAATACCCCCAGAACGCTCCCGGAGCCTACTACGTGGACGATCAGTGCATCGACTGCGACCTGTGCCGCGAAACCGCGCCAGCCAACTTCAAGCGCGACGACGACGGCGGTCACTCCTACGTCTACAAGCAGCCGGAAAACGACGATGAGCGCGCCCTCTCCGAAGAGGCGCTGGCCGGCTGCCCGGTCGAAGCCATCGGCCGCGACGGCGAATAAGCAGCGCACGCCGCTTTTCTTCCCCAGGCACAGCCCTCACCGGCTGTGCCTTTTTTCATGCCGGCGGGCCGGCGCTCAGGTCAGCGCCCGCCCTTTGGTTTCCGGCGCCAGCCAGACCAGCACCATGCCGACGACGTAGATGCCGCAGAGGGCCGAGTAGGCGTTGGCCGAGGTGCCGAAGACGCCCACCAGGTTGGCGATCTGCAGGCCGCCGATGGCGGCGATGATGCGGCCGACGTTGAAGCAGAAACCCTGGCCGGTGGCGCGCACGCTGGTCGGGAACAGCTCGGGCAGGTAGAGCGGGAAGAAGCCGTAGAAGCTGGCGGTCAGGCCGCCCATGAGGAAGGCGCTGGCGAAGAACCAGGGGCCGATGCCGGTGTTGGTCTTGTAGAACAGCAGGGCCGAGCTGAGGCCGGCGACGCACATGATCAGGTAGGTCTGGCGGCGGTTGAGGATGTTGGCGATCACGGGCGCGATGAAGGCGAAGACGCAGGCGCCGATGGAGGTGGCGATCTGGGTGTACTGGGCGACGTTGGTGTAGCCGTTGGCCGCCAGTTCGGACGAGGTCGACCACTTGGCGCTCTGCTGCGCCGCGCCCCAGGTGCCGAGCAGGGCGATGCCGGCGAGGGTGGCGCCGAGGATCAGGTTGCGGCGCACCGTCAGGCGGCTCTCCTCGGTGATGCTGCCCGCGGCGCGCGCCCGTCCCAGGTAGCGGCGCACCGGCAGCAGGTAGCCCCAGACCACGACGGCGAAGCAGGCGACGGTGATCAGCGCGGCCAGCGGGGTCTTGACGCCGGCGTCGATGCCCATGGGCGACCAGGACCAGATGATGACCATGGCGGCGATGGCGCCGATCAGCACGCCGTTGAGATCGGGCGTGCTCCAGTGGCTGGTCTTGCCGGCGGCCTTTTCCGCCTCCCACTTGTCCGACTCGGGCACGAAGATGCGGATCAGGAAGATGATCAGCGCCGGCAGCGCGCCGATGATCATCAGGAAGCGCCAGGCCTGGTGGTCGAGCAGGTAGCCGGCAAGCTGTTCCGAACCGCCCAGCGCCAGGATCCAGCGCTGCATGGTGCCGATGAAGGTGTTCATGCCCAGGCTGAGCGCCGCCACCAGCAGGTAGCCGATGTTGGCTGCGGCCCCGATCGCCCCGGCGACGAAGGCGCGGTTGCCCTTGGTCCACAGCTCGTTGACCAGGGCCACGCCCAGCGCCCACTCGCCGCCCATGCCGAGCGAGGCGATGAAGCGCAGGATGGCGACGTGCCAGGCCTCGGTGGCGAAGCCGCAGAGGCCGGTGAAGATCGCGTAGGTGAAGATCGAGAAGGACATCGCCTTGACGCGGCCGATGCGGTCGCCCAGCCAGCCGAAGAAGACGCCGCCGGTGGCTGCGCCGACCAGGAAGGTGGCGATGATGACGCTGAACCAGCGGTCGAGGGTGGCGGTCAGCACCTCGGGCGCGACCGTGCTGGCGAGCAGGTCCTGGAGCGCCGGCTTGCCGATCAGCGGAAACAGCCCCATTTCGAAACCGTCAAACAGCCAGCCCAGGAAGGCGGCGAGGAGGGCCATGTTGCGGCCGGTGGCGGAGGGAGCGGAAGGAGTGGACATGGCGGAAGGGCGAAGACGACGGCGGGCCAAGGGCGGCCCCAAAAAACGCAGGACGGAGCGCCAAACTTCAGAAGAAGCGCCCCGACGGAAAGCGCAAACTGCAAAAACCCGCGCAAAAGTCGGGAGGCGGTCACCCGCTTGCGTGTTTTTGTGCTCTCCGGCCGGAGTTCAGGGCTTGGCGGGAGCGGCGGCGCGGTGGAACGGCGCCGGTGCCAGCGCCTTGGCCGCGGTGATGATGCGCTCCTCGACATCGCCGGCGAAGCGGGTCGGCCGGTCGTAGTAGACCATGGCGCCGGCGCCCTCGTAGCCGCCTTCCTCGAGGATGCGGCGCGACGGGATGTAGCAGGGCACGTCGTTGGCGTAGGCGTTGACCCAGAGGCGCGCGCCGTCCAGCTCGCGCTTGAGGCGCAGCGAGTAGTCCACCACCACCTCGCCCGGCAGGAACACCATCGCCAGATCCTCGCCGAAGTTCCAGGTCTGCACCAGGTAGGGCAGCGCGGTCGGCAGCGCCTCGCCGCGATCGAGACGGGCGAGGTTCTTGCGCGCGTGGTAGGCGATGGCGGCGGTCTTGGAGGCGGCCAGCGCCTGCCATTCGGCGCGCGTCGGCAGGGTGTCGTAGGCGAGCTCGATGGCGCGGGTGCGGCACTCCAGAGGACCGCTGAGCGGGGTCAGCGGCTGCCCGGCCAGACGCTTCGCCTCGGCGCCGAGATCCTCGCCGTACTTTTTCACCAGCTCCATCGTCCGGCGCGGGTTGGGATTCTGGTCGGCGCCGCAGCCGAGCGCGGTGAGGGCGATCGCGCCGGGAAACTCGCGCTGCAGAGCCTCCTGCGCGCAGCCGGCCCAGTCGCCGTGGATGCTGTCGATGGCCAGCGTCGTGCAGTGGCAGGCGTAGCTGGTGAACAGGGCGCGCACGCGGCCGTCCGGCGCGGTGACGCGCAGGACCGGCAGGTCGTGATCCACCGGCTTGAGCGGAAAGCTGCGGCGGTTGGCGGCGAAGCCGACTTTGCCGACGCCCCAGGCCAGGCGGGCGGGCTGGCGATCGGCCAGGGCCGCCAGCGCCACGCGCTCGATGCGGTCGGTCAGCTCGCGCGTGTAGCGTTCGATCGCCGGCAGGTGCTCCGCGGGAATGTCCATGCCGAACAGGTTGGGCAGCACGCCCACCAGCATCGGCGCGCAGTGGGTGTGGCTGGAGGCGATGGCGAAATGGCTGTCGCGCACCCGCGTCTTCGCGGCCAGCCGGCGCACCACCTCGGCGCGCATCGAGGCCGGCACGCCGCAGTTGTCGACGGTGACCAGCACGGCCGGCCCCGGCGCATCGGCGCCGATCGCCAGGGCCTTGGCGTAAATGCGCTGGGCGACGCCCTGGTGCGGCTCACGCCGGCCGCCGTAGCCGCTGAGGCGGACCGGATAGTCCGGCGTGATGTCGACCGCCGCCGCGCCCACCGGCACCTCGGCGGCGGGCGTCAGCGCGGGGATCAGGGAGGCGAGAGCGAGCAGGAGGAGGAAGCGGCGCATCCCAGTCATACGCCGCCACCGGCCGGGTCATGCAGGCGCCGCCGCGGCCCGGAGCTGAGGACGGCTCAGACGTCGCAGACCATGGCGGCATGGCGCAGGGCCAGGATCGGATCGTCCCAGGTCGGGATGAACTCGTGGGCGACGTAGTCGTGGTAGCCGATCTCCTGGACCGCGCGCATGACCGCCGGGTAGTTGATCTCCTGGTGCTCGTCGAGTTCGCAGCGGCCCGGATTGCCGGCGGTGTGCAGGTGGCCGATGAACTCCTTGTGCTCGCGCAGGCGGCGGATGATGTCGCCGTTCATGATCGAGACGTGGTAGATGTCGAACAGCAGCTTGAAGTTCGGGCTGCCCACCTGCCTGATCAGGTCGACGCAGAAATCGACGTCGTCGCCGAAGTAGCCGGGATGGCCCTTCATCGGATGCGAGCTGTCGCGGCTGTTGAGGTGCTCGAGCACGAGGGTGATGCCGTTCTTCTCCGCATGCGGCAGCACGGCCTTCCAGGTGTCCAGGCAGTTGCGGATGGCCTGCGCGCGGTCCATGCCCTCGAACTTCATGCCGGTGAAGGTGATCACCTTCTTCGAGCCGACCGCCTTGGCGACGTCGACGGCCTCGGTGAGTTTGGCGACGACCTCGTCGCGGAACTTCGGATTGCAGGGGCCGTTGG
>CAYYJK010000072.1:11893-14222 GCA_964472185.1 uncultured Prosthecobacter sp.
GGCTCACTTCGCCTTGCAGTCGCCGAAGCTGATGCCGATGCTGCGCGCGGCGCGCACCATCTCGCTGTCGGACGTCACCACGCGGAGCTGGTTGACCGCCTCCTCGATGCTGACGTCGCCGACCTGGTACTGCTGGTAGCTGACCATGCGGCCAAATTTGCCCTGCTCGATGAGGTGGACGGCCTTGGCACCGAAGCGCACGCCGAGGATGCGGTCGAGCGCCGTGGGCGCGCCGCCGCGCTGCAGGTGGCCGAGGGTGCAGGCGCGGGTCTCCTTGCCCGTCATCGCCTCGATCCGCTTGGCCACGTAGTCGCCGATGCCGCCCAGGCGGTCCTCGCCCTTGCTGCCGACGGCCTCCTTCTTGACCAGCTCGCCGGACTCCAGGCGGGCGCCTTCGGCGACCACGACGAGGGTGCTGTGGCGGCCGCGGGCGTCGCGCTGGCGGATGGCGTCCGCCACATGCTCCATGTGAAAGGGGATCTCGGGCAGCAGGATGACATCGGCGCCGCCGGCCATGCCGCCGTACAGCGCGATCCAGCCGGCGTGGCGGCCCATGACCTCGAGCACGATGACGCGCTTGTGGCTCTCGGCCGTCGTGTGCAGGCGGTCGAGCGCGTCGACGACGGCGTGGCAGGCCGAGTCGAAGCCGAAGGTCATGGCGGTGGCCTGGATGTCGTTGTCGATGGTCTTGGGCACGCCGATGACCGGCACGCCCATGTTGAACAGCTGCAGGCCGGTGGTCAGGCTGCCGTCGCCGCCGACGACGATGAGCGCGCCGACCTCGAGGTGGCGCAGGGTGCTCTTCGCCTTCTCGACGATTTCGCGGGGCACTTCGGAGACGTTGCCCTCGCCGACCTTGGCGACGAAGTGGCCCTTGTTGGTGGTGCCGAGGATCGTGCCGCCGAGCTTCATGATGCCGACAGTGCGCTCCGGATCGAGCATCATGTAATCGCCGGGCGGCAGCAGGCCTTCAAACCCGTCACGGAACCCCACGACCTCCCAGCCGAGGTTGTGGGCGGCGCCGACGACGCCGTGGATGACTGCATTGAGACCGGGACAATCGCCGCCGCTGTTGAGGATGCCGATGCGCATGGGGAACGAGGGGTGGGGTTCGGAAAAATCAGAAGTGGTTGAGCAGCTGGCGCTCGTCCGTGATCGGGCGGCCGGCGGCCTGCCAGCGTTCGTAGGCGCTCCAGCCCTGGGCCAGCAGGGCCTGGGCCTCGCCGAAGGGGTTGGCGGAGCCGAGCACGACCACCACCATGCGGTGGCGGTAGATCAGGCTGCTGCCGTCGGCCTGCTTGCTGACCGAAGCCGGGCGCTCGGCGGAGATGACCAGGCAGCCGCCGGAGCGCGGCGT
Source organism: uncultured Prosthecobacter sp. (assembly GCA_964472185.1). Lineage (GTDB taxonomy): Bacteria > Verrucomicrobiota > Verrucomicrobiia > Verrucomicrobiales > Verrucomicrobiaceae > Prosthecobacter. The sequence goes on from CAYYJK010000072.1 coordinate 13,251, forward strand.
CTGGCTGTACTTGATGCCGTCGATCTTGGAGACGCCGAGCAGCTGGTTGGTGTTGGTGAGCGGCAGGCTGACCTGGCCGCCGCTGCGGTAGACGGTGATGCTGCGCGCGGTCTGGTTGGTGTAGAAGCGCATCGCCGGGCGGGAGCTGGCGTAGAGGGCCAGGCGCGCCATGTCGGCCGCGGTCGAGTGCGGCAGCGTGCGGGTGTTCTCAAAGCCGTGCGGATTGGTGAAGCGGGTGTTGGTCGCGCCCTCGCGCCGGGCCAGCTGGTTCATCTGGCGCACGAACTCGTCGAGCGGGCTGCCGGCGCGCTGCAGGCGGTACAGGTGGTCGCGGCCGACGAATTCGCCGAGGGTGATGGCCGCGACGTTGTCGCTGCCCATCATGGTCGCGTAGATGAGGTCGCGCAGGGTCAGGCGGTCGCCGGGCTGGAGGCCGAGCGTGTTGACGCCGGCGATCTGCGGCGCGTAGGCCGGCACCGTGGCCAGGACATTGACGCCGACCTTGGAGGCCTCGGCCCAGTCCAGGGTGACCATGGCGGTGGCGATCTTGGCCAGCCCGCCGACGGGGCGTTTCTGGTTGGCCTGCGAAGCGACATGCACCTTGCGGTTGAAGCTGTCGGTGACGATCACCGCGGACTGGGCGCCGGCACCCTGCAGCGAGGTCAGCCAGAGAAGCGCGAGCGTCGGCAGGAGACGGACGGCGTGTTTCCAGAACGGGTGGGAGCGGGATTCGCGCGGCATAAAGGAGCCGTTCCATTAGCACCTCCTCGGGCTGGGGCAACCGTGGATTCTGGAGGCACCGGCCCCCGACTGGCGGATTGACGCCCCCGGGGCGAGCAACGAAGATTCCTGCTTATGGAAAGCCCCGAAGCCACCGCCGTCGCGCTCGTTAAAACCTACTACGCCACCTTCAACCGCGGCGACCGCGAAGCCATGCTGGCGCTGCTCACGGACGATGTCGTGCACGACATC
>CAYYJK010000073.1:0-6216 GCA_964472185.1 uncultured Prosthecobacter sp.
AGCCAGTCCCGCTGTGAATCCGCCGCCCACCCCGACAGCCCCGCCGGCCACCGGCCGCGGGTGGAAGCGCCCCGCGCTGATCGTGCTCGGCCTCCTGCTGTTCGGCTGCGGCCTGACCGCCGCGACGACCGCCTGGTGGGTCAAGCGCAACCTGTACGCCAGCCCCATTCAGCCGGTCCGCCTGACGGCGCCGGAGCAGCAGGTGCTGGACGGCAAGCTGAACACCCTGCAGTCCCCTCCGGAAAAATCCGAAGACGACCGGCGCACGCTGACCATCAGCGCCAAGGAGATCAATGCCTACCTGGCCAGACAGGGCCTCGGCGACCGGGTCCAGGTCGAACTGAGCCGGGGCACGCTGGCCGCGACCATGGTGGTGCCCATTCCGCAGGACAGCGGCCTGCCCCTGCTCTCAGGCACCACCCTGCGCCTGCGGCTCCGCCTGAGCGCCGCCATGACCGCGAGCCGCCACCCCGAGGTGCAGATCCGCGAAGTCAGCGTTGGCGGTGTGCCGCTGCCGAACGCCTGGCTGGGCAGTCTCAAGGACGTCAACCTGGTCGGCGAGCATCTGGAAAATGACCCCGGGCTGCAGGCTTTTTGGGCCGGCATTGAGGAGTTGGAAATCCAACCGGACGGCCTGCGCGTCCGGCTCAGCCACTGACCGGCATCCCGCGGCGGCGCCTTCAGCCTTTCTGACGGCAATGCCGGAAAAATCCAAAAATCCCGAAAATTCGCAGAATCTGCGACCGCTGGAGGGGATCCTTGGCCGCGGATTTCAAAAAATCGCGAAGGATTGGACCGACACTTTCTGCAAACCGGGCAATTTGCCACTTGCGCAGCATTCTTTTAAAAAAAACTCGGCTGAAATTAAATGTAAATCTTCCAATAATTTTCAGAAAAAGATGCTTGGCAAGCCGATGACGGATGCTTTAATGGCGACGATCGGTGGTAGGTCTCCCGGGCCAACTACCTCGTCACCATCAAACCAACCAAAATCAACCATCATGAAAATGAAGAGCATGACCTCCGTCGTCACGAAGTCGGCCCTCGTCCTGGCAGCCTGCGCTGGCCTGAACGCGTTCGCCGGCACCGCCCCCAGCAAAGGTGGCCCCGTTGTCCAGCCTGAAGAGGATGGCGCCCTGTTCGACACCGTCGGCGCGACCCTCGAAGTCGGCTACGACACCCGTTACTACCAGCGCGGTCTGTACCGTGCGGACAACACCGTGTGGACCGGCCTGAGCCTGGACATCGCTCTCACCGAGCAGCTGTCCCTTGGCCTTGGCGCCCAGTACATCACCAGCGTGGAAACCACCGCTGGCGGCAATGAATTCCTCGGCAACGGCGCCGGCGGCATCGGCGACTTCGACTTCTCGGAGCTCGACCTGTCCGCTGGTCTGACCTACGACGCGGGCTTCGCGAAGTTCGGCGTGGTGTACACCCACTACGAATACTTCGACGGCTTTGCCGGCAGCAACTTCGGCGGCCCCGTGGGCGCCGGTGAACTGAACGTGAGCAGCGCCGACGAAGTCGGTCTGACGGTCGCCGCCGGCCTCGGCCCGGTGAACTTCAGCGCTGGCTGGTTCTACGACTTCCGCATCGGCGGTTCCTACGCCCAGGTTGGCGCTGACCTGCCGATCGAAGTCACCCCGTGGCTGAGCATCGTCCCGGCTGTCCAGCTGGGCTACGGCTTCGACTACTACTCGGGTTCCGAGTTCGGTGGCCGCACCGGTGGTCTGACCCACGTCGTTCCGTCCGTGTCCGCCCCGATCAAGCTGACCAAGAGCGCCACCCTGACGCCCTACATCGCTTACAACATCTCCCTCGACTCCCGTCATGAGCTCAACGCTCAGGACAGCGAGATCTTCGGCGGTGTCCGTCTGAGCGTCAGCTTCTAATTGGATCGAATCCCCAAGGATTCCTTCAACCCACTCCCGGTCAGGTCCGCCTGGCCGGGAGTTTTTGTTTTCAGGCGCCAGCCGCCGCCCGCGGCCGCAGACCGACCGGGCGAGGCAGACGGCCCGGCCGGAGACGGTTGGGCGTGACATGGACGCGACAGGCATGCCAGACCGTGTAGCAGCCTGCGGGCCAAGTTTGCCGCGATGTCGCCGGCCGGTCGAGCGCGAACTGGAGCCGGTGCGGGATTCCATGGGCCGGCACTGCAACTCACGCAAAAGTTGGCACGCGGGCTGCTTGATCAAGTTGGTGGCGGTGGTGTCTCCCGGACTTGCCGCCGCCCTCACATCAAACCCAACTCGACCATCATGAAACTGAAAAGCATGACCACCGTCATCACCAAGTCGGCCCTCGTTCTGGCAGCCTGCGCTGGCCTGAACGCGTTCGCCGGTACCGCCCCCGCTCCCAGCAAGGGCGGCCCCGTCGTCCAGCCTGAAGAGGACGGCGCGCTGTTCGACTCCGTCGGCGCGACCCTCGAAGTCGGCTACGACACCCGCTACTACTTCCGCGGCCTCTGGTTCGCCGACAACACGGTCTGGAGCGGCCTGAGCCTGAGCATTCCGCTCACGGAGCAGCTGACCCTCGGTCTGGGCGCGCTGTACACCACCACCGTGGAAACCACGCTGGGCAGCGGCGGCGCGGGCGGCATCGGCGACTTCGACTACTCGGAGCTCGACCTCTCGTCTTCGCTCACCTACGACGCCGGCTTCGCCAAGTTCGGCCTCGTCTACACGCACTACGAGTTCTTCGACGGCTTCTCCGGCAGCAACTTCGGCGACAACCTGGGCACGGGCGAGCTGAACATCTCCAGCACCGAGGAAGTCGGCCTGACGGTCGCCGCCGCGGTCGGTCCGGTGAACCTCTACGCCGGCTGGTTCTACGACTTCAACATCGGCGGTTCCTACGCCGAAGTGGGCGCGGACCTGCCGATCGAAGTCACCCCGTGGCTGAGCATCGTCCCGGCCGTCAAGCTGGGCTACGGCTTTGACTACTACTCGGGCGTTGCCGAGTTCGGCGGCCCCTCGAGCGGTCTGACCCACGTCATCCCCTCGATCTCGGCTCCGATCAAGCTGACCAAGAGCGCCACCCTGACGCCCTACGTCGCCTACAACATGTCGCTGACCAGCCGTCACCTCAGCAACACCACGAACAACGAAATCTTCGGCGGTGTGAAGCTGAGCGTCAGCTTCTGATCCCGCGGAGGCTCCGTGCTTCCCTTCCCGCTCCCGGCCGGCTCACCCCGGCCGGGAGTTTTTTTGTTGGGGGGCCGCCGCCGCCGCGCTAGTTTTCCGGCTTATGGCATCGGCGCTGAACTGGAACTCCTCGTCACTCACCCACGGCTGGCAGCGTGGCGTCAAATCCTTCTACTGGGGCCTGGGCTTCCTGCCGGCCGACTTCGACAAGCCGCAGATCGGCATCGGCACGCCGCTGCTCGACGGCAACCTCTGCAACATGCACGCCTACGAGCTGGCCGGGCTCATCCGCCAGGGTTGTGCCGAGGCGGGCCTGATCGCGTTTCCATTCGGGGTGTCCGGCGTCAGCGACAACATCACCCAGGGCCATGAGGGCGGCGCGGCCTCGCTGGTGTCGCGCAACCTGATGGCCAACGGCGCCGAGATGGTGTGCAGCGCGCACCGCTACGACGGCCTGATCGGCCTGCATCACTGCGACAAGAACGGCCCCGCCTTTGCGATGGCGCTGGCCCGCCTCAACTACCCGGGGCTGATCGTCAACGGCGGCAGCATCCTGCCCGGCTGCCACCAGGGCCGGCCGGTGACCATCCTCGACTCCTACGACTCCCAGGCGCAGGCCAACAGCGGCACGCTGTCGCTGGAGGAGTCCGAAGCCATCATCCGCGCCGCCTGCCCCGGCGCCGGCGGCTGCGGCATCGCCGCCTCGTTCAACACCTGGGGCATCGCGCTCGAAGCGATGGGCCTGAGCCTGCCGGACAGCTCCTCGATCCCCGCCGTCGACGGCGGCAAAAAGGCCGACTGCCTGCGCGTCGGCCAGGCCATGCGCCGCCTGCTCGAGCTGGACCTGCGGCCGCGCACCATCCTGACCCAGGCGGCCCTCGGCAACGCCATGGCCGCGATCGCCGCCATGGGCGGCTCCACCAATGGCGTGCTGCACCTGCTGGCCCTGGCGCGCGAGGCCGGAGTCGACTTCACCCTGCGCGACATCCAGCGCATCTGCCGGCAGACGCCGGTGTACTGCAACTTCGCCCCGCGCGGCCGCGGCACCATGGCCGACCTGCACCGCATCGGCGGCACGGCCATGCTGCTGCGCCACCTGCTGCGCGCGGGCCTGCTCGACGGCTCCTGCATCACGGTCACCGGCAGGACGCTGGCGGAGAACGTCGCCCAAGCGCCGGACGTGCCGGCCGACCAGGAATTGATCGCGCCGCTGGGACAGCCCTTCAAGGACTACGCCGACCTGCAGGTCTGCTTCGGCAATTTGGCGCCGCACGGCATGGTCTTCAAGGTCTCGTCGCGCCAAAGCCCGCGCTTCACCGGCCGGGCCATCTGCTTCACCAGCGTCAAGGAGGTGGCGGACGCCGCGGCCGCGAAACGCATCCAGCCCGGCCACGTTGTCGTGCTGCGCGGCGTCGGTCCGGTGGCCGCGGGCATGCCGGAGCTGCTGGTGGCCAGCGCCGCCCTGGCGGTGCCCGAGCTGGACGGCCGGGTGGCCTTCCTGTCCGACGGCCGCGTCTCCGGCGTCTCGCACGGGGTCATGGGCATCCACTGCTCGCCGGAAGCGGCGGCAGGCGGCCCCATCGCCGCCGTCGAGGACGGCGACGAGATCGAGTTCGACCTGCTGGAGGGCCGAATCGAGCTGAAGGCGGACCTTGCGCAGCGCACGCCGTCCTGGCCGCGGCCCGAGCCGCAGCGGGGCTACCTGGCGGACTTTGCCGCGACCGCGGCGCAGGCCCACGAAGGCTGCGTGTCCGCCTGGGTGCTGCGCTAGGCGCCGCCGCGTTTGTGCTCGTCAGCGCTTTTCCCCCGGCTTAAACTGCGCCGCAACTCCGCATGAATTCCACGTGGTCCATCCGCCTCGTCCGCGCGCTGTTTTTCGCGCTGTTCGTCTTCACGGGGATCACCATTTCGCTCGGCTTCCAGCAGCCGGCCTGGGTCGGCGCCCTGAGCGGCGCCGCGGTCATGGGCCTGCTGCTGCTGCTCGACCTGCTGTTCGCCCGCTTCAGCCTGCGCGACTTCTCCCACGCCACCTTCGGCCTGGCGATCGGACTGTTCTGCGCCTGGCTGATCACCCGCATCGGCATCTTCCAGCTCGGCTACTTCCAGGCCATGCCCGAGGGCGAGGCCATGCACAACGTCGTCGAAATCCTCGTCTACGCCTCGCTGGCGTTCTTCGGGGTCACCTTCGCGCTACGCAGCGACCGCGACCAGTTCGCCTTCCTGATCCCCTACGTGCGCTTTCGCCGCGACGGCTCGGAGGGCGAGCCGCTGCTGCTCGACAGCAACGTCGTCATCGACGGCCGCATCCCCAAGGTGGTGCAGACCGGTTTCCTGAGCGGCGCGCTGGTGGTGCCGCGCTTCGTGCTCGACGAGCTGCAGCGGCTGACCGAATCCGGCGACGCGCAGAAGGCCAGCCGCGGCCGGCGCGGTCTCGAGATCATGGAAACCATGCGCGCCATGCCCGGCCTGCACCTGTCGATCCACGAGGACGCGCCCGGCGCGGAGCGTTCGGCGTCGGTCGACGCCCGCCTGGTGTCGCTGGCGCGCGAGCTCAATGCGCGCCTGCTCACCAACGACGAGAACCTCGCCAAGGTCGCGCGCCTGCGCGGCCTGCAGGTGCTCAGCTTCAACGAGCTGGCGCAGGCGCTGGTGCCGCAGCTGCAGCCCGGCGACGAGGCCACCCTGGCGCTCACCAAGGCCGGCAAGGACAAGCACCAGGCCGTCGGCTACCTGGCCGACGGCACGATGATCGTCGTCAATCACGCGGTGCAGTGCCTGGGGCAGACCGTCGAGGTCGTGATCTCCGGGGCCCTGCCCACCAGCGCCGGCCGGCTGGTGTTTGCCGAGATCAAGAAGTGACGGAGCCGGGAGCGCCCGTGGCGGCCAAGAAACCGGCAAGAGCCGGCACGCCGTGAGCGTCCTCTCTTGCGGCCTGTCCGTCTGCCCCGACACCGGCAGAACCCATCCTCCTCACGCATGACTCATTTCGCGGTTCTCGATTACGTTTTGTTTGCGGTTTACCTGCTGGCCTCGGTGCTGATCGGCGTGCTGTTTGTGAAGGAGCAGAAGACGG
>CAYYJK010000073.1:6316-13772 GCA_964472185.1 uncultured Prosthecobacter sp.
TACCTGCTGGCCTCGGTGCTGATCGGCGTGCTGTTTGTGAAGGAGCAGAAGACGGTGAAGGACTACTTCCTGGCCGGCCGCAGCATGGGTTCGATCGTCGTCGGCCTGTCGGTGATCGCCGCCATGTTCTCGGGCATCTCCTACTTGGCCGCCCCGGCGGAGATCTACCAGAACGGCTTCGCCTTCACCTGGGCGCTGCTGGCCTTCTTCATCGCCACGCCGTTCACGACGATGGTGATGCTGCCGCTGTTCTACCAGTCGCGCTTCTTCACCGCCTACCAGTATCTGGAGGAGCGCTTCTCCCGGCCGGTGCGGACGCTGGCCTCGTCGCTGTTCATCCTGCGCGTCCTGCTCTGGCTGGCCGCGGCCACCTACGCGCCGGCGCTGGCCCTGCAGCAGGCCACCGGCATGCCCCTGGCCTTCACCATCCTGTGCACCGGCCTGCTGACGACCTTCTACACCACGCTGGGCGGCATGAAGGCCGTGATCTGGACGGACCTGATGCAGCTCGCCGTGCTGTTCGGCGGCCAGCTGATGATCGTCGTCGTGGCCCTGGGCAAGGTGCCCGGCGGCGCCGCGGGCGTCTATGAAATGGCGGCCGAAGCCGGCCGGCTGGACCTCAGCTTCAGCCTGGATCCGACGGCGCGCATGACCTTCTGGGCGATCCTCATCGGCGCGCCTTTCCTGCACCTGGTGCAGCTGGCTACGGACCAGGTCTCGGTGCAGCGCTACCTGACCGCCCGCTCGCTGGGGGAGGCCAAGCGCGGCCTGTGGATCAAGCTCTGGCTGTTCTTCCCGATCGGCGGCCTGTTCTACCTGACCGGCATGATCCTCTGGGCCTTCTACCAGCACCAGCCGGATCCGGTGGCTGCCGGCCACATCGCCAAAGCCGACCAGATCCTGCCCTACTTCGTCGTGCACGAGCTGCCGAAGGGCTTCCCGGGCATCCTGATCGCCGCCATCTACGCCGCCAGCATGTCCACTGTCTCGGCCGGCCTGAACTCGCTGGCGTCCACCTCGCTGATGGACCTGCGCAAGCCCGCCGCGGGCGGCGCGACGGAGGACGCGGCGCAGCTGCGCCGGGCGCGCGGTTTGACCATCGGCTACGGCCTGCTGGTCACCGGTCTGGCCTTCGTCATCGGCCGCATGGGCAGCCTGATCGAGTCGGTCAATTCGATCATCGGTCTGGTCGGCGGCCCGCTGCTCGGCCTGTTCCTGCTGGGCATGCTGGTCCCCCGGGCCAACACCTTCGGCGCCGTCACCGGCGTGCTCACCGGCTTCGTTCTCCTGGTCGGGCTGTACTCCGTGCGTGCCAGCTGGCCGCTGTCGTTCATGTGGTACGCCTGCTATGGCTGCGTCATCACCCTCGCGGTGGGCACCCTGGCCAGCCTGCGGCGCCAGCCGCCGGCCGCCGCCCAGCTGCGGGGACTGACCTGGCGGCAGCCGCCCGGCAGCGCGGATGCCTGAACCCTGCCGGCCGGCATTTGCGATTGCCGAAACCCGCGCCGGGATGTTATGCCTGCCGGGTATGCCGATTCCCGTCAGCTCCGCCGCGTCCGCGCTGCCGCCGCCCTTCCAGGCCGTTCTCGACCGCGACGAATCCATCCTCTGGCAGGGCACGCCGGCCTGGCTGCCCTTCGTGATCCAGGGCGTTCCCTTCCTGGTCGTCGGCTGCCTTTGGGCGGCCATCGACTACTTCGGCTTCATTCGCCACATGCGCCTGGACGGCCCGCAGGCCGGCTTCCTCATCCCCTTCTTCCTGCTGCACCTGTTTCCGTTCTGGGCCAGCGTCCTCAACCTGCTGCGTCTGCTGCTGGTCCACCGCAACACCTTCTACGCCTTCACCAACAAGCGGCTGATGCTCCGTTCCGGCTTCTGGGGCACCGATTTCAAGGCCATCGACTACGACCGCATCGAGGACCTGAGCGTCACGGTGAATCCGCTGGAAAATCTGCTCGGGGTCGGCACCATTCGCGCCTTCACCGGCGCCTACACGGCCAAGGGCCGGCCGGTCCTCGACCGCTTCACCGCGATCGCCGAGCCGTACGAGGTCTACCGGCGGCTCAAGCAGGTCAGCGTCGACGTGAAGACCGACTGGAACTATCCGAACGCCCTGCGTCCGGACGTCAATCCGGGCTACCCCAGCTCCTATCGGGAGCGGCCGTAGCCCGGCGCCCGCAGGAACTCAGACGTTGAAGCGCCACTCGACGACGTCGCCGTCGCGCATGACGTAGTCCTTGCCTTCGATGCGCAGCTTGCCGGCCTCGCGCGCCTTGGCCTCGGAACCGAGCGCCACCAGATCGTCGAAGTGGACGATCTGCGCGGCGATGAACCCGCGCTCGAAATCCCCGTGAATGACCCCGGCCGCCTGCGGCGCCTTGGTGCCCTTGGTGATCGTCCAGGCGCGGGTCTCCTTCTCGCCGGTGGTCAGGTAGGTCTGCAGGCCGAGCAGCGAGTAGACGCTCTTGATCAGCAGGTTGACGCCACTGTCCTCGACGCCGAGGTCGGTCAGATAAGCCTTGGCGTCCTCCTCGGACAGGTCGATGAGCTCGCTCTCAATGGCCGCGCTCACCACGCAGGCGCTGGCGGCATGGGCGTGCCGGACGTATTCGCGGACCTTGGCGACCTGCGGGTGCTGGTCGGGATTCTTGGAAGCCTCGGCCAGCTCCGACTCGGCGACGTTGCAGGCGTAGATGCACGGCTTGGAGCTGAGCAGGAAAAAGGTCTTCAGCAGCTTCTTCTCCTCGTCGCTGAGCTCCAGGGTCACCGCGGGCTTCATCGCATCGAGGTGCGGCAGCAGCTTCTCGCAGAGGGCGAACTCGGCCTGGGCCTCCTTGTTGCCGCGCTTGGCGTCCTTTTCGGTGCGGGACCGGCGCTTGGAGACGCTGTCCATGTCGGCGAGAATGAGCTCAGTGTTGATGACCTCGATGTCGCGGATCGGATCGACACTGCCGTCAACGTGGGTGATGTCGCCGCTTTCGAAGCAGCGGACGACGTGGACGATCGCGTCCACCTCGCGGATGTGGCTGAGGAACTTGTTGCCCAGGCCCTCGCCCTGGCTGGCGCCCTTGACCAGGCCGGCGATGTCGACGAATTCGATGGCGGCGGGCACCAGCTTCTGCGAGCCGCTGATCTTCGAAAGCACGGCCAGGCGCTCGTCCGGAACGATCACCACGCCCTGGTTGGGTTCGATGGTGCAGAACGGGTAGTTGGCCGCCTCCGCCTTGCGGGTGCGGGTGACAGCGTTGAAGAGGGTGGATTTGCCTACGTTGGGCAGGCCGACGATACCAGCTTGGAGCATAAGGGCGGAGACCCTAGCGGTGCCGGCCGCAGGTGCGAATGAAAAGTGTCGGACCGGCGGCAAAGCGCGGCCGCAATCTAACTCTTGATAACCAGTCTCATTGGTGGCAGTCTCGTCACATGCCCGCGGATTCCGTCGCCCCGGCAGCCTCCGAGGCGCCCGACCCCGTCCTGCTCGAAGCCGACACCTGGCAGGAGCAGCTGGCCGCGGTCTGCCAGGCGGTCATCGCCCGGCAGGGGCAGGCGATGCTGTGCGTGACCGGCAAGTCGGGCTCGGGCAAGTCGACCCTGGGCAAGGCGCTGCGCAAACGCGGGCTGCCCGGGCTGCCGCCCCGCCACCTGGCGGTGATCGACGACGGCGTGCTGTCGGTGCCCCTGTTCGGGATCTTCAACCGCCGGATCAAGAGCCGCAGCCGGGAACGGGACGAACTGGAGCCCTTCCGGCGCTTCGTCCGCCGCAAAAAGCTGGTGGTGTACGTCAACAGCAAGCCCCACCTCCGCTTGAGCCAGTGCGACATTGCCCTGCGGCTGCGTTGTCCGGAGGAGGAGCGGGAGCGCCGTCTGATGCGGCGCGATTACGACGGGGCGGAACGTTTCCGCCGCACGCTGAAGGTCACCGACGAGATCGGCATTGCCGCCCATCATGTCTTTGACTTGTGCCTGCAGCCGCAACATGCTCGCGGCCCGCTTGCCAAGGCCGGCAAGGCTCTGCTGACCTCCCAGGCGCTTTGGGTGCAGGGACTGATCGAGCTGCAGCCCGGCCTCCGGCTGGCGGACTGGTGCTGACATGTCCTTCACGTCCTGGCAATACGCCCTCTTCCTCCCCTGTGTGGCCCTGCTCTACTGGCCGCTGCCGCGGCTTGGCCGGATGGCGCTGCTGCTGGCCGCCAGCTACGTGTTCTACGGCCTCTGGGACCTGCGCTTCCTGGCGCTGCTGATGGCCTCCACCGGCGTCGACTTTTTCTGCGCCCGCTCGATGGTGGGCGCGCGCGAGGGCGGCCTGAAGATCGCCCTGACCACGCTCACGCCCCTGCTCTGGCTCGGCGGCTGCAGCCTGTTCGGCGGGGACCGCGTCAGCGTCAGCGGGGCCAGCCTCGCCGTCGCCGCGGCCTTCCCCCTGCTGTTCGTGCCCCTGCACCACTGGCTCTGGACCTGGGCGCCCGAACCGCGCCGGCGCGGCTTCATGTGGCTGAGCATCCTGACCAATCTGGCCGTGCTCGGCTTCTTCAAGTACTTCAATTTCTTCGCCGGCAGCCTGACCGCCCTGCTGGAAGGCGCGGGCATCCAGACCGGCTGGACCCTGCCGAACATCATCCTGCCGGTGGCCGTGTCCTTCTACACCTTCCAGTCCGTGGCCTACGCGGTGGATGTCTGCAAAGGCAAGGTCGAGCCGGCCGCCGATCTGGTGACTTTTGCGGCCTACCTGGCGTTCTTTCCGCAGCTGGTCGCGGGCCCGATCGAGCGCCCGGGCAAGTTCATGCCCCAGTTCACCCGGGCCGCCGTCTGGGAATGGGAGCACCTGCACGCCGGCCTGCGCCTGCTGCTGGTGGGCGCCTTCAAAAAACTCTTCGTCGCCGACAACTGCGCGCTGCTGGCCAACTACGCCTTCGCCCCCGACACCGCCCTCAACGCGCCCTGGGCCGTGCTCGGCGTGCTGGCCTTCGCCTTCCAGATCTACGGCGACTTCTCCGGCTACACCGATCTGGCCCGCGGCTCCGCGCGCCTGCTGGGCATCCAGCTGAGCACGAATTTCCGCTTCCCCTACCTCGCCACCGGCCCCTCCGACTTCTGGCAGCGCTGGCACATCACCCTGTCGAGCTGGTTCCGCGACTACGTGTACATCCCGCTGGGCGGCAACCGCAGCGGTACGGGACGCACGATCCTCAACCTCTGGATCACCATGCTGCTGGCCGGCCTCTGGCATGGCGCCAGCTGGACTTTCGTCCTCTGGGGCGGCTACCACGCAGCCCTGCTCACCGCCTACCGCGCCGTGCCCGGCCTGGCAGCTTTGGAAAACGCCGCCGGCTCCGGCCGCCGCAGCTTGGCCGTGGCGCTGATGTTCGTCCTGACCCTGGTCGGCTGGGCCATCTTCCGCGCCCGTGACATGACCCAGCTCGCCGCCTGGTTCAGCGGCCTGGTCAACGGCGCGCCGGGCGAGCCCTGGCACCTGCCGGCCTGCTGGCTGGCCCTGCACGTCCTGCCGCTGCTGCTGCTGCAGGCCGCCACCCTGCCCGCGCGTGACGAGGCCGAGCTGTCGCGGCTGCCCGGGTGGGCGCGCGGCATCGTCTTCTTCATCCTCTTCGGCGCGGTGGCCAGCTCCGTCTCGACCGAGCAGGAGTTCATCTATTTCCAATTCTGATGCAGGCCGTCACCCGCAGCTTCCTTGTCTTCGTGGCCATCCTTGCGGCGGCCGAGATCGTGACGCGCGGCTTCATGACGCGCTCGATGGAGGGCCGTTTCGACTACGGCTACCACCCCACCGCGGGTTTTGAAGAAAGCGCCAGCGGCCGCGTCGACCTGGTGCGCGGCGGCGGCCGCCGCTTCTTCCCGCAGTCCTTCGTCAAGCAGCGGCCCGCCGGCACCTTCCGCATCATGGTCATCGGCGATTCCGTGGCACGCGGCAAAAGCGTCGAGGCCTCGTATGCCGGCCAGCTCGGTCGCGAGCTCCGGGCGCGCGGCGTGCCGACGGAAAGCCTCAACCTCGCCCTGCCCGGCTACGGCGCCCGGCGCAAGGATGTCGTCCTCCAGCAGGCGGTCAAGTACCAGCCCAGCCTGGTGGTTCTGCACCTCAACCTGTCCAACGAGTACGAGGACGAGCGGGAGTGGAGCCGGCGCGACGATTTCAACAGCCCGCACCCGAAGAACTGGCTGATGCGCTCGCTCGTGCTGCGCCACCTTTACGAAATGAAGACGGAGAAGCTGTACTGGCAGTGGCTGGAGCGCAGCGTCCGCAGCAAGGCGGGCGTCTCCGACTTCGAAGCCGAACTGCGCGCGGCGGCCGACACCGGCTCGCAGCAGCGCTGGCTGGAGCGGGTGCAGGAAGTGACCCTCACCGGCCTGCGCCGCCTGCAGGCGGCGGGCGTGCCGGTCATCCTCGTCACCCAGGCCACGCGGCGCAAGCAGGACGGCGTGCCGATCCTCGACGACGGCTCGCTCGACCGCTGGGCCCGCACCCAGGAAGGGCCCGGAGTCGCCAGCCTGCCGATGACCGGCGTGTTCACGGCCGAACAGGCGGCGCGGATCTACTCGGACTCCAACCACCTGCGCGAGGAGGGACACCGGATGCTGGCCCGCGCCCTCGCCGACCTGATCGCGCAGAAGGGCTGGCTGCCGGTTCCGCCGCAATAGTCGCCGCCTCGCGCCGTTTTGCTCCTTTCACCCGTCGTCCCACCGCACTCACACCCGCATGAAATTCGCCACGCTGCTCGCCACCACCTTCCTGCTCGCCGGAGGCGCCCTCGCCGCCGATGCCGTCAAGCTGACCCGCGTCCACGAAACTCTGCCCACGCCCTGGCCGATCGCGGTCGTGGTGCCGCCGGACGGCACGCAGCGCGAGTTCCTGGCGCTGCAGCGCGGCCAGATTCTCATCCTGCCCGCCAGCCAGGGCGGCGAAGCCAAAACCTTCCTCGACCTGAGCCCGCGCGCCATGGAGGCGGCCAACGGCAAGTTTGAAGAGGGCCTCAACGGCCTGGCCTTCCACCCCAAGTTCAAGACCAACGGCCTGTTCTACCTCTGCTACACCCAGCAGAAACCCAAGCGCCTGGTGATCAGCGAGATGAAGGTCAGCGCCGCCGATGCCGGCAAGGCCGACGAGGGCAGCGAGCGCATCCTGCTGGAGATTCCGCTGATCAACTGGAACCACCATGGCGGCAACCTGGTGTTCGGTCCGGACGGCTACCTGTACATCGGCGTCGGCGACACCTCGAAGCGCAACGATGAAAAGCGCATGGCCCAGCTCAACGCCGTGCTGGTCGGCAAGGTGCTGCGCATCGACGTCGACAGCCGCGAGTTCCACGGCCGCTACGGCATTCCCGCCGACAACCCCTTTGCCGACGGCGTCGACGCCCTGCCGCAGGTCTACGCCTACGGGATCCGCAACCCCTGGGGCATGAGCTTCGACGACCAGGGCCGCCTCTGGCTGGCCGACGTCGGCCAG
>CAYYJK010000074.1:0-5968 GCA_964472185.1 uncultured Prosthecobacter sp.
CCCTGAACCCCGCACCGCCGCTCTTCGGAGCGGGCAAAGGCACAAAAAAGCCGCTCCGAAGAGCGGCGGTGCGGGGTTCAGGGCATCTTCAGGACTTGGCCCGGCCGGATCACGTCGGAGCTGAGCCGGTTGGCCGATTTGATCTTGGCGACGCTGGTGCCGCGTTTGCGGGCGATGGCATAGAGGGTGTCGCCGCGGGCGACCGTGTAGCTGCCTCCGGATTTTTTGGAGCTGCTGCTGCGGGTGCCGGAGCCGGTTTTGCTGCGGCTGGCGGAGGACGGTTTGGTCGAACTGGCGGTGGTGCCCGAACTGCGCGTGGCGCTGCCGGTGTTGCTGAAGGCGTAGGGGTCGGCTTCCGCTGGCGCCGGCGGCGGCGTGTAGGTCGGCGGGGTGGTGTAGGTCGGCGCGCTGTAGCTGCCTGCTTGGGCGCTGCCGGCCTGGCCCGGATAGGGGTTGTAGCCGCCATCGTTGCCGTAGTTCGACACGTAGGGGTCGCTGGAGGAGGCGGACTGGTTGAACGGATTCTGACCGTTCTGGCAGGAGCTCAGCAGCGCGCCGGCGGCGACGAGCGGGAGGAGGCGGAGGACGGAGGTCATGGGCAGTGGGAGGGAATCGGGATGGGCGATTCCTCTGAGTATGGTTTTGGGCTCCGCATGTTCAACCTGAAACCTCGGCGGCGGTGCCGCCGTTACTCTGGGCGCTGCGCACCGGCGCGGAAATCCCTGGAACGCAGTCTTGCGGTTTTCTCCCGGCTTTCCTAGTCTGCGGTCCCTCCGACATGAAAATTGGTTTCAACCTCCTCCTCTGGACCGGTCACGTGACCGACGAAAACTTCCCGGTGCTCGAAAAGCTCAAGGCCGCCGGCTATGACGGCGTCGAAATCCCGATCTTCGATGTCAGCGATCCCGGCCACTTTGCCCGCATCGGCCGCGTGCTGCAGGACAACGGCTTGGAATGCACGGCCGTGACGGTGCTGCCGGACGAGGCCCACAACGCGATCAGCCCGGTCGCCGCCAACCGCCAGGGCGCGGTCGACCACCTCAAGCGCGTCCTGGAGTGCGCCCACAACGCCGGCGTGCAGACCCTCTGCGGCCCGTATTACCAGGTGCTCGGCCAGTTCACCGGCAAGTACCCTTCCGAGGTCGAGCTCAACGGCGCCGCCGAGGTCCACCGCGCCATCGCTCCGGTGGCCGAGGCCGCCGGTGTGAAGTGCGCCATCGAGGCGCTGAACCGGTTTGAGGCGCACCTGCTGAACACCATGGAGCAGGCGGTCGGCTACGTGCAGCGGGTCAACCACCCGAACTTCGGCACGATGTACGACACCTTCCACGCCAACATCGAGGAGAAGAGCCCGCTGGCGGCCATCGAGACGGTGTTCGCCTCCGGCAAACTCAACCACGTGCACATCTCGGAAAACGACCGCGGCACGCCCGGTCGCGGCCACATCAACATCCCCGAGCAGATCCGCAAGCTCAAGGCGCTCGGCTACGACGGCTGGATGACCATCGAAGCCTTCGGCGGCGCGCTGCCGGATCTGGCCGCGGCCACCCGCGTCTGGCGCGACTTCTTCCCCTCGACCGAGCAGGTTTACCTCGAAGGCATTGAGGTCATCCGCAAGGCCTGGAACGCCTGAGCGTTTCAACCCCGTCCACTCACCACCATGAACACCGAATCCACCCCCTCCACGCCGGCCACCAGCCGCCGTGACTTCATCCGCACCGCCGGTGCGGCCAGCGCCCTGACCGTCGCCCAGTCCGCCTGGGCCGCCGGCAGCGACCAGATCAAAGTCGGCCTCATCGGCTGCGGCGGCCGCGGTTCCGGCGCCGCCAACCAGGCCCTGAGCACCAAGCAGGAAGGCATCGTCCTGCACGCCGTGGCCGACGCCTTCAAGGAGAAGGCCGACGGCGCGCTGTCGAACCTGCGCACCAAGCACGCCGACAAGGTGCAGGTCGACGACTCGCGCGTGTTTGCCGGCCTGGACGGCTACAAGAAGGTCATCGACAGCTGCGATCTGGTCATCCTGACCACGCCGCCCGGCTTCCGCCCCTACCACTTCGAGGCCGCGGTCAACGCCGGCAAGCACGTGTTCATGGAGAAGCCCGTCGCGGTCGACGCCCCGGGCGTGCGCAAGGTCCTGGAAATGGCCAAAGTGGCCGACGAGAAGAACCTCAAGGTCGTGGTCGGCCTGCAGCGCCGCTACCAGAACTGCTACCTGGAGGCGCTCAAGCAGGTCAAGGAGCAGAACATCATCGGCGACATCGTCGCGGGCCAGGTCTACTGGAACGGCGGCGGCATTTGGTTCCGGGACAAGCAGCCGAACCAGTCCGAGCTGATGTACCAGATCAACAACTGGTACTTCTTCACCTGGCTGTGCGGCGACCACATCAACGAGCAGCACATCCACAACATCGACGTCGCCAACTGGTTCATCGGCGGACACCCGGTCAGCGCCCAGGGCATGGGCGGCCGTCAGCAGCGCGTCGACAAGAAGTACGGGCAGATCTACGACCACCACTACGTCGAGTTCACCTATGCCAACGGCGTGCGCATCAACAGCCAGTGCCGCCACCAGTCCGGCGTCTACAACGCCGTGCGCGAGGAGTTCACCGGCACCAAGGGCAAGCTGTACCTGGACAACAAGCCGAACTGCTACGCGGTCGACCACGCCGGCAACGTCATCTGGAAGTACCGTCCGGGCTCCGGCGGCGCCGACGGCGCCCCGAAGGGCAAGCGCCGCACCGGCGATCCCGATCCGTACCAGACCGAGCATGACCTGCTGCAGGCCGCCGTGCGCGACAACAAGCCGCTCAACAACGCCTACTACGGCGCCGAGTCCACCATGACCGCCGTGCTCGGCCGCATGGCCACCTACTCCGGCAAGGAGATCAAGTGGGAGGAGGCGCTGAACAGCAAGGTCCAGCACATGCCGGCCATCGTCACCGCCGAGACCGAAGCGCCGGTGAAGCCGGATGCCGACGGCGGATACCCGGTCGCCATCCCCGGCCAGCCCGGCGTGGAGATCCTCTGATCCGCTTGCGGAATCCCCTGCGCAGCCCCGGTTCGCCTCTCGGCGGGCCGGGGCTGCTGCGTTGCCGGCTCAGGCGTACAGCCGCTCGACCAAGCCGAGCGATTTGGGGCCGGGCAGGGCGCCGACTTCCATCTGGTTCATGACGTAGGCGAAGGCGAGGCCGCGCTCGGGGTCGGCGAAGGCCAGGCTGCCGCCGGCGCCGGGATGGCCGAAGGCCGACAGGGCTGGCCCGTAGTGCCGGCGCAGCTTGCCGCCGCCGTCGGCGGAGCGCGGGTCCTGCATGACCCCGGCGGCGAAGGCGAGCGGGGTCAGCAGCACGGCATCCTCGGCCTGCGACAGGGGCTGGCTGAGCTGGCGCACCACGCTCGATGGCACCAGCTGTCGGCCGTTCCAGCGGCCGTCCTGGGCGAGCAGGGCGTAGAAGGCGCCGAGGCCGCGGGCGCTGCCGACGCCGCCCATGCTGGCGTAGCCGTGCGCCCAGGCCTCGGGGCGGTTGAAGTCGCTGATGGCGTTGAGGCCGGCGGGCGAGGTGAAGCTGCGCTGGGTCAGGGTGCCGGCGCTGCCAAAGGCTTTGAGGAACGGGTCACTGCTCTGACCCAGGCTGATTTTGCCCGGATACAGCGGGGCCACCCGCTCCCAGTGCTCGCGCGGCAGGCCGATCCAGAACTCAAGCCCCATGGGCCGGCCGAGGCTCTCGTGGAAGAACTCGCCCACGGAGGCGGCGCCGCTGAGGTGCCGGACGATGCCCTCCAGCAGGAAGCCGAAGGTGCGGGCATGGTAGCCCTGGCGCGTGCCGGGAGTCCACAGCGGCGCCTGGCGTTCCACGGCGGCGAGCACGGCGGCGGTGTCCTGAATCGGCACGCGCTCGTCCAGGGCGGACAGCCCGGCGCGATGCGAGAGCAACTGGCCGAAGGTGACCGACTGCTTGCCGCCGCCGGCGAAGGCGGGCCAGGCTTCGGCCACCGGGCAGTCCAGCGGCAGCCGCGCCTGCTCCAGCGCCATCAGCGCGCAGACGGCGGCCGGCGCCTTGGTGGCGGAAAACACCGGCACCAGCGTGTCCGCCTCCCAGGGGCGTTCGCCCGCGCGGTCGTGATGGCCGGCGGCCAGGGACAGCACCTCGGCGCCGTCCTGCCAGACCGACAGCGAGGCACCCACCTCGCCGCGGCTGCGGAAGTTGTCGTCAAACCACTCAGTGAGGGCGGTCCGGTTGGCGGCGTGGAGTTCGGCGGGCATCCGGTCTATTCCAACGCCTGGCGCAGCCGATCAAGGTCCGGATCCTTGCGCGCGTGGCTGCGCAGGCTGCCGTCCATTTCAAAGGACTGGCGCAGCAGGGTCAGCGCCTTCGCCTCCTCGCCCAGGCAGGCCAGGTAGCAGCCGAGATTGTAGTAGTACACCGGCTTGGTGCGCAGCGCCGCCGGGCCGCGGGTGAGCATGTCCAGGGCTTCGACGGTGCGGCCGAGTTCGTGCAGGCAGTAGGCGGCGTGGATGAAGCCGCCGGGCTCCTCGGGTTCGAGCGCGCAGAGCTGCTGGGTCAGCGCCAGCGCCTGTTCCCAGCTCTGTTCGCCCATCAGGCAGAGCATGTTCAGTTCGATGACGTCCGCCCGGTCCCGGACATCGGCGCCCAGCCGCGCCAACTCCTCCCGGGCTTCCTGGTGGAGGCCGAGTTCCACGTAGCCCTGGGCCGCGAGAATGCGCCGTTCAGGATCGGTCATCGCGCCGATGAGAGTCCAAGTTGCCGCCGCCGACAACCGGTTTTTGTGTCAGGAAGCGCGCAGCGCCCGCCGCGGTTCAGGCCTCCTGGCTGCGCTTTTTCGCCGGGTCGAAGTAGATGCGCACCTCCGCCTCGCTGGTGCCGAGGATACGCTGGGCGCGCTTGAGGGCGTTGCGGGTGGCGACGTTCGGATTGCTCGGGCTGGCGGGGAAGATGTTCTCCTTGCCGATGACGTCGATCATGCCGGAATCGCGCAGCACCCGGTAGATGTCCTTCATGACGCCGCTGATGATGAGGTCGCGGCCGTCGGCGCGCAGGGCGCGCACCAGTTCCTCGAGGGCCATCACCGAGGTGGCGTCCATGTGGCGGGCGTTCTTCAGGCGCAGGATGATGATGCGCAGGTTCGGATCGGCGCAGGACTGCTGGACCTGGGTGCGGAACAGCTCGGCGGCGCCGAAGAACAGTTCACCCTCGACGTGGACGATGGAAATGGCCGGGTTCTGGCGCACGCCCGGCGCGGCGGCCTCGGCCAGGTGGCCTTCCTGGTTGAATTCGTACTCGACCAGCGAGGGCCGGCTAGCCTTGCGCAGGTACAGCGTCAGCGACAGGCCGATGCCGGTGAAGATGGCGACGTGCAGCGGCACCATGAGGGTCGCTCCCAGGGTGATCAGGAAGGTCAGCGCATCCGAGCCGGTGGCCTGCAGGCAGATGCGGATGTGGCGGCGGTTGATCAGCGAGACCGCCACGCAGACGATGAGCACCGCCAGCGCCGCCCGCGGCACGTAGGCGACCGCCGTGCCCAGGGTCAGGGCGCCGGTGAGGCAGACCAGACCGTTGACCAGCGAGGCCACCGGCGTGCGGGCGCCGCTGCTGAAGTTGAGGGTCGAGCGCACCATCGAGCCGGAGCAGGGCATGCCGCTGAGGTAGGCGCAGCTGAGGTTGGCCATGCCCAGGCCGAACATGTCCTGGTTGAGGTCGACGCGCTGGCCCTTGAGGCTGGCCAGGGTCTTGGCCATGGAGGAGCTTTCGAGCGTGGCGAGAAAGGCGAGCGCCACGGCCAGGCCGAACAGGCGGCTGAAGTCGGAGAGGAACTTGGGCGAGGCGAAGTCGGGGAAGGGTGGCAGCAGATCCAGCCAGGTGAACTGGGCGTCGCGGAAGGTCGGCACCTCGAGGCCGAGGTGGCGCAGGCCGAAGCCGAGCAGCGAAGCGCTGACCAGGGCCAGGGCCAG
>CAYYJK010000074.1:6068-13755 GCA_964472185.1 uncultured Prosthecobacter sp.
CGAGGTGGCGCAGGCCGAAGCCGAGCAGCGAAGCGCTGACCAGGGCCAGGGCCAGGGCCGGCCAGGCCGGGCGCAGCCGCCGCACCGTCCAGTACAAGGCCGCGGTGACCGCCGCGACCAGCACGCTCGGCCAGTGGGTGTGCTCCAGGTGATGGGCCAGCTGCCAGAGGATGCCGGGCAGGGTGCGCGGCTGGAAGGAGGTTTCCGCGGCCGCGGCCAGGCTGGCGCCCAGGCCGAGCAGGTTGCCGGCCTGGTTGACCATGATCAGCAGCGCGGCGCCGGTGACGTAGGCCACCACCACGGAGCGGCTGATGTACTGGACCAGCTCCGCCACGCGCACGAACGCGCCGATCAGCAGCAGCGTGCCGACCATGAAGACCAGCAGAGGCATCATCGCCACGCGGTCCAGATGCGGGTCCGCGGCGAAGTACGAGAAGATCATGAAGGCCGTCGCGTTGGTCGGGCCGAGGATGGTGAAGCGGGAACTGAGGAACAGCGCGCCGACGATGCCGGCGACCGCGGCGCAGGTGGTGCCGAACTGCAGCGGCAGCCCGGCGATGGCCGCGTAGGCCATGCTCTGCGGGATGTCCAGCAGGGCGACCGAGGTGCCGGCTTTGACATCGGCCTTGAGCCGGTGCGGTCCGTAGCCTCGCAGCCAGCGCCGGATCGGCAGCGGGTCCAGGCCGGCGCTGGCGACGTTTTCCTGCAGCCAAAGCGAACCCTGGCGCGCCAGCTGACGCGCGATCTGCCACCAGGATGGGGTTGCCGAACCGGACACGCGGCACTCTAGAGTGGGTTCCTGCAAGATGGAAGGTGAAGATGCGGCGGCCGGCCGCCGCGGTTATTTCGGCTTGCCGGTTGCCGCCCGGCCCGGCAGCGCTAAACAGTAGCGCGTCCCTGTCATGCCTCCGCCCAAAAAATCCGCCAGCTCCGGTCCGATCCAGGTTGTCCTGGGCACGGACGATGCGCGGGTCAAGGAGACGGCCATGAAGATCGTCCAGCGCCTGACGCCGCCGGATGCCGGCGAGTTCGCCAACGAGACCATCGAGGGCAACGCCGACAACGCCGAGCACGCCGGCCGCATCTGTTCGAACGTCATCCAGGCCCTGCAGACCCTGCCGTTCTTCGGCGGCGCCAAGATCGTCTGGCTCAAGGGGGCCAACTTCCTCGGTGACAGCGTCATCGGCCGCGCCCAGGACAGCGTCCAGGGGATGGAAAACCTGCTCGACGTGCTCGAGGCCGGCCTCGGTCCGGACGTCAAGTTCGTGCTCAGCGCCAACAGCATCGACAAGCGGCGCAACCTGTACAAGCGGCTGGCCAAGCTGGCCGCCATCGAGGTCTACGACAAGCCCGACACCAGCAAGGCCGGCTGGGAGGCGGAGGTGCTGGCCCTGGCCGGCCAGAAGGCGCGCGAGCTCGGCCTGGCCTTCGAAAGCGGCGCCCTGGAGCTGCTGGTGCAGATGGCCGGCGACGACACGCGCCAGCTGGAGAGCGAGATGGAGAAGCTCGACTTGTACGTTGGCGATCGCCGCCGCTGCAGCCTGGCCGCCGTGCGCGGCCTGGTGTCGATGAGCCGCGCCGGCGTGATCTGGGAGATCGGCAACGCCATCGGTGCGCGCGACCTGCAGCGCGCGCTCGAAATGCTGGGCATCCTGATGTACCAGGGCCAGAACGCCATCGGTCTGCTGCTGGCTGCGGTGGTGCCGCGCGTGCGCAACCTGCTCAT
This sequence comes from uncultured Prosthecobacter sp., assembly GCA_964472185.1. Taxonomy (GTDB): domain Bacteria; phylum Verrucomicrobiota; class Verrucomicrobiia; order Verrucomicrobiales; family Verrucomicrobiaceae; genus Prosthecobacter. The sequence continues at coordinate 7,795 of CAYYJK010000074.1, forward strand.
CGCCAAGGAGCTGATCAGCCGCCACAAGGTCAACCGCAACACCTACAGCAGCTTCTCCAACAGCCTCGACGCTCTGCCCGCCTCCGCCACCGCCCACCTGCCGCGCAAGAAGGACGGCAGCGGCTTCAACTCCTACCCGATCTACCTGGCCCTCAACGACGCCGGCAAATTCACGCTGGAGGAGCTGCACGAAGCCCTGGCCGCCTGCCTGGCCGCCAACCTCAAGCTCGTCACCAGCCAGCTCGACGCCAAGGTGGTGCTTGAGCGCCTGCTCATCGGCATGCTCGCGCCGCGCACGCGGCGCTGACCCGCCTCTTCTCCCATGGCCCTCTCCACCCTGCTCACCTGTCTCGGCATCGGCGTCGTCAGCGGCGTCATCGCGGCGCTTTGCGGTGTCGGCGGCGGCGTGGTCATGGTGCCGGCCTTCGTGTTCTTCCTCGCCCTGCCGCAAAAGACGGCGGTGGCCACCAGCCTGGCCATCATCATTCCGACGGCGCTGATGGCGACCACGCAGAACGCCCGCAACGGTTTCGTGGACTGGAAGGTCGCCCTGGTCACCGCGCTGTCCGCCTCGCTGTTCGCCTACTTCGGCGCCGGCTGGCTGAAGGTCCTGAGCAACGAGACCCTGACGCGCGTCTTCGGCACCGTGCTGGTGGTCTTCGGCGTGCGCATGCTCCTGCAGGGCAAGGCCTGAGCCGGTGCGCGGATCGTCCTTGCGTCCGCGGCCCGCTGCCGCCACCGTCCGCCATGCTCAAGCTTGGACTCATCGGATGCGGTAAAATGGGTGGCGCGCTGCTGCGCGGCGTCGAAAAAGCCCTTGGCAAAGCCAGCCTCAACGTGGCGCTCAGCGACGTGGTGCCGGCGGCGATGGAGTCCCTGCAGAAACTGCTGGCCTGCAAGACCGTCTGCGGCACTCCGGCCGAAGTGGCGGCCGGCGCCGACGTGGTGATCCTGGCGGTGAAGCCGGGCGACATGAAGGCCCTGTGCGAGTCCCTCGCGCGCGTCAAGGGCAGCCGCTTGTACCTCAGCATTGCCGCCGGCGTGCCGCTGCGGGATCTGGAAACCTGGCTGGGCGGCCGCCAGCGGGTCATCCGTTCGATGCCGAACACTCCCGCGCTGGTGGCGGCCGGCGCCGCCGCCTTTGCCCGCGGCAGCAAGGCCACGGCGGAGGACGCCGCCCAGGCGGCGCGCATCCTCGGCAGCGTCGGCACGGCCGACGAGGTTTCCGAAAAGCTGCTCGATGCCGTCACCGGCCTCAGCGGCAGCGGTCCGGCCTACGTGTACACGGTCATCGAAGCCCTCGCCGACGGCGGGGTGCTGATGGGGCTGCCGCGCGCGGCGGCCCTGCGTCTGGCCGCCCAGACGGTGGCCGGCGCGGCGCGCATGGTGCTGGAAACCGGCCGCCATCCGGCGGTGCTGCGCGACGAGGTCACCAGCCCGGGCGGCACGACCATCGCCGGCCTGGAGCAGCTGGAGGCGCACGGCCTGCGCCACGCGCTCCAGCAGGCGGTGCGCAAGGCCACCGAACGCAGCCGCGAACTCGGCGCCTGATCACTCGCCCCAGACCTTCGGCACGACGAACCCGGCCGGTTTGGCCTGGCTCTTAGGTGGCAGGGCCTCGGCGGCCAGCTGCTGCAGACGCGCTTTCAGTTCGGCCACCGTGTCGGGATGCTGCGCGGCTAGGTTGGTCCGCTCGCCGGGATCCGCGGCCAGGTTGAACAGCTCGACGCTTTCCACCTCCGCCCGGCGCTGCTTTTTGCGGGCGTTGGCCGCGGTGTCCTGATCCGGAGCTTCGCGATCGGCGATGCGGCCGTTGAGCACCAGTTTCCAGTCGCCCCGGCGCAGGGCGCCGCCGGTGGGGCTGGTGTTGTAAAGGACTTCCGTGCGCGGCGAAGGTTCGCCCCGGGCCAGCGTCGCCCAGACGTCGCGGCCGTCGACGGGCCGGGGCTGCGGCAGCGGTGCGCCGGCGAGCTGCAGCAGGGTGGGGTACCAGTCGACCATGTGCAGCGGCTGGTTGACCCGGCTGCCGGCGGGGATGCGCCCCTCCCAGGTGGCAAAGGCGCAGACGCGCGTGCCGCCCTCGTAAAGCGTGCCCTTGCCGGCGCGCAGCGGACCGTTGTCGGTGATGGTGCCGGGGCTGGGGCCGCCGTTGTCGCTGGCAAAGACGAACAGGGTGCTCGGGCGCAGGCCGGCTTCGTCGATCGCGGCGCGGATCTGGCCGACGGCTTCATCCAGGCAGGCGAGCATGCCGGCGTAGATCCGCCGGTTGCCCTGCAGGTGCCCGAAGGGCTGGAGGTAGCGTTCGGGCACCTGCCAGGGGCTGTGCACGGCGTTGAAGGGCACGTACAGGAACAGCGGCTTGGCGGGGTCACGCTCGCGGATCACCCGCACCGCCTCGCGGGCGATGAGGTGGGTGGAGTAGCCCTCGTCGCGGCTGGCGCGGTCGTTGCGGTGCCAGTCGTGGCCGCCGTCGCGGTCGTGGGTGAAGTAGTCGATGGCGCCGTTGTAGTGGCCGTACTGCCGGTCAAATCCGCGCCGGGTCGGCAGGTAGGCCGGTGCGGCGGCGCCGAGATGCCACTTGCCGACGATGGCGGTCTGATAGCCGGCCTCGCGCAGGGCCTGGGGCAGCGTGCGCTCCTCCAGCGGCAGGCCGTAGTTCGCCCAGGGGCGCACCACCCCGACCTGCAGGCCGTGGCGCATCGGGTAGCGGCCGGTCAGCAGGGCCGCGCGCGTCGGGCTGCACACCGGCTGCACGTAGAACTGGTCAAGGATCGCCCCGGCCTGCGCCAGCCGGTCCAGGTTCGGTGTCGGGATGTCGCGGCCGCCCATGAAACCGACGTCCGCCCGGCCCAGATCGTCGGCGAGCAGGAAGACGACGTTCGGTTTCGGCGCGTCGGCGCGGGCGGGCAGGACCGGCGCAACGGCGGCGAGCAGGGCGAGGGTGGAGCGGAGCAGGGGCATGACCGCGCGGAAACGCCGCTGGGCGGCCCGGCCTTTCCGGCGCGTCTCTCCATTCGACAAGATCGCCGAACCGCTTATGCTCGCAGCCCCTTTCCACCCATGAAAAAGAAAATCGTCCTCGCCTACTCCGGCGGCCTCGACACCTCCGTCCTGCTCTCCTGGATCAAAGAAACCTACAATGCCGAGGTGATCGCCTTCTGCGCCAACATCGGCCAGGACGACGAACTCAAGGGGCTCAACGCCAAGGCCAAGAAAACCGGCGCCTCGAAGATCTACGTCGACGACCTCCAGGAGGAGTTCGCCCGCGACTTCATCTTCCCGATGATGCAGGCCGGCGCCATCTACGAGGGCCAGTACTTCCTCGGCACCAGCATCGCCCGGCCGCTCATCGCCAAGCGCATGGTCGAGATCGCCCTGGCCGAAGGCGCGACCGCGATCGGCCATGGCGCCACCGGCAAGGGCAACGACCAGGTGCGCTTTGAGCTCACCACCGCCGCCCTGGCCCCCGACCTCGAGATCATCGCCCCCTGGCGCGACGAGCGCTTCCGCACCCAGTTCCCGGGCCGCGCCGAAATGATCGCCTACTGCGAGGCGAAGAAGATCCCGGTGCAGGCCAGCGCCAAAAAACCGTTCTCGATGGATCGCAACCTCCTGCACATCAGCTACGAGGCCGGCATTCTCGAAGACCCCTGGTTCAATGCCGGTGACGTGAAGTACCGCGAGTACTTCACCACGCTGTCGGTCTTCCCGGAAGACGCGCCGGACAAGTCGGAGTATGTCGTGCTCGACTTCGACAAGGGCAACTGCGTCGCCGTCAACAGCAAGCCGATGGGCCCGCTGCAGGTCATGAAGACGCTCAACAAGCTGGGCGGCAAACACGGCGTCGGCCGCGTCGACATGGTCGAGAACCGCTTCGTCGGCATGAAGAGCCGCGGCGTCTACGAGACTCCGGGCGGCGCCATCCTGCACTTCGCGCACCGCCAGATCGAGTCGCTGACCATGGACCGCGAGGTCATGCACCTGCGCGACAGCCTGATCCCCGAGTACGCCAAGCTGGTGTACAACGGCTTCTGGTACGCCCCCGAGCGGCTCGCCCTGCAGGCCCTGGTCACCGAGAGCCAGAAGAACGTCACCGGCACGGTGCGCGTGAAGCTCTACAAGGGCGGCATCCACGCCGCCGGCCGCCAGTCGCCGGTCAGCCTGTACAACCCGCACATCGCCACGATGGAAGCGGATCCGACCAAGGCCTACAACCAGGACGACGCCACCGGCTTCATCCGCCTCAACGGCCTGCGCCTGCGCGTCAATTCGCAGGTCAACGGCGCCCAGAACCTCGGCCGCTGACGCGCGCCGCGATTCCCGCCTCCCGTCCATCTCCGCAGGGCCGCGCCGGCAACGGCGCGGCCTTGACGTTGTCGGCTCAGTGGGCCGCCAGGTCGGGATTCGGCGTGTAGTGCTCGAAGTAGCCGATCATCATCTCGTCCTCGGTCTGCTGGCCCCAGCGCACCCGCCGGGCGGGGTCCGGATTGGCCGGGTTGGCCGCGCTGTTGTCGAACACGGCGGTGATTCGGACCTTGCTGCCGCGCGCCAGGAATTTCGGCCGGGCGCAGTCGTAGCGCAGCTGCCAGTTGAAGTCGTAGCGCGGGATGTCGAGCAGGATCTCGGTGGGGCCGCCGGGCGGCGTCACCTCGAATTTGAAGGCCTTGCCGCGCACGTGCATGTGCGCCATGCAGGCCACCAGGTTCAGGTCGGCGGGCACGGTCTGCTCCTTGACCTCGACGTGGCTGGCGGCGCCCGGCGGAATGTCCAGACGGGGCTGCGCCACCGCCGCAGTGTGCACCACGTAGCGTGGCGGCGCCGGGGCGAAGCGCAGGCCGAGCTTGAGCTGGTCCTGCGTGGCCTTGCCGTTGGGCGTGTAGTGGATCTGGAAGCTCACCGTCGCGCCGGCCGGCAGCTTTTTGGCAAACCCTTCCGGCCAGAGGTGGGCGGCGTTGCCCGGCACGTAGGCGGCCCAGTAGCCCTCCAGCCCCTCGCCGCGGTCGCGCACCTTGGCGCCGCGGGCGTGCACCTGGACGATGACGTGATGGACGACGCTGCGGTCGGTCGGCACGATCTCGTAGCCCTGCACCCAGCGGTCTTCGGCGAAGTCGGTGGGGACGCTGACGAACTGGTAGGGCATGGTGCCTTCCGCGTGGATGGCGACCGGCCGCGGCAGCTGCACAACCGCGTCGGGCTCGCCCAGCGTCCAGCCCGCCGCGAACCGGCGCGGCTGCGGCGCTTCGGCCGGGTCGCCGGCGGCGCGGTCGCCGTTCAGCCAGGCCAGCAGATCCGCCTTGTCGCGCGCGGGCAGGGAGCGGTCATTGAGCCAGCGGGAATGGCCGTCGGCGGCCGGCGCGGCGAACCAGGGCGGCATGGCGCCGCGTTCGACCTGCCTGCGGATCATGGCGGCGTACTCGATGACGTCCTCGCGGCGTTCGAGGCTGAACGGCCCAACCCCGCCGTCGCGGTGGCATTCGACGCAGTGGGTCTGCAGGATGCGGGCGATGTCCCGGTGGTAGGTCAGCGGCGTGGCCACCGCCGCCGGGCGCGGCAGATCGAGGGCGCATCCCGGTGCGCTGGTGGCCGCGACCGGCGGCGCTTCGCCGCGAACCAGGGCGGTCAGGGCGTCGCGCAGGTAGGTGCGGGTCGGCTTGGCCTTGGCGTAACCCAGTCCGTACTGGTCATTGACGGCGCCCCGGTACACCAGCGTCCGCGCCGGATCGATCAGGAAAACCTCGGTCGTCGTGGTCGCGGCCAGTTCGCGGGCCAGCGCCGGGTCATGCACGACCGGCGACTGCAGGCCGTGGCGGTGCACGAACTGGCCGATCTCCTCGGCGCTTTCCGCGCCGACGGGGCAGAGCAGCACCAGGGGCACCTGCCGGGCGGCGGCGTCCTTTTCCAGGCGTGCGAGTTCCGGCCCGAGCTTGTTGCTGATCGGGCAGGTGGCGCCAAACAGAGCCA
>CAYYJK010000075.1:0-3457 GCA_964472185.1 uncultured Prosthecobacter sp.
CCGGCCCGTTCCGCGAGGGCAAGGGCACCTCCTGGGAGGGCGGCACGCGCGTGCCCTGCCTGATGCGCTGGCCGGGCCGGATTCCGGCGGGCAGCAGCACGGACAGCCGGCTGATGACCATCGACCTGCTGCCCACTCTGGCCGGAGTGACCGGCGCCGGCCTGCCGGAGCTGCCCATCGACGGCCGGGACGTCTGGCCGCTGCTCGCCGGCGAACCCGGGGCGGCGAATCCGCACGAATGCTACGCCACCTACTACGAGAACAACCAGCTGCAGGCCCTGACCACCGGCGACGGGCGCTGGAAGCTGCACCTGCCGCACGGTTACCGGACCTTGGGCGATCAGCCCCGTGCCAGCGGTGGCCGGCCCGTCAAGTATCGCCGCGGACAGGTCGTCAAACCGGAACTGTACGACCTGCAGGCGGACCCGGCGGAGTCCCGCGATCTTGCGGCCGAGCAGCCGGAGGTGGTGGCCCGTCTGCAGGCCCTGGCGGAGACGCTCCGCGCCGAACTGGGTGACAGCCTGCAGAAGCGGCCGAAAGGGCGTGGAACCCGGCCGCCCGGCCGCTTGCAGGAGTAGGCGGAACGGGGCCTCCGCCGGGCTGCGGCGGGCCGTGTCGCGCCAGCTGTACCGGTGAGGAAAAAGCATCTTGACAGGGGCTTGACGACCGCGGGGGTACTTTTTCCGCAGTTTGATGAAATCACGTCTTGCTGCCCGAGGGCCTTTGCGGATAAAACAACAAAATTCCGTCCGGCGCCTGCGGCTCCCGGCGGCCCTTCCCCCTCCATTCATGAAGCGTTTCACCACCGCCCTCTCCGTCGTCGTCCTGGGTCTCGGGACCCTGGCTGCCCAGGATGCACCCAGTGCCAAAGTGGACATCAAGCCCCTCAAGATCAGCTCGCTGGAAACCCCGCAGTTCCAGGCTGGCAACGTCGGCGAGAAACGCTGGCGTCCCAAGAACTGGCTGGAGGTGGATCTGGAGTTTGATGTCAAGGTACCCCAGTCCGCCGGCGGCCGCAGCGGCAGCCTGGCGTCGATGACGGTCAACTACTACCTGGCGATGAACGTCACCAACAAGGAAGGCAAGCGCGAGATCATCAAGGGCTCCTTCAACTACGTCGACATCCCGGCGTCCGAAGTCTGCCACGGCCTCGCCTACGTTTCTCCGGCCACCCTGCGCCGCATCCTGGCCAAGGACAACTTCGTCGCCGCCTCGGACGTCCAGGGCTGGGGCGTCGAGGTGCTCGTCGACGGCAAGCGCGTGGCTGGCGACTCCAGCATCGGCAAGGGAGCTTGGTGGGAGAAGTCGGACAGCTTTTCGATGAACGATGGCGTCATGCTCAGCAAGCAGGAGACGCCGTTCTCGATCCTCTGGGGTGACTACGACGTCAGCGCGAAGAAGCAGTAATCCTGCTCCCCGGTCCCACACAACGGCACGAATCATTCATCATCAGCATGGCAGACAGCAAAAGCATAGCGGTCCTGAACCTGGGTTCCCAGAGGGTGTCAGGAGCCATTTTTGGCAAGTCGGGAGGCGACCTGGTTCTGAAGCGCTACGAGTTTGTGGACATGAGCGGCGATCCCACCGTGGACGCCTCGCGTGTGCCGCAGGTCAAGGTGGCCATCCGGGAACTGGTCGACAAGCTCCGCCTCAAGGGCAGCCCGGTCACCTACGCCGTCGCCGGTCACACGGTGTTCTCGCGTTTCGTCAAGCTGCCGCCTGTGCAGGGCGACCGCATGGAGCAGATCGTCGAATTCGAGGCCCGGCAGAACGTGCCGTTCCCGATCAACGAAGTGATCTGGGACTATGAGGTGGTGTCCGACGCCGGCGAAATCGAGGTTGTGATTGTGGCCATGAAGGCCGATGCGCTCAACGAGATCAACGACGCCGTCAGCCAGGCCGGTCTCAAGACCGCCTGCGTCGATCTCGCCCCGCTGGCGCTGTTCAACGCCTTCCGCTACAGCTATCCGGACGTCGACGAACCGGCCGTGATCATCGACCTCGGCGCGCGCTCCACGAACCTGGTGTTCGTCGAGTCCGGCAAGTTCTTCACCCGCAACGTCCTGGTCGGTGGCGCCGCCATCACGGCTGCCATTTCCAAGGAGTTTGGCGCCGGCTTTGGCGATGCCGAGCAGCTCAAGGTCACCCAGGGCTTCGTCGCCCAGGGGGGCGCGGTCGAGGATCATGCCGATCCGCAGGTGGCGGCCCTCTCCAAGGTCATCCGCAATGCCGCCACCCGCCTGCACAGCGAGGTGATGCGCACGATCAACTACTACCGCAGCCAGCAGGGCGGCGCGCAGCCGAAGCGCGTCTTCCTCAGCGGCGGCGGCGCCCTGCTCGGCAACATGGCCCTCTTCCTTGAGGAGAAGCTGAAGCTGCCGGTGGAGATCCTCAACCCGCTGCGCGGCGTTCAGGTCGACCGCTCGGTCAACGCCGACGCCGCGGCCGCCGATGCGCCGTTCCTCGGCGAACTGGTCGGCCTCGCCCTGCGTTCCGCCGGTTCCTGTCCGTCCGAAATCGAGCTCCAGCCCGATGCGGTGGCCAACGCCCGCGACGCCGCGCGCCGCGCGCCGGCGCTGGTGATGGCCGGCCTCTGCCTCTGGGCCGCCATCGGCTCCGGCATCGCCTACTTCAACAACGCCGACCGTGTCACCCAGGAACAGCTGGGCGCCATGCAGCAGGAAAATGCCCGCCTGACGGCGCTGGCTGGCCAGATCCGCACGCTGGACGCCACGCTGGCCCAGTCGGCGGCCCGCAGCCAGGAGCTGATCCAGGCCGTTGGCGACCGCTCCTACTGGGTTCGCCTGCTGAACGAGCTGAACAACAAGTTCGACAACGACCTGATCTGGCTGACGGTGGTTGAGGTTCTCAAGGACGGCAAGCCGATCACGCCGCAGCTGTTCAACCAGGAAGCCTCCTCCGAAAGCGGCGGCGGCTCCGCCAAGCCCGCTGCGGGCAAGCAGGGGCCGGTCTACGAGATCCGCCTTCAGGGCTTGTACCGCAAAAACGACGAGGGCGAGCAGATCGTCTACCGTTTCGCCAGCGCCCTTGCCAAGTCCGGCTGGTTCGCGGCGGAAAAATTCGAGGAAAAGCGCGCCGAATACGTCAGCGCCGAGAGCGGGGTCGAGGAGGACCGCTACGCCTACAAGTTCAACATCAAGCTGCCCCTTCAGCAGCCCATGCAATTCAAAAACTGATGAGTTGGATCCAAAACAACAAGGTGCCGGCGGCCATTCTGGGCCTCTCGGCGGCAGGTGCGGCCGGTCTGGGCTACATGCTTCTCTCGGCCTACTCGGGTTACAGCGCGAATCTCGAGCAGTTCAACAGCCTCAACAACAGCCTGGCCACGCTGAAAAGCGCGCCGCTGGCGCCCACGCCCGAGAACCTGGCGCTCAAGCAGGGTTTGGTGAAGGAATTCACCGACTCGGCCGACAAGCTCTCGCTCGTGCTCAACAAG
>CAYYJK010000075.1:3557-12281 GCA_964472185.1 uncultured Prosthecobacter sp.
GTCAAGCAGGTCGACATGCTCGAGCGCTCGGAGCTGGACTCCGAGAAGGGCGAGTCGGCCAAGCCGGCGCCGCGCACCGCCGCCCGTCCGGGCCGTCCCGGGGGCGCGGCCCCCGCGCCTGCGGCCGTCAAGATGGCCGAGCGGCGCCAGGTGCGCATGATGCTGACCACCGACCAGGCGGCCCTGCAGAAGCTGATGAGCAGCCTTGCCAGCCCCTCGGAGATGCCGCACTTCACCGTGGTGCGCCTGCTGCGCATCGAGAACGAGCGCCAGGAGGGGCCGCTGCGTGCGGACCTGAACATCCTGCCGCCCGCCAATCCCAGCGGTGAGGGCGAGGCGGCCGCTTCGGCGGCTGCGGGTGCGTCCGCTCCGGCCCGTGCGGCCGCGAAGCCCGCGCCGGTGGACGCCATCGCCGTGCTCGGCAACGAGCGCCTGCGCGTGTTCATCGAACTGGATCTGGTCAGCTTTTTGAAGCCGCAGACCGCTGCGACCGGCGCCCGCTGAGGTCCGCCTCCGTTTCATCGTCACATTTCACGGAATCTTTATGCAGAACAGGAAAGGGAAATACGAAAAAGTGCTTCTGGGGGTGTCCGCCGCGCTTGCCGTCGGCGTCTCCGGCTACTTCATTTGGAGCAGCCAGCATTTCGCCGAGCAGCTGGTTCGCCGGCCGGCCGTCTCCAAAAACGATCCCGGCCAGCCGCCAACGGCGGTCGTCAACGCCGCCATCAAGCGTCTCACGGAGAAAATCACCTGGGTGTCGCCCGTCATCAAGGGCAAGCCGGTGCCGCTGAACAAGTCGGTGCTGCTGGTGAAGAAGGGCGACCAGCTCTTCGACCTGCAGGTGGAGGAGCCGCAGTTCCGCCCGCCGATGACCAACGCCTACCTGGTGCAGAACGAGCTGCCGGACATCCTGTCGCCCAACATCGGCGACCTGGACGCCGACGCCGACGGTTTCAGCAACCTCGAGGAGTTTGAGAAGAAGACCAATCCGCGTGACGCCAAGAGCCATCCGCCCTTCACCGACAAGCTCGTGCTGAAGCGCCGGATCACCCACGACTACATCATCAAGCTCAACAGCAGCACGCCCCCCTACCAGGTGCAGCGGCTGGCGCCCGAGCCCAAGAAGAGCGTGTTCGTCTCGACCGGCGACGAATTCGGTTTTGACAAGGGCGTGGTCCGCTTCAAGGCCGGCGCGATGGAGCCCAAGAAAGTCGACGACCCCAAGGTCGGCGAGAAGGACGTCTCCGAGTTGACCGTGGTCGACAAGTCCACGAACAAGGAGTTCAAGCTGGTCCGCGGCACGGAGACCAACCTTGCCGAATACGAGGCCGAGTTTGAATTCCTGCTCGGCAACGGCGAAACTCGCACGGTCAAGAAGGGGGAAACCTTCCAGATCCCCGGCATCGGCGAGACCTATCGCGTGCTCGAAATCGAAGAGAGCAGCGCGGTCATTCAGCCTCTCGGCGAGGGTGCTGCGCCCATCAACGTTCCCAAGCGCTAAATTTTTCAACCCCTCGCAAAAACATCTCGCCAGAGCGACGCAAATCCTGCTAAACACCTCGGCTCATCGTTAATTTTCGATCCAACGCACCCTTTTCTATGATGCATCCCTCCCGAATGAAGAAAAAACAAATCGCCCTTTTGGTCGCGATGAGTGTGCCCTTGGTTTCCCTGCCAGCCCTTGCGGGCGAAGGCGGCGCCAGCGTGCCCGGCATCGCGGAACGCGAAATCGCCCGCCGCACCGCCCGCATCGAAGATGCCCGCCAGGCGATGGAGAAAGGAGACGAGCTTTTTGCCAAGGGGGATTATGAAAGCGCGCTGGCCCAGTACCGCGCCGCCAAGGACACGCTCGACCAGCTGCCCAACGCTCCGTTCATTCAGGATTGGCGCGATCTGGCCAATCTGAAGTTCGCCGACTGCGCCGTGGTGGTCGCCCGCGAGAAGGCCAAAATCGGCGACTACGCCGCCGCCAAGAAGCTGCTGGACGAGGCCGAGCTTGCCGTTCCCGGCCACAAGGCCGCCAAGACCTTCGCCCAGCATCTGCAGGATCCCGACCGCTGGCCGCCGGCGCTGACGCCGCAGCACGTGGAAAACGTCGCCAAGGTCAAGGAGCAGCTGCATGTGGCCAACAGCTCCATGGAGCTCGGCAATTACGACCAGGCCCTCACCCAATATGAGGACGTCCTGCGCACCGACCCCTACAACACCGCAGCCCGCCGCGGCATGGAGCGCGTCGAGCAGAAGCGCGGCGAATACTTCGACACCGCGCGCGACCACCAGCGCGCCCGCATGCTGAACATGGTCAACGAGGCCTGGGAGCACAAGCCCCCGGTTCGCGGTCTGGTCATCAGCGACCAGCAGACCGGCGGCATCGAGCCGACGGTGTATCTGACCCGCAAGATGCAGGAAATCGTCTTCCCGCAGGTTGAGTTCGCCGGCGCCACGATCGAGGAAGCCGTCGAGTTCCTGCGCGTCAAGAGCCGCGACCTGGACACCAAGGAAACCGATCCGGCCAAGAAGGGGGTCAACATCATCCTCAAGGCCGGCGACGCCCCGGTCAGCGCCTCCATCAGTCTCAGCCTGAAGGACGTGCCGATGGTGGAAGCCCTGCGCTACGTCACCGAACTGGCGGGCATGAAGTACAAGGTCGAACCCTTCGCGGTTCTGATCGTGCCCGTCTCCGAGACGACCGCCGAGCAGTACACCCGCATCTACAAGGTGCCGCCGGACTTCCTCAGCATGGGCGGTGGCTCGGCTCCCGCCGCAGCCCCGGCCGCGGCCGCGGATCCCTTCGCTGCGGGCGGTGCCGCCGCCGGTGGCGGTGCTTCCGGCCTGATCCAGCGCCAGAGCGCCCTCGACATCCTCAAGGCCCAGGGCATTCCGTTCCCGGAAGGCGCCTCGGCGGTCTTCAGCGCGGTCAATTCGCAGCTGATCGTCAAGAACACCCAGCCCAACCTGGACCTCGTCGAAGCCTTCGTCGACTCCATCCGCGGCCAGGGTCCGAAGCAGATCTACATCACCTCCAAGTTCATCGAGGTGTCCCAGAAGAACACCGACGAGCTCGGCTTTGACTGGCTGCTCGGCGATGTCGGCCGTGGCAACGCGGTGGTCGGCGGCGGCGGCAGCGACGGCAACTCCGGCCTGCAGACCGGCCAGAGCGTCATCTATCCGTCGACGATCGCCGGCATGGCCGGCCTGTCGCCGGTCGCTCGCGCCCTGCGCACCGGTTCCACCGCGATCAGCGGCAATGCCATCGACTCGCTCATCAACGGCGTCTCCGGCTCCGACAAGTCCGCTCCCGGCGTGCTCAGCGTCGCCGGTGTGCTGACCGACCCGCAGTTCGCCCTCGTCATCCGCGCCATGTCGCAGCGCAAGGGCGTGGACCTGATGAGCGCTCCGAGCGTGACCACGAAAGGCGGCCAGCGCGCCACCGTGGAAGTGGTTCGCGAGTTCATCTATCCGACCGAGTTCGACCCGCCCCAGATCCCGACCAACGTCGGTGGCGGCAACGGCGGCGGCACGAGTTCCTCGGTGAGCGCGGTGCCGGTGACCCCGACCACTCCGACCGCCTTCGAAATGCGCCCCGTCGGCGTGCGCATGGAAGTCGATCCGACCGTCGGTGCCGACGGCTACACCATCGACCTCAACCTCGCCCCCGAGGTCACCGAGTTCGACGGCTTCATCAACTACGGCAGCCCGATCTACAGCGTCTCGCCGGCCGATGACGATCCCTTCATCTTCAACCCGATCACCAACCTCTGGGAGGAGATCGTGCCCCGTGAAAACCGCGTCGAGCTGACCCCGAACGTCATCAACCAGCCGGTGTTCTCCACCCGCAAGGTGCAGACCGCGGTGACCATCTGGGACGGCCAGACCGTCGTGCTCGGCGGCCTCATCCGCGAGGACGTCCAGGACGTCGAGGACAAGATCCCGGTGCTCGGCGATCTGCCCTTCGTCGGCCGCCTGTTCAAGTCGCAGGTCGAAGACCACTTCAAGCGCAACCTGATGATCTTCGTCACCGCCAAGCTGATCGACCCCGCCGGCCAGCCGATCAACCCGAACATGCAGTCGGGCGCCGCTGACGCCGCCACCACGACCGCGACCGGCGGCCCGAACGAACTGCTGCCTCCGGTTGCTGGACAGTAAGGCGTTTCAAGTGCAAGTTGCACCGGCAGGTGACCTTCGGGTCACCTGCCTTTTTTTTTGACATGAAAACATGGGTCATCACCGGCGGGGTCGCCTGCGGCAAGAGCCAGGCCGGCCAACTGCTGAAAAGCACGCTGGGCACTTCGGCCAGCTGGTTCTCTTCGGACCGGGAAGTGCAGCGGCTCCTGGATCAGCCGGACATCGTCCAGTCGCTGACCAGCCTGTTCGGGCCGCAGTCGACCGTGACGGGCGAGGGCGGACTGCGGGCCAACCGCGACTGGCTGCGGACCGCCGTTTTTGGCGACGCCCACGTTCGCCAGCGCCTGGAAGGCCTGCTGCATCCCCGGGTGCTGGCCAGCCTCGAAAGCGAGCGTTCGCGCCTTGCGGCCGAGGGCTCGGGCAATCTTTTCCTTGCAGAGGTGCCCCTGCACTATGAGATTGGTGCTGCAGTTTCAGCAGACTTGGTCATCGTGGTGGCGGCAAGCCGGGCGGTGCAAGTGCGGCGCCTGATGGATCGTCGAGGCCTCGATGAATCAATAATCGAACAGATGTTGAGGGCTCAGTGGCCCATCGATGCCAAAGTTGAAAGAGCGGATGTGGTCATCTGGAACGATGGTGATCTGGCCGCTCTCGAAGCCCAGGTGCTGACGCTGGCAAGACAGCACTGGCAAGCATGAATCCTTCCGACTCCCCCGAGACCTCCAGCCAGGTCCTTTCTCCCGAACTTCCCCCGACGGCGCCCGCGGCCGTGCAGGCGCCCGCCGCAGACCGCGGCATGGCGGCTCCGGCAGGCGCAGCAGCCGCCGCGCCGGCGGAGCCTGCGGCGGAAAAGCCCTCGGCCCCGGTGGCCGAGCCGCCGTTCCCCGTGGAGGTCTTCCTCAACGACCTGCAGTCGTCCTCGCTGGCGGACCTGCTGGAGCTGGCCGAGAAGGTTGGCTACCGCACCAACGCCAGCCGTTCGAAGCACCAGCTCATCTACGATCTGCTGTCCTGGATGGCCGACCATCGCACCCGCGTGCGGGTCGACGGCATCCTCGAGATCGGCACCGACAACTTCGGCCTGATCCGCTACCCCAAATACAGCTTCGCGCCGCTGCCAGAGGACGTCTTCATTCCGCTGTTCCTGGTGCGCAAGTTCAACCTGCGCCCCGGCAACCGCATCACCGGTTATGCCCGCGCGCCCAAGGACCGGGACAAGTACCTGGCGATCGACCGCATTCTCGAGGTCGACGGCGTGCCCGTGGAAAACTGGCAGCCGCCCACGCACTTCGACAAGCTGACACCGATGTTCCCCAACCAGCGGATCATCCTCGAGCTGCCGAAACCCTGCCCGGTTTCCGCCCGCATCCTGGATCTGGTGGCCCCGCTGGGCAAGGGGCAGCGCGGCCTGATCAACGCCTCGCCGCGCTCGGGCAAAACGGTCCTGCTCAAGGACATCGCCAAGTCGATCGTGCAGAATCACAAGGAGATCTCGCTGATCATCCTGCTGCTCGACGAGCGGCCCGAGGAGGTCACGGATTTCGAGGAGTCGGTCAGCGGCTGCGAGATCTACAGCTCGACCTTTGACGAAAGCCCGAAGCGCCACAGCCAGCTGGCGGAGCTGGTGCGCGAGCGCGCCTGCCGCCTCGTCGAGGCGGGCAAGGATGTCGTCATCCTGCTCGACTCGCTCACCCGTCTGGCCCGCGGCTACAACAGCCTGGGCGGCGGCAAGGGGCGCACCATGTCCGGCGGCATGGACGCCAAGGCCCTGGTGAAGCCGAAAAAATTCTTCGGCGCCGCTCGCAACGTCGAGGAGGGCGGCAGCCTGACCATCATCGCCACCGCCCTGATCGAGACCGAGAGCCGCATGGACGACCTCATCTTTGAGGAGTTCAAGGGCACCGGCAACATGGAGGTCACCCTGGACCGCGAGATTTCCGAACGCCGCATTTTCCCGGCGATTCACGTGCTCAAGTCGGGCACCCGGCGCGACGACCTGCTGTATCATCCGGACGAGTTCCGGCGCGTGTCGGCCATCCGCAAGCAGCTGGCCCAGGTGCCGGCGGTTGAGGCGCTTGAGCTGCTCATCCGCAATGTCAACCGCACCAGCAACAACGCTGAAATCCTGCTGACCGGCCTCAAATGAGCGATGCCCTGCCGTTACCCGCTCCGGCGACGGAGCCCGGCGACTATGTCTTCATCGACACGCCGGACGCCCTGCAGCAATGGCTGGCCGACACGGAGGTGCACATGGTGGCCACCGGAGAAAACCGCGTCTGCCTGGACACCGAAGCCGACTCGCTGCACCACTACCACGAGAAGCTCTGCCTGCTGCAGGTGGCCTGCGCCGGCCGCTACGCGCTGGTCGATCCGCTGGCCATCGAGGACGTCTCGGAGCTTCTGGCCCTGCTCGACCGCCATGAGCTCTGGTTCCACGGCTCGGACTACGACCTGACCATGCTGCGCCGCACCTACGGATGGGAGCCGCGCGTGGTGCGCGACACCCAGATCGCCGCCCGGCTCGTCGGCTTCCGCCAGTTCGGCCTGGCCGCTCTCATCCAGGCGGTGTTCGACGTCCAGCTTTCCAAAGCCTCCCAGAAGGCGGACTGGAGTCGCCGACCGCTGCCCGCGCACATGCTCGCCTATGCGGTCGACGACGTGCGCTACCTGATCCCGCTGGCCGACTACCTGGTGAAGCAGCTGCGCGAGAAGAACCGCCTGGCCTGGTTCGAGCAGAGCTGCCGGGACCTGCAGAGCGGGGTGGCCGAGCGCGGCCTGGCCCCGAAGGAGGATCCCTGGCGGGTGCAGGGCAGCGGACGCCTGCACGCCAAGGGGCTGGCCATTCTCAAGGCGATGTGGGAGTGGCGCGAGGGCGTCGCCATGGAGCGCGACATTCCGTGCTACCGGATCATGTCCAACAAGCAGATGGTGAGCTACGCCGAGCTGTTCGAAGCCGGCGGCGTCATGAATCCGCCGGCGGGCTGGCGGCCGCGCTGGAAAAAGGAATTCCACGACCTGGTGGCCGCGGTGTTTCGCGCCGGCCAGGCGTCCTGGCCGCAGCGGGTGAAGAAGCCGAAGGCGCGGCTGAACGACGGCCAGCGCGATCAGATCGACCGTCTCTGCGGACTGCGCGACGAGGTCGCGCTGCAGCTGGACATCGAAAGCAGCCTCCTGGGTTCGCGCAGCACGCTTGAGGAGCTGGTGGCGAATGCCGGCGGGGACGGCATCCTCATGGACTGGCAGCGCGAGCTGCTGGCGCCCAGCCTGCAGGCCGTGCTCGGCGCCGCCAAGTCCGAGTAGTCGGACTGGCGGCGCTGCCGGCGCCGGGCTATTCGAAATGCAGGCGGCCGATGTCGGTGCGGCGCTGCAGCCCGTCGAAGGTGATCTTGCGGGATTCGGCATAGGCCCTGCTGCGCGCCTCCTCACGCGTGGCCCCCTGGGCGACCACGGCGAGCACGCGGCCGCCGTGAGTCTCAAATTGGCCCGCGGCGTTCCGGCGCGTGCCGCAGTGGTAGACGCGCGCGCCCTGCACGGCCTCCAGGCCGGAGATGACATCGCCGTTGCGCGCACTCGCCGGATAGCCAGCGGAGGCCGAGATCAGGCAGATGCTCCAGCCTTCGGCGAAGTGGATGAGCTCCGGTTTCGGCGCGCCCTGGGCCGCGGCGAAGACGTAGCCGGCGAAGTCGCCGCGCAGCATCGGCATCACCGCTTCGGCCTCGGGGTCGCCGAACCGGCAGTTGTATTCGATGACCTGCGGGCCGGACGGCGTCAGCATCAGGCCGAAGTACAGGAAGCCGCGGTAGCGCAGGCCGTCCTCGATCAGGCCGCGCACGGTCGGCTCCACGATGTCGCGCTGAATGCGCGCCATCAGTTCCGGGTCGGCGAGTTCGCGGCTCGCCACCGCCCCCATGCCGCCGGTGTTGGGGCCTTCGTCGTTGTCGCGGATGCGCTTGTAGTCGCGCGCCGGCATCAGGATGTGGAACTGGTCGTCGCAGACCGAGGCGAAGACCGAGATTTCGGGGCCGGTCAGGCACTGCTCGACCAGCAGGTCGCCGGCGCCGAACACGCGCTTGTCCATGACGTCGGTGATGAAGGCCTCGGCCTCCTCGCGGGTCGGGCAGACGGCGACGCCCTTGCCGGCGGCGAGGCCGTCGAACTTGAGCACGATGGGGAAGCGGTCGAGCGCGGCGCGCGCCTCTTCGGCGGTGGTGCAGATCGTGAACGGGGCGGTGGGGATGTGATGGCGCTGCAGGAACCGCTTGGCAAAGGCCTTGGAGGCCTCCAACTGCGCGGCCTCCTTGACCGGCCCCCAGCAGGGGATGCCGGCCTCGGCGCAGAGATTGGCCAGGCCGCGGTCCTGGACCAGCCAGGCCTCTTCACCCGCCACACAGAGGTCAATGGCGTTGGCCTGCATCCAGGCGATCAGTTCCGGCAGTCCGGGGACATCGACCCGGGTGGCCAGCGCTGCGATGGCGTCGCTCCCCGGATACGCAAAGAGTTCGTGCTTTTCGGGGGATTCGCTCAGGGCGGTGATGAGGGCGTGCTCGCGCCCGCCTTTGCCGGTGACCAGGATTTTCATGGGCCGGATGCATAGCGAAC
>CAYYJK010000075.1:12381-13685 GCA_964472185.1 uncultured Prosthecobacter sp.
GTCTGGGAACGGCTGGAGCCCGGGCTTCTGTGGGCCTGGAGCGGCAACGCCTGCCTGCTGGCGGCGCTGGTGCTGCTGCTCCATGGGCTGAGCGGCCGCATGGCCGCGCGCCGGGAAGCGGCGGCGCGGCGGGCCGCCGCGCTGGCCCTGGAAGCTCGCCGTTCCCGACTGCGGCGCTAGTCGGAGTTGATTCCCATTGCAACCCGGTGCAAGGAGCGCCGGCATTTTGCCGCTCCCGACTCCGCATGTGGTTCAACAGTTTCGGCTTCTGGCTCTTCTTTGGCCTTGTGGTGCTGGTGTATGCGCGCCTGAAGCGCGAGGGGCAGAATGTCTGGCTGCTGGCGGCCAGCTATTTCTTCTACGCCTGCTTCGACTGGCGGTTCCTCGGGCTGATCGTTTTCTGCACCGCCTTCAACTACCACGCCGCCCTGCGCATCGACGCGGCGGCCACGGAACCGCAGCGCAAGTTTTGGATCGGCTGGAGCCTCGTCGTCAGCCTGATCATCCTCGGCATCTTCAAGTACCTTGGCTTCTTCAGCCAGGAGTTGTCGCGTCTGCTGCAGGCGGTCGGCCTGCTGGATACGCCCTGGGTGGTCCACCTCCTGCTGCCCGCGGGCATCTCGTTCTTCACCTTTCACGCCCTCAGCTACACGATCGACGTCTACCGCCGCGACACGCCCGTCTGCCGGCATTTCGTCGACTTCGCGCTGTTCATCTCGTTCTTCCCCCAGCTGGTGGCCGGACCGATCAACCGCTCCACCCAACTGCTGCCGCAGATGAGCCGGCCGCGCCCGCCGCTGAATCCCGCCCGGTTCCAGGAGGGGCTGTACGCCGTGCTCACCGGCTTGTTCCTCAAGGTCGTCGTGGCCGACAACATGGCCTGGCTGGCCAACCATGTGTTTTCCGCCGACCCCGCCTCGCTGCAGGGGCTGGAGGTTCTGCTCGGCGTCTACGCCTTCGCCTTCCAGATCTACGGCGACTTCGCCGGCTACAGCGCGATCGCCTGCGGCACCGCCTGCTGGCTGGGCTTTGATCTCATGGTCAATTTCCGGAGGCCCTACTTCGCCACTGACCCGCGCGACTTCTGGCAGCGCTGGCACATCAGTCTGTCCACCTGGCTGCGCGACTACCTGTACATCCCGCTGGGCGGCAACCGCGGTGGCGCCTGGTTCACCTGCCGCAACCTCATGCTGACCATGCTCCTCGGCGGCCTGTGGCATGGCGCCGCCTGGACCTTCGTGATCTGGGGCGGCATCCACGGCCTCTGGCTGGCGCTGCACCGGTGGCTGGCCGGGCCGGCCCGG
>CAYYJK010000076.1:0-2507 GCA_964472185.1 uncultured Prosthecobacter sp.
GCCGTCGGCGCCGACGGCGTGGCGCTGATCCTGGCCCTGCTGACCGCGCTGGTGACGCTGGCCGCGGTCTGGCAGATCGCCCCCGGAAAGCCGGCGATCTATCCGGTGTCCTCCCTGCTCATCGCCGGCGGCGCGCTCGGCGCCTTCCTGTGCACCGACCTGTTCTTCATCTACGCCTTCCATGAGGTGGCGCTGATTCCGACCTTCCTGATGATCGCCCTGCACGGTCACGGCGACGACGCCCAGCGCAAGGCGGTGGCCTGGAAGACGACGATCTACCTCGGCGCCGGCAGTCTCGTGCTGCTCGCCGGCCTGGCCTGGCTGGTCCTGGAATACAGCGGCGGCTCCAAACTCACCTTCGATCTCAACGCGCTGCGCGCCCAGGCGGCGGCGGCACCGCTGCCGGCGGCCAAGCAGGGTTCGATCTTCTTCGTCCTGCTGCTCGGCTTCGGCACGCTGGTCAGCCTGTTCCCCCTGCACAGCTGGGCTGCGCCGGCCTACGCGACCGCGCCGACGCCGGTGGCGATGCTGCACGCGGGCGTGCTGAAGAAGTTCGGGCTGTACGGCCTGATCCGCATCGCGCTGCCGCTGCTGCCGCAGGGCGCCCAGGTCGAATGGGTCCAGCAGGCGCTGCTGCTCATGCTGCTGGGCAACATCCTGGTGATCGGCTTTGTCACGATCCACCAGAAGTCGCTGGACCAGATGCTGGGCAACTCTTCGGTCATGCACATGGGTTACATCTTCCTGGGCATCGCCGCCGGCACCGAAGTCGCCGTCAAGGGCGCGGTGCTGCTGATGTTCGCGCACGGCGTGTCGATCGCCCTGCTGCTGGCCCTCGCCGGCCGGCTGCGCAGCCAGCTGGGCACGCTGGAGCTGGCCAAGCTGGGCGGGCTCGGCGCCCATGCGCCGGTGTTCACCATCCTCTTCGCCTTCGGCGCCTTCGCCTCCATCGGCCTGCCCGGGCTGGCCAACTTTGCCGGCGAGGTGATGGTCTTCATCGGCGCCTTCGGCGGCGGCGGCAGCACCCAGATCGGGCCGCTGCAGTGGACCGTCATCCTGTCGCTCTGGGGCGTGGTCATGTCGGCGGTCTACATGCTGCGCGCCTACCGCCAGGTCTTCCAGGGCAGCGCCGCTTCCGGCCTGTTCATGAACGACCCCTCGCTCAGCCAGCGCCTGCCGCTGATGCTGCTGGCGGCGGTCCTGCTGATCGCCGGCTGCTGCCCCTGGCTGCTGCTGAACCTGCTGAAATCGCTGCCGGTCACCCAGGTCGCGGCGGTCTAGGAACTGAATTTCTCCCGATCCATGTCCGTTTTCTCCGTCGAAATCCTCCTGGTTGTTTTGGGGCTGGCCTTGCTTTGCCTGGAGGCCCTGGTGCCCGCGGTCTCCCGCCGCACGCTCGCCTCGCTCAGCCTCGGCGGTGTCGGTCTGGCCCTGCTGCTCTTCCTCGGCGCCTCCAAATCGGCGGCCGACCTGCCCGCCTTCGTGCAGCCCTTCCACCAGCTCGACACCCTGGCGGTGTTCTACAAGGGCTTCGCCCTGGTGATCACGCTGCTGGTGCTCTGGCTGACGCTGGAGAGCGCGGACTACCTGAAGAAGTTCGTGCCCGGCGGCAGCTACAACGAGCTGTTCAGCCTGCCGCTGTTCGTCTGCGCCGGCATCATGTGGATGGCCTCGGCCAAGGATCTGGTGACTGTCTTCGTGTCGCTGGAACTGGTGACCGTCTCCTTCTACGTGCTGGTCGCCTTTGCCCGCAAGAGCAGCCTCGCCCTGGAAGCCGGGGTCAAGTACCTCATCCTGGGCGCCCTGAGCACCGGCGTGCTGATCTACGGCATCGCCTGGGTGTACGGCAGCACCGGCGCGCTCAGTTTCGAGGGCATCGCCGCCGCGCTGGCCGATCCGGCGGCGCCGCGCAACGCGGCCCTGCTCGGCGCCGCCTTCCTGCTCGCCGGTCTCGGCTTCAAAGTCGCCGCTGCGCCGTTCCAGATGTGGGTGCCGGACGTCTATCAGGGGGCGCCGATCCCCGTGACCGCCTTCCTGTCCGTCGGCTCGAAGGCCGCCGGGTTCGTGGTCCTGACCCGCGCGGTCGAGGCTTTCCTGGCCAAGGGCTCGGTCATCGCGCCCGAAGTGCAGGCCCTGCTGCTGCTGGGTGGGGCGCTGACGGTGCTGCTCGGCAGCCTGCCGGCCCTGTTCCAGACCAGCGTCAAGCGCCTGCTCGGCTACTCCAGCATCAGCCATGCCGGCTACCTGCTGATGGCGCTGGCCTGCCGCGAATCGGCCCGCTTCGACCTTTCCGCCGGCGGCGTGGTTGCCTTCTATCTGGCCACCTACCTGCCGATGACCGTGCTCGCCTTCCTGGTGCTGGCGCTGCTGCGCGCCAACGGCCAGGGCGAGGACCTGCGCGATTTCCAGGGACTGGCCAAGCGCAGTCCGCTGCTGGCCCTGCTGATGACCCTGGCGCTGGCGTCGCTGGCCGGTCTGCCGCTGACCGCCGGCTTCATGGGCAAGCT
>CAYYJK010000076.1:2607-6815 GCA_964472185.1 uncultured Prosthecobacter sp.
TCCTTTCCGCCGCTCCCCAGGATGACCAGTACGTGCTGGGGCCGGATTCCCAGGTCCAGGCCGGCGTGCCGCAGGGGAAGGTCGTGCAGATGCCGGCCTGGACGCAGTCCAAGATCTACCCCGGCACGGCCCGCGACTGGTGGATCTATGTGCCGGCGCAGTACCGGCCCGAGCAGCCCGCCGCGGTCATGGTGTTCTGCGACGGCGGCGGTTTCGTCAAGACCGACGGCACTTTCCGCGTGCCGGTGGTCTTCGACAACCTGATCGCCAAGGGCGAAATGCCGGTGACGATCGGCATCTTCATCCAGCCCGGGCAGTTTCCGAGCGCCGACCCCAAGGTCAAACCGCGCAGCAACCGCAGCTTCGAGTACGATTCGCTGGGCGACCTGCACGCGCGCTTCCTGCTTGAGGAGATCCTGCCGGCGGTGGCCAAGGACTACAACCTGACCACGGATCCGGAGCAGCGCGCCATCTGCGGCAACAGCAGCGGCGGCATCTGCGCCTTCACCGTCGCCTGGGAGCGCCCGGACGCCTTCCGCAAGGTGGTCAGCCACATCGGCTCGTTCACCAACATCCGCGGCGGCCACGTCTACCCGGCGCTGATCCGCAAGACCGACAAGAAACCCCTGCGCGTGTTCCTGCAGGACGGCAAAAACGACGTCGACAACCAGTTCGGCAACTGGCCGCTGGCCAACCAGGACATGGCTGCGGCGCTCAAGTTCGCCGGCTACGACCATCAGCTGGTCATGGGCGAGGGCACGCACAACGGCAAGCACGGCGCGTCCCTGCTGCCCGACACCCTGCGCTGGCTCTGGCGCAAGTGAGCCTGCGTTCGCCGTTTTTTTCATCTCCGCCCAGAACCTTCCCGCCGCTTCCGCCATGAAAGCCATCGCCTTTGCCCTCGCCCTCCTGCCGGCGCTCGCCTTTGCCCAGGACACTTCGCTGCACGACTACCTCATCGACGGCGAGCCCTGGAAGGAGGCGGCGGCCGGGTACGCCTTCACCGACGGCTTGTGCACGGACGCCGCCGGCCATCTGTACTTCACCGACGTCAAGGCCGGGAAGGGGATCTACCGGCTCGATGCCGCCACCGGCAAGACGGAGCTTTTTCTCGACAACCTGCCGGGGATCAGCGGCCTGCAGATCGGCCCGGACGGCCGCTTTTACGCCTGCCACAACCGCGAGCAGCGCATCATCGCCATCAGCATGAAGGGCGAAGTCGAGGTGCTGCTCACCGGCGTCAAGTGCAACGACCTCGTGGTCAGCCGCAAGGGCCACCTCTACTTCACCGAGACGCCGACCCAGCGCATCCATCTGATCACGGCCGACCGCCGGCACGTCATTGCCGACGAGGGGCACGTGCAGAAGCCCAACGGCATCACGATTTCGCCGGACGAGCGCACCCTGGCGGTGTCCGAGCACGGCGGCAAGCACGTCTGGACCTGGCAGATCGGCGACGACGGCCGGCTGTCCGGCGGCGCGCCGTTCATGACCATGTGGCTGCCGGTCGGCAAGGAAACCGCCGCCGGGGACGGGGCCACCACGGAATCGCTGGGCCGCTACTTCGTCACCACCGAGCTGGGGGTGCAGATTTTCGATCCGGCCGGCCGTCTGGCGGGGATCATCGCCAAGCCGGTGGCCGACGGCAAGGTGGTCAGCGCCGAGTTTGCCGGCAAGGACCACAACGTGCTCTACGTCGCGGCCGGCGAGCGGATTTTCAGCCGCAAGCTGAAGGTGACGGGCTACTTCCGCTGAAACCGCGCCGGGCGCCGTCCGGAGGTTCCGGAGCGGCGCCGGCGGCGGGGTTCAGATGGTCATGGAGCTGTAGCCGCCGTCCACGACCATTTCGTGGCCGGTGATGAAGCTGCCGGCGCCGCCGGCGGCGAGCAGCAGGGCGGCGCCGACCAGTTCGCCGGCGTTGCCGAAGCGGTTCATCGGCGTGTGGCCCATGATCTTGGCGACGCGGTCCGGCGTCAGCACCTTGCGGTTCTGCTCGGCCGGGAAGAAGCCGGGCACGAGGGTGTTGACGCGGATGCCGAGGGGAGCCCACTCGCGGGCGAGGTTCTTGCTGAGGTTGTGCACGGCGCCCTTGGACATCGAGTAGGTGAAGACGCGGCTGAGCGGCAGCAGGCCGGACATCGAGCCGAGGTTGATGATCGAGGCGGGGATCTTCTGCTCGACGAAGTACTTGCCGAACACCTGGCAGGCGAGGAAGACGCCCTTGGTGTTGATGCCCATGATGCGGTCGTACTCGTCTTCGGGGATGTCGAGGAAGGGCGTGGCCGAATTGACGCCGGCGCCGTTGACCAGGATCTGGCAGCCGCCGGAGCGTTCGAGGACCTGGTCGAGCAGGAGTTGCAGGTCGGCTTTGCGCGACGCGTCGGCGCTGACAAAGTACCCCTGGCCGCCGGCGGCGTGGATCGACTCGAGGCGCTTTTCCGCCTTGGCCGGATCGCGGCCGACCAGGACGACTTCGGCGCCGGCGCCGGCATAGCCTTCGGCGATGGCGCCGCAGAGTTCGCCGGTGCCGCCGATGACGACGGCGGTCTGGCCCTGAAGGGAGAACAGTTCAAAAATGGAGGACATGGGTGTGGACAAAGGGTGAGCCGGATTAAAAAGCGAGGGATGCCCGCCTGTCGAATGGAGAACCGCGGGTTCTGGCATCTTCGGGCCCGCCGCCGACATTCATGTTGATTCCCCTTGGGAAGGTGCCACGTTGCGGGCCGTTTTTAAGCAACCACACATCCGCCAACATGGGCCAGCAACTCACCAAAGTCGTCAAACGCCGCCGTCGCAAACAGTACATTGCCCGCAAGAAGGCCCTCGCCAAGTCCGGTCTGAGCCGCAAGCCGGCCGCCGCCAAGGGCGCTCCCAAGGCCGCCAAGAAGTCGGCTGCCAAGAAGCCGGCCGCCAAGAAGCCGGCCAAGGCCGCCGCCAAGCCGGCTGAAGCGCCGGTGGTGGAAACCGTGGCGACCGAGGCCGCCCCGGCCGCTGAGTAAGCCCCTGGAGGGCTCTCCGCCCCTGGTTTTTCCAGCGAACCCCGTGCCGCCTGGTGCGGGGTTCGTTTTTCCGGACCGCCGTCCGGGGAGAATCCTCAAAAAACCCTTGATTTCCCGCGGTTCTCCCGCATCCTCCGCTCCCCTTTAGTTCGCATACCCACCTGATCTCATGGCAGTCGCTATCCGTCTCCGTCAAGAAGGCTCCAAAGGCCGCCCCTTCTACCGCATCGTCGCCGCTGACAAGCGTTACCAGCGCGACGGCCGTTTCCTGGAGCTGCTCGGCACCTACGATCCCTCGCAGAAGGGCTCCAACGCCGTGATCGATCTGGACAAGGTCAATGCCTGGATCGCCAAGGGCGCCCAGCCGACCGACACCGTGCGCAGCCTCATCAAGAAGGCCGCCGCCGCCAAGTAAGCTGCCCCAGGCAGCTTCGGAGTTTCGGCTGTCTCGGGCAGCCGAAAATTTTCTCCATCAACCGTCATGGACGCCCCCGAAGCCCTTCGCGAATTCCTGACCTACGTGGTGGCCAACCTGATTGACCACCCGCAGCAGGCGTCCATCGCCAGCGGTCACAACGCCGCCGGCGCGCTGGTTTTCCGCGTGCAACTGGCGCCGGACGACGTCCGCCATGTGCTCGGCAAGAACGGCATGACCGCCAGCGCCATCCGTTCGCTGCTGGCCACCGCGGCTGAGAAGCACGGCCTGCGGGTCAGCCTCAAGATCGGCGCCGTGCGCGAGCCCGAGTCGGAAGATTTCACCGTGCCGGAAGACGGCGCGGCGGCGAACGGCGGACCTTCCGCCTAGGCGTTGGCACCGCCCGCATCCGGCGGTTGCAGAACGCGCCGGACCGCCTTATCCAGCGCACCGACCATGCCGCTGAATCTTTACGACACCCTGTCCCGCAGCCTGCGCCCGATCACGCCACTCGACGGCAAGACTCTGCGCTTCTACTGCTGCGGTCCCACCGTCTACGGCCCGGCCCACATCGGCAATTTCCGCACCTTTGTCGCCCAGGATGTCTTCCGTCGCGTGGTCGAGCTCGGCGGCCTGGCCACCCTGCATGTGCGCAACCTGACGGATGTCGACGACAAGACCATCCGCGATTCGCAGAAGGCGGGCCAGTCGCTGGGCGAGTTCACCGCCTTCTGGACGGCGAAATTCCATGCCGACTGCCAGGCGCTCAACCTGCTGCCGCCGCATGTCGAGCC
>CAYYJK010000076.1:6915-9911 GCA_964472185.1 uncultured Prosthecobacter sp.
GGCCGGCCGGGCTGGCACCTGGAGTGCAGCGCGATGTCGCTGGAGTACCTGGGCGAGGACTTTGACGTGCACGGCGGCGGGGTGGACCTGATCTTCCCGCACCACGAAAACGAGATCGCGCAGAGCTGCTGCGCGACCCGCGGCAAGTTTGCCCGCCACTGGTTCCACGTCACCCACCTGATGGTCGACGGCGGCAAGATGAGCAAGAGCCTGGGCAATTTGTACACCCTGGCCGACCTGCAGGCGCGCGGCTGCACGCCCGCCGAAGTGCGCTACGTCCTCATCAGCGGCCACTACCGCGCGCCGCTGAACTTCACCCTGCATTCGCTCGAAGCGGCCCGCCAGGCCCTGCACAAGCTGGCCAAGTTTGACAAGGCCCTGCGCGCGGCGGCCGGCGCGACGGCCGCCGTGTCCGGCAAGTCGCCCGGTCCGTTTGCCGAAGCCTGGCAGACGCTGGGCGACGACCTCAACGTCCCGGGCGCCCTTGGTGCCGTGTTCGGCGTGATCAACCGCAGCAAGCCGGCGGCGATGAGCCCGGACGAGGCCGGGGCGGCGCTGGCCGGCCTGCACTTCATGCTGGAGGCCTTCGGGCTGCAGCTGCCGGAACTGGCGGAGGACGCCGCCGCTGAGGTGCCGGCGGAGATCGCCGCCCTGGCCGAGCAGCGCTGGCAGGCCAAGCAGGCGAAGGACTGGGCGGCGGCGGACCTGCTGCGCCAGCAGCTGGAAGACGCAGGCTGGGTCGTCAAGGACGCCAAGGACGGCTACCAGGTGCTGAAGAAGTAGGGGCGCTTCAGCGCTTCTTCTCCTTCGGCTGCTTGCCGCGCACGCTCATGCGGAACGGCACGCCGGGGGCGGGCCACTCGCCGCGGATGACGGTTTCCAGGTAGCGCAGGTAGCTGTCGGTCATCTTCGCCGCGCGGTTGGCGAACAGCACGAAGTGCGGCACCGGCACCTCGAAGCCCTCGGCCTCGTTGACCTGGGTGGCGTAGAGCAGCTTGAAGGACTGGTGGCTGCGGCCAAGCGGTCCCGGCGTGTTTTCGATGGCCGTGTGCAGCAGGCGGTTGAGCACGCCGGTGCCGATGCGGCTCTGCGCGCCGCGGCGGACGGCCTCGATCTGGACGAACAGCTTGCCGATGTTGTCCTTGTTCTTCGCGGAGATCGCCACCAGCGGCGCGTAGTGCAGGAAGAAGAACTCCCGGCGCATGGTCTCGCTGAGCTCCTCCAGGCGGTCCTTCTGCTTCGCGGACGGGTGGAACAGGTCGAACTTGTTCATCACCAGGATGCAG
This sequence comes from uncultured Prosthecobacter sp., assembly GCA_964472185.1. GTDB lineage: Bacteria > Verrucomicrobiota > Verrucomicrobiia > Verrucomicrobiales > Verrucomicrobiaceae > Prosthecobacter. The sequence goes on from CAYYJK010000076.1 coordinate 8,202, forward strand.
GGCTTGCGCTCCTCGAGGATCATCTGGGCGATCTTGCGATCCTGCATCTTGGCGCCGTCGGCGCAGTCGATGACCAGCAGGCAGATGTCGGCGCGCTTGATCGCCTGGAAGCTGCGCTGGATGCTGAAGACCTCGACGGCGTCGTCGATCTTCGCCTGCTTGCGGATGCCGGCGGTGTCGATCAGCTGGTAGCGCTTGCCGTTGAAGGTGCAGTGCACGTCCAGGCTGTCGCGCGTGGTGCCGGGCACCTCGCTGACAATGGCGCGTTCCTGGCCGAGGATGGCGTTGACCAGCGAGGATTTGCCGGCGTTCGGGCGGCCGACGATGGCGAGCTTGAGCGGCCGGGCGGCGCGCCGGGCCTCGCGGGCCTCTTCGGTCTCCTCGGGTTCGTCCTGGAGCTCCAGGCGCTCGGCGATGCTGGCGACGAGGTCGTCGATGCCGTAGCCGTGGACGGCGCTGACCTCGGCCATGCCGTCAAAACCAAGCCGGGTGAACTCGGCGGAGCCGAGGCGGCGCTTGTCCGAGTCGGCCTTGTTGAGCACCAGCAGGACCGGCTTCTTGGTGCGGCGCAGGACGCTGGCGAGGGTCTGGTCGATCGGCGTGATGCCGGCGGTGACGTCGACGACGAACAGCAGCAGGTCGGCCACTTCGAGGGCGATGCTGGCTTCCGTCTGGACCTGCTCGGTGAGAATGTCCTCGGTGTTGGCGCCGATGCCGCCGGTGTCCATGATGGTGAACACCTGCGGGCCGCGCCGGCACTCGGCCGTGATGCGGTCGCGGGTGACGCCGGCCAGGTCGTGGACGATGGAGATGTTCATGCCGGCGAGGCGGTTGAACAGGGCGGATTTGCCCACGTTCGGGCGGCCAACGATGGCGACGGTCTTGCGCATAAAAGGGAGGTCAGGAGGGCTTGGTGGCGTCGGCATCGTCGCCGGCGTGCTGCACCTGGCGGATGCCTGCGGCGAGGTTGATGAAGCCGGAGATGGCGGTGAAGGCGCCCGCAAAGTAGGTGGGCCAGATCAGCCCCGGAATGTCGAGCATGAGCCAGAGGATCGCGGCGAACTGGGCGAAGGTCGCGACCTTGCCGGTCCAGTGCGGCTGGATGACGCACTTGCCGGCGATGCGGTCGATCAGGAAGGCTGCGCCGATGCTGGCCAGGTCGCGGAAGATGACCAGGGTGGGGAACCAGAGGGGGAAATGCTGGCGCCAGCCGGTGAAGCTCAGGCTGATGATGGCGGAGAGCAGCATCAGCTTGTCGGCCAGCGGGTCGAGAATGGCGCCGAGACGGCTGCGCTGGTTGAAGCGGCGGGCGATGTAGCCGTCGGCGGCGTCGCTCAGGGCCGCCAGCGCAAAGCTGGCGATGGTCCACCAGCGCAGGGTCTCGTCGGCCCGGCCTTCGGCCACGCTCTGGCCATAATAAACCGCCAGCCCGATGAACACCGGGATGAGCAGGATGCGGAAGAGCGTGATCTGGGTGGCGAGCGTCACGGGCGGAGGGTTCTTTAAACCCCAAGGGGGGGATTGCAATGGCAAGCTGTCCCGCCTAGCCTCGGCGCCCATGTCCCGAGTCCGCAAAGCCGTCATTCCCGCCGCCGGTTACGGCACCCGCTTTCTGCCGATCGCCAAGGCGGTGCCCAAGGAGATGCTGCCACTGGTCGACAAGCCGGTGCTCCAGTACGTGGTCGAAGAGGCGGTCGCCTCCGGCATCAC
>CAYYJK010000076.1:10011-13639 GCA_964472185.1 uncultured Prosthecobacter sp.
TCCGCGGTGGCCCTGCAGGAGGTGGCCGCAGACCGCGTCAGCCGCTACGGCATCCTCGGCGGCGCGGAAATCGCCCCCGGCCTGATCCGGGCCGACGCCTTCGTCGAAAAGCCGCGCCCCGAGGAGGCGCCGTCGCGCCTGGCGGTGAGCGCGCGCTACGTGCTGTCGCCGCGCATCTTTGCGCACCTGGAAAAGACGCCGAAGGGCCGGGGGGGCGAGCTGCAGCTGACCGACGCCATGGCCTCCCTGATGACCGAGGAGGTGCTGCACGGCCTGCGTTACGAGGGCCGCCGCCACGACATCGGCAACAAGCTCGACTTCATCAAAGCCAACCTGCAGTTTGGCCTGGCCCGGCCGGACCTCGGACCCGCCCTGCGCGAGTTCCTGCACGAGCTGGTCCGGGACGGCGCGGCCGGCGCCGGCGGCGGCCGCTGACCGGCGAACCGCGCCGCCTGCCACCCCGGTCGTTGACAAACCCTCCGCCCGCTTCTTTTTTGACTGCCCTTCGGGCCCATCCCGCACAACCACCCAGACCGCACCTTTCCCCTATGGACTTCATCGCCAAAAACATCGCCGAACTGTCGCCTTCCATGACCCTTGCCATCACCAGCCAGGCCAAGGCGCTGAAGAAGCAGGGGGTCGACGTCCTCAGCTTCGGCGCGGGGGAGCCCGACTTCAACACGCCGGCCCACATCACGGCCGCGGCCATCGAGGCGCTCAACAGCGGCAAGACCCGCTACACCGAGAGCAACGGTCTCATCGAGCTGCGCGAAGCGCTCGCCGCCAAGCTGCTGGTCGACAACGGCCTGCAGTACGATCCGGCGCAGATCAGCGTCAACTGCGGCGCCAAGCACAGCTGCTACAACGCCATCGCCGCGGTGGTCAATCCGGGCGAGGAGGTCATCATCCCGGCCCCCTACTGGACCAGCTATCCGGAAATGGTGAAGCTGGTGGGCGGCATCCCGGTCATCGTCGAGACCAAGCCGGAGAACGACTGGAAGATCACTCCGGAGGAGTTTGAGGACGCCATGTCGCCGATGACCAAGATGATCATCATCAACAGCCCGGGCAACCCGACCGGCTCGGTCTACAGCCGCGACGAGCTCAAGGCCCTGGGCGAAATCGCCGCCGCCGAGGACATCCTGATCCTGTCCGACGAGATCTACGAGAAGCTGGTGTACTCCGGCGAGCAGCACGTCAGCATCGCCAGCATCAGCAAGGAGATCTTCGACCACACGATCACCGTCAACGGCTTCTCCAAGGCCTACGCCATGACCGGCTGGCGCCTCGGCTACACCGCCGCGCCGAAGAAGATCGCCGACGCGATCGACACGATTCAGAGCCACACCACCAGCAACCCGACCACCTTCGCCCAGTACGGCGCGATCGCCGCCCTGCAGGGCGACCAGCAGATCGTCAGCGACATGCGCGACGAGTTCGACGTCCGCCGCCAGTACATGCTCAGCCGCCTGCAGGCGATCAAGAACGTCAAGGTCATCGAGCCGAAGGGCGCCTTCTACTTCCTGGTCAACATTGAGCCGATCGGCATCAAGTCGGTCAACTTCTGCGAGAAGCTGCTCAGCAAGGGCAAGGTCGCCGCCGTCCCCGGGGTCGCCTTCGGCGCCGAGTACACCGTCCGCTTCAGCTACGCCACCGGCCTGGACGTCATCAATGCCGGCATGGACCGCTTCGAGGAGTTCTGCTCGCAGCACTGACCGCCTCTCCACCGCCACGTTTCAACCAGCCAACGACACCGCCATGGGCCGCATCTACAACAACATCGTCGAAACCGTGGGCCGCACCCCGCTGGTCAAGCTCAACAAGGTCACCGAAGGCCTGAACGCCACCGTGGCGCTCAAGTGCGAGTTCTTCAACCCGCTGGGCAGCGTCAAGGACCGCATCGGCATGGCGATGATCGAGGACGCCGAGGCCCGCGGCATCCTCACCAAGGACACGCTCATCGTCGAGCCGACCAGCGGCAACACCGGCATCGCGCTGGCCTTCGTGGCGGCGGCCAAGGGCTACAAGCTCGTGCTCACCATGCCGGAGACCATGAGCCTGGAGCGCCGCACCCTGCTGGCGCTGCTCGGCGCCGAACTCGTGCTCACCCCCGGCCCGCAGGGCATGAAGGGCGCCATCGCCAAGGCTGAGGAGATCGTCAAGGAGACGCCGAACGCCTGGATGCCCCAGCAGTTCGAGAACCCGGCCAACCCGGCCGTCCACATGAAGACCACCGCCGAGGAGATCTGGGCGGACACCGACGGCGCCGTCGACATCCTGGTGGCGGCCGTTGGCACCGGCGGCACCCTCACCGGCTGCTGCGAGGTCATCAAGCCGCGCAAGCCGGCCTTCCAGGCCATCGCGGTCGAGCCGGAAGCCTCTCCGGTGATCAACCAGACCCTCGCAGGCGAACCGGTGCAGCCGGGGCCGCACAAGATCCAGGGCACCGGCGCCGGCTTCGTGCCGAAAAACCTCCACCTCAAGGACAGCGCCGGCAACGCGCAGATCCTCGAGTGCATCAAGGTGAGCAATGACGAGGCCTTCGCCATGGCCCGCCGCCTCGCCAAGGAGGAGGGGCTGCTGGTCGGCATCAGCACCGGCGCCAACGTCGCCGCCGCCCTGCGCGTCGCCGCCCGCCCGGAAAACGCCGGCAAACTCATCGTCACCATCGCCTGCTCGACGGGCGAACGTTACCTCTCGACGGCGCTGGCGGACGAGGCGCGCGCCAAAGTCGGCGCCTAAACGCATTCAGGATTCCTTTTCACCAGGCTCATGTCCCAAGCTCCACTCCCGCACGCTCCCGCCGATCTCACTCCGCCTCTGGAGAGGTTTCTGGAGGCCAACTTCAAAAAGCTGCTGCTGCTCTTCGGCGCGGCCACCGTCGCGGTGGTTCTGTACGGCTTCGCTTCCTACGCCAGCAAGGCCAAGGCCGTGCAGGCTGGCGAACGCTTCGCTTCCGCCAAGACCGTCGAGGACTGCGACCTCCTGCTCAGTGAGTTCCCCGGCACGGTGGCGGCCGGCAACGCGCTGCTGCTGAAGGCCGACCTGCTGTGGGCCCAGAACAAGAAGGATTCATCGGTGGCCGCCCTGCGCGAGTTCACCACCGGGCAGACCAAGCATCCGCTGCTGGCGGAGGCGCTGCTGGCGCTGGCCTCGAAGCTCGACGCCATGGGCGAGGCCGATGAGGCCCGGCCGGTCCTCGAGCGCCTTGTCGCCGAATACGCCGACGCCGATGTCGCGGCGCTCGCTCAGATCCGCCTGGCCGACCTGCTCTGGGCGGCCGGCAAGGAAGCCGAAGCCAAGGCGGCCTACGAAGCCGTTCCCGCCAAGTTCCCGAACGCCAGCAGCGATTTCCTCGAGCAGAGCGAGAGCCGGCTGAAGTGGATTGCCGCCAAGCTGCCCACCAAGGAGGTTGACGGCCCGCCGAAGCCGAAATCGGCCCCCGCGCCCGAAGCGCCCAAGCTGAACCTCAACAACGGCGGCACGCTGTCGCCAACCCTGCTGCCGGCGGGCGCCCCCAAGGCGGCTGCTCCTGCGACACCGGCAGCTCCGAAGGTCGAGGCCAAGCCCGTGCCGGCTCCGGCTCCGGCTCCGGCCAAGGCGCCCTGACCTGCCATTCCCGAACTTT
>CAYYJK010000077.1:0-1145 GCA_964472185.1 uncultured Prosthecobacter sp.
CGCGCGACACCCTGCGCCTGGAGATGGGCTACCCGCTCAACGGCAACGACCTGTTTCCCGACCGGACGCCGCTGGAGGCCGGCCTGGGCTTCTTCGTCGCCCTCGACAAGGAGGCCTTCACCGGCAAGGACGCGCTGCCGCGGCCGCACTACCCGGTGTTCTGCGACGGCGCCAACGTCGGCGAGGTCGCCAGCGGCACGCAGTCGCCCAGCCTGAGCCGCGGCATCGGCATGGCCTACCTGCCGCTGGCCGCGTCGAAGCCCGGCACCGCCCTCGAAATCGAGATCCGCGGCCGCCGCTTCCCGGCCGAAGTGGTCCGGAAGCCCTTCTACCGCAAGGCCGAGTAGCCGCCCATTCCCGCCCCTCATGTCCGACCCCCTCTACGTCATCGGCCACCGCAATCCGGACACCGACGCCATCTGCGCCGCCATCGGTTATGCCGCCCACCTGCGCGCCGTGCGCGGCGGCGACGTCCAGGCCGCCTGCTGCGGCGAGATCAACGCGCGCACGCACTGGGTGCTCCGGCAGGCCGGCGTCGAACCGCCGAAACTGCTGCTCGACGTCCGCCCCACCGCGGCCGTGGTCTGCCGCCGCGACGTGCTCACCGCCTCCGCGGCGGAGACCTTCCTGTCCGTCTACCGCAAGATGGTGCAGCACGGCTTCCGCTCGATCCCGGTGGTCGACGCCGAGGGCCGCCTGCTGAGCATGCCGATGATGCAGGACCTGGCGCAGCTGTTCCTGCCCGCCCAGGAAACCCATGGCGCCGCCAACCGTGTCGTGCGCACCTCGGTGTCCAACGTCGTCAACGCCCTCGGCGCCCGCCTGATCGGCGACGGACCGCCCTCCGCCGAGGTCGAGGAACTCATCCTGGTCGTCGCCGCCTCCAGCGTCGAAACCACGCGCGCTCGCGCCCGCCACTTCCCGGCCCGCCAGCTCGCCATCCTCACCGGCGACCGCCCGGAGATCCACCAGCTGGCGATCGAACTCGGCGCGCGCTGCCTGATCATCACCGGCGGCTTCCAGCCGGCCCCCGACCTCGTCGCCCGCGCCCGGGAGCGCGGCGTCGCCATCCTCTCGGCCGCCCAGGACACCGCCAGCGCCTCGCAGCTGATCCGCTTCTCGCGGCCGATCGGCGAGGCGGAGAA
>CAYYJK010000077.1:1245-9999 GCA_964472185.1 uncultured Prosthecobacter sp.
CCGCCAGCGCCTCGCAGCTGATCCGCTTCTCGCGGCCGATCGGCGAGGCGGAGAAACACGGCTTCCTGGCCTTCGGGGCGCGCACGCCGCTGCGCGAGATCATGCATGCGGTGCACGACTCGCACCAGCCGCTGTTTCCGGTCATCGACGAGGAAACCGGCCGCCTCGAGGGCGTGTTCTCGAAGTCGGATCTCGTCGAGGTGCCGCGCACCCGGCTCGTGCTGGTCGACCACAACGAGTTCTCGCAGGCCGTCGCCGGCGCGGACGAGGCGGAGATCGTCGAGGTCATCGACCACCACCGCCTCAGCGGCAACCTGCGCACGCGGGAGCCGGTGCGCTTCATCAACGAGCCGGTGGGCAGCACCAGCACCATCGTCGGCATCATGTACCGCATGCGCGGCCTGACGCCGGACAAGGCCACCGCCATCTGCCTGTGCGCGGGCCTGATCTCCGACACCCTCAACCTCACCAGCCCGACCTCGACCAACACCGACCGCGAGATCCTCGAGTGGCTGGCCGGGGTCGCCGGTGTCGACGCCGCGCAGTTCGTGAAGGACTTCTTTGCCGCCGGCTCGCTGCTGCGCGAGGCCACCCCGGCGCGCGCGATCGAGGGCGACCGCAAGGTCTTCGAGGAGAACGGCTGGCGCATCAGCATCAGCCAGATCGAGGAGATGGGCCTCGACGAGTTCTGGAAGAAGCAGGCCGAGCTGCAGGGCGCGCTGGGCGCACTCTGCCAGGCCCACCAGCTGCACTTCGCCTGCCTGATGGTGACCGACATCACCATGCACCACAGCGTTCTGCTCGTCGCCGGCGACCGCCGCGTCGCCGCCGCCATCGACTACCACGAGCGCAGCCCGCAGGTCTACGACATGCCCGGCGTGGTCAGCCGCAAGAAGCAGCTTTTCCCCTACCTGAGCACCCTGGTCAGCAAACTGACGCCGCCCTGAACCGCGAGCGCCACCGCCCTCCGCAGCCACACTCCCGTCCCTGCCTCACAAACATGAAAGTCTTCGCCGCCCTCCTGTCCCTGACCGCCGCCACCCTTGGCGCCGCCGAGCCGCCCGCCGCCCTGCCGCTGTGGAAAAACGGCGCGCCGGGATCCGAAGCGCGGGCGGCGGAGGCCGAACGGCTGGAGGGCAGCAACGTGGTCAACGTGCACACTCCCTCGATCACGCCCTACCTGCCGGCCCGGGACAAGAGCCGCGGCGTGGCGGTGATCATCGCGCCGGGCGGCGGCCACGCGAAACTCTGCCTGGGCCATGAGGGCGGCGCGCTGGCCGAGTGGTTCCGCGACCAGGGCATCGCCGCGTTCGTGCTCAAGTACCGCCTCGCCCGCGAGAAGGGCTCGACCTACACGATCCAGGATCACGCCATGGCCGACATGCGCCGCGCCCTGCGCACGGTGCGCCATCGCGCCGCCGAGTGGGGCATCCGCCCCGACCGCATTGGCGTTCTCGGCTTTTCCGCCGGCGGCGAGCTCGCCGCCTTCGCCGCCATGAAGAGCGACCCCGGCCAACCCGGCGCCGCCGACCCCGTCGAGCGCGCCAGCAGCCGCCCCGATTTCCAGGCGCTCATCTACCCCGGCACCTCGCGCCTGTTCTCGGCGGAAAAGGGCATGCCGCCCGTGTTCATCGCCTGCGGCTACGGCGACCGCCAGGACATCGCCGAAGGCATGGCGACGCTCTACCTCAAGTACAAGGCCGCGGGCGTGAAGGCGGAGCTGCACATCTACAGCGAAGCCGGCCATGGTTTCGGCTACCGCCCCGGCACGACGACGGCCGCGGGCCGCTGGCCGCAGCGCCTCGTCGAGTGGCTGCAGGACAGCCAGCTGCTGCAGCCGTAAGCGCTCTGCTTCAAGGCTTCGGCGCCGCCTTTTTCCGGCCGGGTGGCTTCGCTTTGGCGGCCGGATTTTTGGCCGCCGGCCGCTGGGGTTTGGCCTCGGGGTGCGCGGCCAGGATGGCCTGCAACTGCGCCACGACTTCGGGCTTGGCTTGGGCCAGGTTCCGGGTCTCCAGCGCGTCTTCCTGATAGTCGTACAGTTCCAGGGCCTCCACCGGCCGGCCCGCCCCCGGCTGCTTCCACTCGACGAGCCGGTAGCGGCCGGTGCGGATGGCCCGGCCGAGCAGCTGGTTGCGCGGATAGACGTGGATGACGCTGTCGCGCGCCGTGCGCGCCGGATCGCGCAGCACCGGGGCGAAGCTGACGCCGTCGAGCCCTGCGGGTGCCGGCAGGCCGGCCAGTTCGGCCAGCGTCGGATACAGGTCGACCGTCTCCACCAGGGCCGCGGTGGCAGCGCCCCGGGCCAAGCCGGGAGCGGCGACGATCAGCGGGATGCGCGCCGCCTGCTCGTAGTTGGTGTGCTTGCACCACATGCCGTGGTCGCCGAGATGCCAGCCATGGTCGCCCCACAGGATCACGACGGTGTTGGCCGCCAGACCGGCGGCGTCCAGGGCGTCGAGCACCCGGCCGACCTGGGCGTCCATGTAACTGGTCGAGGCATAGTAGCCGTGGATCAGCCGGCGGGCCGCTGCGGCGTCGATCGGTCCGGTTTCCGGCATGTCGCTGTACTGGCGCAGTTCGCCGCCGAACTGGGGGGCGAAGGCCGGCGCCCCCTCGGGCGGCGCCGTCACCTCCGGCATGGGCAGCCGGGCCGGATCGTACAGGTCCCAGTACTTCTGCGGCGCCACAAACGGCAGGTGTGGCTTGAGAAAGCCGACCGCCAGGAAAAACGGCTGCTCCGGCGTCCGGGCGGCGCTCTGCAGGCGGCGCACCGCCTCGGCGGCGATTTGGCCGTCGGCGTAGTCGTCATCGCCGACGGGCGCGGCCTCGGTGGCGCGGCCGCGCGGACCGCCGACCTTCGACGGCCGCGTCTGCTCCGTGCTGGCCGGCAGGCGGTAGCTGGCAGCCTTCGGCCGCCAGGACGGCACCGACCAGGACGCCGCGTCGTCGATGTTGCCGTGGCCGACATGGTAGATCTTGCCCAGGCCCTCGGCGCGGTAACCGCCGGCCATGAAGTGCTGGGTCAGCGACACCGCCGCGGGCGCCGCCTTGCGGAAGTGGGTCGACAGCTCGTAGATGCCGAGCGTCTGCGGCCGCAGACCGGTCATCAGGGCGTTGCGCGAAGGCGAACAGACCGCCTGGTTGCAGTAGGCGGCGTCAAAGCGCAGCCCGCGCTGCGCCAAGCGGTCGATGTGCGGGGTCTTCGCGGTGCGGTCGCCGTAGCAGCCGAGCACCGGCTTGAGGTCGTCGACGCAGATCAGCAGCACGTTCGGACGGGCGGCCTGGGCGGTGGCAAGTGCGGCCGCGAGCAGGCCGGAGACAAGGAAGCGGAGCATGACGGCGCGGAAACGCCGGAGCCCGCCGGACTCTTGCGCGCCGCCGCACCGGCGCGCCTCGCCGGGCCCGGCGTACGCTCGGGGAAATCCGCATGTTTCGCGCTTTACTCAGCAAACGAAACCCGATTAAATCCCCAAATTCGGCGGGTTTCCCGCCACCGCATTCCTATCCATACCTCATTCCGAGCCATGAAATTCAGCCGATCCCGCCTCGCCTTGCTGGCGCTCCTCTGCGGCACCTCCTTGGTGCATGCCGACATCCTGATCTTGAAAAACGGCAACAAGGTGGAGGGCAACATTCTGTCCGAAAGCCCGACCGCGGTGCGCATGAAGTACCGCCTGACGCCGAAGATCTGGGACGAGAAGGACTTCCCGATGAGCGACATCCAGCAGGTGATCAAGCAGCGGCCGGAGGAGGTCGAGATCATCGAGCTGCGCAAGGTGCTGCCGACCGCCGACCTGCTGACCGCCGACAAGTACGAGCAGATCATCCAGGACCGCCTGCGCCCCTTCGTGAACAAGTACCCCGGCACGCCGGAGGCCAAGGAGGCCGAGGGCCTGATCGCGACCCTGCAGGAGGAGAAGACCCGTGTCTCCAACGGCGAAGCCAAGCTGGAAGGCCGCTGGCTGACGGCCACGGAGACCAAGGGCGAGCAGTTCAACATCGAGGCCTACCGCCTGCTGACCGAAATGCGCGAGCAGATGGCCAAGAACGAGTGGGTTGAAGCCCTGCGCGTGTTCGACCGATTCACCAAAAACAAACCGGGCTACCTGGCCTCGACCTACTACCCGCAGGCGATCACCGAGGCGCTCACCTGCCTGGACAAGTGGGAAGTCATCCTCTCGCGCATGGCCCAGGAACAGCCGGCCCTGCAGAAGCAGCGCGACGAAGGCCTCAAGAAGCTGAACGACACCGACCAGGCCCGCACCAAGGCCGCCATCGAGGAGGAGAAGACCAAGTGGCGCGCCCAGTCCGACGCCGAGAAGCGCAGCCAGGTGCGCTGGATCGAGCCGTACAAGTATGACCTGCCGTCGATCCTGGCGATGCAGAAGGTTGTCGTCGGCGAGCGCACCCGCCTGCAGGCCCTCAACCTGGACGACATGCGCACCAAGAACGAAACCCTGGTGGCGGTGTACCGCAAAATCGGCGAGGGCGACTACACGGGCGGCGCCGCCGCTTACGAACGGGTCAGCAGCCTCAGCAGCACCCAGGAATACCGCGACGTGGTGGCCGACCTCAAGAGCCGCCTGATGCGCCTCTACGGCGAACTGGTGCGCAAGCAGGCAACCACCCAGAGCGTCACCAGCGGCTCGGCCGCAATGGGTGGCACCGCCACGGCCAGCGTCGATGACCGGGTGGCGAAGATCCTGGCGGAAGCCGGCGGTCAAACCGCTCCGGCCGCCGCAGGCACGGCACCCGCCGCCGGCGCCCCCCAGGCGGCGGCACCGGCCGCGGCCGGCACGGCTCCGGCACCCGCTGCCGCCGTTCCCGCCGCCCCTGCGCCCGCAACCGCCATCGCTCCGGCCGCCCCGGCGCCGATGGTGCCTGCGGCACCGGCCTACGTGCCGCCGCCCCAGGAAGAGTCCAACCTGCAGACCTACATCATCGCCGGCATGGGCGCCCTGCTCCTGCTGCTGGTCGCCCTGCTCTTCCAGAAGAAGAAACAGTCCTGACCGCGCGCCGGCTGACGGCCCGCTTTCCAGGCCGGACCCGCCCAGGGTCCGGCCTTTTTGCACCCTCCCGGCCAAGCCCGGGCAAAGATCGTCCCCCACCCTGCGTAAACCTCGTTCCGCCATGACCCCTCCCTCCTCCCGCCGCCAGTTCCTCACCCGCGCCGCCGGCACCCTGTTCGCCGCGCCGTTCGTCACCACCGGCCTGCGCGCCGCCTCCCCCAACGGCAAGCTGCGCCACGCCGCCTTCGGCGCCGCCGGCATGTCGATGGCCGACATGACCGCCATGAACAACCACCCGATGTGGGAGCTGGCCGCCGTGTGCGACGTCGACACCCGCAACTTCGCCCGCATCAAGGAGAAGTGGCCCAACGCCAAGTGCTACCAGAACTGGCGCGAGATGCTCGCCAAGGAAGGCGACCGGATCGACTCGGTCAACGTCTCCACCCCCGACCACATGCACGGTCCGATGGGCCTGAAGGCCCTCGAGATGGGCAAGCACGTCTACGGCCAGAAGCCGCTGGCGCAGAACCTTCACGAATGCCGCCAGCTCATGCTCAAGGCGCGCGAAAAGGGCGTCATGACTCAGATGGGCATCCAGGTCTCCTCCTCGTTCACCGAACGGCACGCCGTGGCGATCATCCAGCAGGGCGCCATCGGTAAGGTCAAGGAGGTGCACACCTTCTCCAACAAGTTCTGGGGCGACATGCAGCCGGTGCCGGCGCAGAGTGACCCGGTGCCGCCGGAACTCGACTGGCAGCTCTGGCTCGGCGGCGCCCCCGACCGCCCCTACATCAAGGGCTACTACCACCCCGGCCAGTGGCGCAAGCGCCGCGACTTCGGTACCGGCACCCTCGGCGACATGGGCTGCCACATGTTCAGCGGCTGGTTCCGCGCCCTCGATCTGGCGGCGCCGGTCGCCGTCAAGTCCAGCGGCCCCGCCCCGCTCAACGCCACCAACTGGGCCATCAACGCCGTCGTCGAATACACCTTCAAAGGCACCGCCTACACCGCCGGCGACACGGTCAAGGTCACCTGGTATGACGGCGACGCCCGTCCGCCGCAGGAGATCATGGCACTGGCGGACGCCGCCAAGTTCCCCGGCCAGGGCAGCCTGTACGTCGGCACCGACGGCGTCCTGCTGTCCCCGCACGGCAGCACGCCGATGCTCTACCCGCGCGACAAGTTCACCGGCTTCAAGTACCCCAAGCTCGAGCCGCGCGATCACTGGGCCGATTTCATCGACTGCTGCCTCAAAGGCGGCGCGCAGCGGCCCACCGCCAACTTTGACTACGCCGGCCCGCTCACCGAAGCCGTGCTGCTCGGCTGCCTGGCCAGCCCCTTCCCGGGCGAGACCCTGCAGTGGGACGCCGCCGCGCTGAAGATCACCAACCACGAGGCCGCCAACGCGCTGGTCAAACCGCGCTACCGTCCGGGCTGGGAAATCTAGGCCGGCTCCGCCAGGAACCTTTCCGCGAGACCGAGGTCGGACGGAAAGGTGACCTTGGGGTTGGGCGTGTCGTTGGCCACCAGCTGGACCGGCACGCCCGCATGCTGCAGGGCGGACACCTCATCGGTGACCAGGGCGCCGTCGCGAATGACCGCCTCGTAAGCCCGCTCCAGCAGGTCCCGGCGGAAAATCTGCGGCGTTTCCATGATCCAGACGCCCTCGCGGCTGACCGACTCCACGACCCGCCCCTGCGCATCCGCGCGCTTGAGAGTCTCCGTCAGCGGCCGGGCGCAGGCCGCCGCGCCGGACGTCCGCGCCGCCGCCAAGGTGCGCGCGATCTGCGCGGGCGCAATCAGCGGCCGCGCGCCGTCGTGAACGGCGATCCATTCCGCCGTCGCGGCACAGGCCTGCAGCCCGGCCCAGACCGACCAATGGCGTTCGGCGCCGCCGGCGATGACCGCGCCGAGCTTCTCCAGCCCGCCCTCGCGCCGCCACGCCTGGGCCGCCGCGCCCACCTCGTCACCGACCACCAGCACGATCTCGTCCACCTCCGCACAAACCTGGAACGCCGCGAGCGTGCGCCTCAGCACCGGCTGACCGGCCAGCGGCGCCAGCAGCTTGTTGAAGCCCATGCGCCGGCTGCTGCCGGCCGCGACGATGATGGCGGAAACGCGGATCACGCGGGGAACGGGTGAAATGCGGAAAAGGCTCAGGCCAGCCGCTTCGCGACTTCGCTGGACAGCGCCTTGTTGTCGGCGCGGCCCGCCGCGCGTTCCTGAAGCAGCTTCATCACCGCGCCCATCTCCTTTTTCGAGGTCGCGCCCAGTTCGGAGATCACGGCGTCGACCAGGGCGGCGAGGTCGTCGGCGCTCATCGCCGCCGGCAGGTACTTTTCCAGCACGGCCGCCTCGGCCTTCTCGACCTCGGCCAGATCTGCGCGGCTGGCCGCCTCGTAGCTGGCGATGCTGTCCTGGCGCTTCTTCAGCTCGCGCCGGATGACGACGATCGCCTCGGCATCGTCCAGCTCCCCTTCGGCGCCGAACTTCTCGATGGCGGCATACTTGAGGGCGGACTTCAGGCCGCGGACGACGTTCAGCGTCACGCTGTCCTTCGCCTTCATGGCGGTTTTCATGTCTTCAACGAGGCGCTGGGCAAGGGTCATGGCAGTCTGGGGTGGAAAGAGTGGAACCCAGAATGGCTGCGGGCGCCGCGCTTGTCCAGAACGAGCCCGCAGCGGCTCACTTCAGCGTCACCTGCAGCCCGGGCAGCGCGGCCTGAAGCTGCTTCACGCCGGCCTCGGTGGCCTGGGTCTGGGCCAGGAACAGCACCTTCAGCGACTTGAGCCCGCCCAGCTTCGCGACTCCGGCGTCGCTGACCGGGGTGCCAAACAGGTTGAGGGTGCGCAGGTGCTTGAGGCTGCCCAGTTCGGCCAGGCCGGCATCGGTGATCTTGGTCTGGCGCAGGTCGAGCACGGCCAAGCGTTCAAACTGGCCGACCGTCTTCAGGGCGGCGTCCGAGATGGCGGTGCGGCCAAGATCGAGCTGGGCCAGCTGCGCCTTCAGCGGCAGCAGCGCCGTCACGCTGGCGTCCGTGCATTTCGAGACGCCGGTGAGGAAATCGGCGCGCAGCAGCGGCCCGTCGGCCTTCAGCACCTGGATCTGCGCACCGGCGGCCTTGGCCTTCTCCAGGGCCTCGGCCGGCGCCGGCTTCACGCCGTCGGCGAGCTTCTGGTAGAACACCTCGTGATCGCGCACTTTCGGCGTCGCGCTTCCGCCTTGCGCCACCCCGGCGGGGGCGCCTTCCAGATTGCCCTTCCAGCCGCCGAAATCCGCGCCGGCCTCGATCCACTCCTTGAACAGGCGGATCTCCTCGGCGGTGAGCGGATCGCCCTTCGGCGGCATGAACATGTCGTCGTCCTTGGGCAGGGTGACGACCTCGTGCAGGTAGCTCTTGGCGAGGTTGCCCGGCACCACGGCCGGGCCGGTTTCGCCGCCCTTGAGGATGGCCCAGGCGGCATCGAGGCGCAGGCCGCCCTTGGGCTCCTTCTTCTTGCCGTTCTCGACGTGCGGAGCCTTGTGACAGTTCAGGCACTTGGCCTCAAGGACCGGCCAGAGCTGCTTCTCAAAACTCACGGCGGCGGACGCGCCGGACGCCGTGCCGAAAGCGGCCAGGACAAGAAAGGAGAGGCGATGCGTAGCAGGGGACATGCGGAAGAACGGGGTTCGCGACAACGATAAGCCGGGGCGGGCGTGGAATGTCTCCACTCAGGCGAGAAACGCTTGCCTATCCGCGTTGTTT
>CAYYJK010000077.1:10099-13592 GCA_964472185.1 uncultured Prosthecobacter sp.
GCGGGCGTGGAATGTCTCCACTCAGGCGAGAAACGCTTGCCTATCCGCGTTGTTTCAAGGAAAAGGTCCCCGAGTTCATCCCCTCAGTTCCAATGCCGACACGATTCGAAACCGACGCCATCCTGCGGCGTTCCACCCTCGCCATCGTGATGGGCGGCGGAGCGGGAACCCGGCTCTTTCCGCTGACCAAGGATCGTGCCAAACCGGCGGTGCCGCTGGCGGGCAAGTACCGCCTCGTCGACATCCCGATCAGCAACTGCATCAACTCCGGCGTCCGCCAGGTGTACGTGCTCACCCAGTACAACAGCGCCTCGCTCAACCGCCACATCGCGCGCACCTACAAGTTCGACCCCTTCACCCGCGGCTTCGTCGAGGTGCTGGCCGCCCAGCAGACCGCCGACGGCGAGCGCTGGTACCAGGGCACGGCCGATGCCGTGCGCCAGAACCTGCGCTACTTCCTGGAGCAGACCTACGACTACTACCTCATCCTCAGCGGCGACCAGCTGTACCGCATGGATTTCCGCAAGGTCATGGACCAGCACCTGCAGTCCGGCGCCGAGCTGACCATCGCCACCCTGCCGGTGAACGCCCAGGATGCCACCGGCTTCGGCATCATGAAGACCGACGCCACCGGCCGCATCCATGAGTTTGTCGAGAAGCCGAAGGATCCCACCCTGCTCGAAGGGCTGCGCATGCCCAAGGAGACGCTCGGCGAGCTCGGCCTGGCCACGAACGAGCCGCGTTACCAGGCCTCGATGGGCATCTACGTGTTCAACCGCCAGGCCCTCATCGAAAGCCTCGACAACGACTTCATCGACTTCGGCAAGCACATCATCCCGACGGCGCTGAAGAAGTACAAGGTGCACGCCTTCAACTTCCAGGGCTACTGGGAGGACATCGGCACCATCCGCTCGTTTTTCCAGGCCAACCTGGACCTCTGCAAGCTCGTCCCGCAGTACGACTTCTTCGACTCGGTCGCGCCGATTTTCACCCACGCCCGCTTCCTGCCGGCCACCAAGATCAACGGCGCCGTCATCCGCGAGGCCCTGATCTCGGACGGCTGCATCATCACCGACGCCCACGTCGAAACCGCCGTCATCGGCGTGCGTTCGATCATCGAGAGCGGCACCACCATCCGCGACACCGTGATCATGGGCGCCGACTACTATGCCGGCATGGTCGGCACCGACCCGAACCGGCCCGCTCCGGGCATCGGCCGCAACTGCCGCATCGAACGGGTGATCATCGACAAGAACGTCCACATCGGCGACAACGTCGTCATCACCCCCGAGGGCAAGCCGGAGAACATGGACAGCGCGCTGTTCCACATCCGCGACGGCATCGTCGTCATCCCGAAGGACACCGTCATTCCCGCCGGCACCTGGATCTGAGCCTCAGTCGCGGCCCAGCAGCTCGCGCAGCTTGCGGCGCAGCGTCGCGCGGTTCATGCGCAGCGCCGCGGCCAGCCGCGTCGGTTTGTCATCGAAGCGCCTGAGCAGGTCGGCCAGCAGCGGCTTTTCCAGCCCGGCCAGCAGCGTGTCGTAATCCGGCAGGTCCGTCTCGGCGCCGGTCAGCCGCAGGTCGAGCCAGGCCAGCAGCGCCCGCTGCAAGGCGAGGTCCAGATGCGTCTCCCCCGCCCCGGGCTGAAGCGCCGCCGGCAGGTGCCGCGGCAGGATCGGCGAAGCCGGACAGACGGCGGCGGCGTGCCGCATGGCCGACGCCAGCTCGCGTACGTTGCCGGGCCAGTCATGGGCCTTCAGGCAAGCCAGGGTCTCCGGGGCCAGGGTCCAGTCGCGCTCCGGCGCCGCGGCGCGCAGCATCTGCATCGCCAATTCCGGCAGATCCTCCGTGCGCTCCGTCAGCGGCGGCAGCGGGATCTGCAGCACCGCCAGCTGATAGAACAGATCCTCGCGAAAACGCCCGGCCGCCAGCGCCTCCTGCAGCGACGGCGTCGCCGTGGAGAGCAGCCGGAAACCGCCCTGCCCCAGCGCGCGCGCCAGCACGGCCTGCAGCGGCAGCGGCAGCAGCCCAACCTCCTCGATCAGCAGGAGACCGCCCGCGGCCGCCTCCAGGCTGCGCTGCAATTCCGCCCCGGCCTGATCGGCAAACCACTCGTCGCAGCGGTAGCGGTGCAGCGGCCGCTCCGGCGACTGGCCGGCAATCACCTCGGCTGCGAGCGTCTTGCCGGCGCCATGCGGCCCGGTCAGCAGCACCGGCGCCTCCGCGGCTCCGGCCTGCGCCAGCAGGGCGAAGACGCGCTGCATCGCCGGGGCGGCGCCGGTCATCAGCAGGCGCTCCGCCGGCGGCACCGCGCCCGCCGAGCCGGCGTTCTCCGCCAGCAGGGCCTTCAGGCTCGCCTGCAGTTCGGCGACGTTGAGCGGCTTCAAAAAGTACTCCCGAGCGCCCAGGCGCCGGGCTTCGAGGGCGTTGTCGAGCGTACCGTGCGCGGTGATCACCAGCACCGGCGTTGCCAGCGCCGCGGTCCGCAGCGCGGCGAGCACCTTCAGCCCGCTCATGTCGGGCAGACCGATGTCGAGCAGCACGGCGTCGAAAGCCTGGCGCTGGACCTTGTCCAAACCGCCCTGCCCGGAAGCCGCCACCACGGGCTCGGCCCCCAGCCGCCGGACCACGGTCGCCAGCGCCGCCGCCAGGGCGTACTCGTCTTCGATGATCAGGACTCGCGCAGGCATGGCTCATTCGATGGTCCGGAAGCGTCCAGGGGCAACTCAATCTCCACCAAGCCGCCGCCTTCCGGATGGTTTTTGAGCCTCAGGCAGCCGCCATGGGCAGAAATGATCTCCGCGGCCACGTTCAGCCCCACGCCCATGCCGCCCTCCTTCTCGGAAAAAAACAGTTCGGTGCCGTGCTGTAGGGCCGCGGCCGAAAAGCCGGGACCGGCGTCGTGAATGCGCAGCTGCAGACGCCCGTCCGCCGCCCCGGTCTCGACGCGCAGGCGGCCGCCGCGCGGCATTGCCTGGATGGCGTTGAGCAGCAGGTTGCGCAGCGCCTGGGCCAGGCGCGGCCGGTCGCCGCCAATGCGGCCGACCGCCGGAGGCGCCGGCGTCTCCAGAACGACCCCGGCGTGGGCCGCCTGAGCCCGGATCGCGTTCACGGCCTCGCTCACCAGCTCCGCGGCCTCCAGCGGCTGAAGCAGCGGCGGGGCGGGGCGCGCCAGATACAGCCACTGGTTGACCAGCCCTTCGATCACGCGCACTTCCGCCAGCAGGTGGCGCAGGGAACCCTGCGATTCGGCATCGAGCCCGGCATGGTCCATCAGCTGCGCGTGCAGCTGGATGGAGGCCAGCGGGTTTTTGATCTCGTGCGCCAGGCTGGTCGCCATGCGCCCCAGCAGGGCCAGCCGCTCCGAATGCTCGCGCAGCCGGCGCTCGTGCCAAAGGTCGTCGCGCGCCCGGCTGAGCGTGCGCGCCAGCTCGCCGACCTCGTCCGGTCGCGCGGTTTCCGCCAGGGCCGGCACGGCGCTGCCGAAGAACCC
>CAYYJK010000078.1:0-13505 GCA_964472185.1 uncultured Prosthecobacter sp.
GCTGCGACGAATGGAACGATCCCGACAGCGGCTCCGAGCGCGCGCTCGGAGCCGCCCTGGAGGATTTTGCCCGGCGTTCCGGGCGCGCGGAATTGAAAGACACGCCCTGGGTGCTGTGGGGGCACTCGGGCGGTTCGAGTTGGTCGGCGCAAATGATCGTCCGGCATCCGGAACGCGTGCTGGCGGCGTCCTTTCGCGGCGGCTGCCACAAACAGTTCGGCGACCCGGATTTCCGGAAAAAATTTCTCGCCGCCGCACGCGGGTTGCCGCTGCTGTTCGTGTGGGGAAAGAGGGAAAGCGTGCCGGCATCCAGCCACCACGTGTCATGGGAACCGATGAACACGATGTTCCGTGAGCTGCGGATGCAGGGTGGCCGGGTCACGCGCGTCATCGATCCGCGTTCGGAACACGGCTGCGATGACTCGCGTCTGATGAGTCTCAATTTTTTCGATGCGGTTCTGTCCGGTCAAGCGCAGCCCGGCGCCTTGGCGGACATGACCACCTTGGAAGACCGCGATGCCAATGCCGCGAATCGCCGCGCCGCCGCGCTGACGTGGATGCCGAACGCGGCTTTCGCGAAGCTGTGGCGTGAGTTTTCCAAAACCGGCACGCTGCGTCCGCAAAAGTCGCCCGTGCAGGCGCCGGAGCTGCAGGGCTGGCGTGCAGGCGATGGCGCCGTGAAGCTCGCTTGGCGAATCGTGCCTGAACTCGCCGGCGGTCTGCGCGCGGTGCGTGTGCATCGCGACGGACGGCTGTGGAAGGAGTTCGGCATCGGAGCGGCCGATTTTCTCGGGACCGGACGCGACGCCGCACCGGAAAGCCTGCGCGCGCAGGGTTGCACCGATGAGAGCCGTGCCGGGCACACGTACACGCTCACGTTTCTGGACGCCGCCCGCCTTGAATCCCCCGCGAGTCCTCCGGTTCGGGTTCCGTAGCCGCTCCGCCACCGCGACCGGCCCGATGGCGAGTGAACCGAAGTCGGGCCAGGGGCCGTCACGCCCCCCCCCCTTCGCGGAAAGGCACCGGATCGCCATCCTGCCGGTCACGTTTCCGCTCCCAAACGTCATGGAACCGTGGCATTCGTCGTTCTGATGGCCACCTCTCCGCGTCCAACCCGCCCCGCCGCGCCGTTTCACACGACGCGGTGGACGCGCGTCGTCTTGGCGAAAGCGGATTCGCAGGAGGGACACCGGGCGCTGGCGGATCTGTGCGATGCCTACTACGAACCCGTCGTGGCCTATCTGCGCAGCGTGCTGCGGGATCCGGAGGCGGCGCGCGAGATGGGGCATGCGTTCTTCGCGCAAATGCTGTCGGGCGGCGTGATCGCCGCGGCGGACTCGAACCGGGGCCGCTTCCGCGCCTACCTGCTCGGCGCGGTGAAGCATTTCCTCGCGCATCAACGCGAGGCGGAGGGGCGCTTGAAGCGGGGCGGAGGAATGAAGACGCTTTCCCTGGATGACCCTGACGCCGCCGATGTGCCGGATGGGCGCCGGCTGTCACCCGACGCCGAGTTTGATCGCCAGTGGGCCGTGACGGTGATTGCTCGCGGCATGGAGGCGCTGAAGGCCGAATGCCTGTCCGAAGGACGCGGAGCGTTCTTTGATGCGGTGAGCGGGATTCTGAGCGGTCACGCCAGCCACGGAGATCAAACGGCGCTGGCGGCCGAATGCGGGATGCGTTTTGATGCCTTCCGCATGGCGGTGAGCCGGCTGAAGAAGCGCCTGCGCCAGTGCGTGAAGGCGGAAGTGGCCGGGACCCTGGAGGACTCCGCCGCTGTGCAGGACGAGATGGAGGCGCTTTTTTCCGCCTTAAGCCGGTGAAAAGCCTGTTCGGTTCCGGCCGTGACGCGTCAGTTTACAGGCATGAGTGCTGCATTTTCCGCTCCGGCCTGCTCCCACTGCGGCTCCGCCCTTCCGGCGGGTGTGCCGGAGAGGCAGTGCCCGCGCTGTCTGATGGCGCAGATCGTCGAATCGACTCGGGCGGGCGCTGCCGCGGCCGCAATCCCCCCTCTCTCCGCCGGGGAGATTGCGCCGCATTTCCCGCAGTTCGAGATCCTCGAATGCCTCGGTCGCGGTGGCATGGGGGTCGTGTACAAAGCGCGGCAGAAATCGCTGAACCGCCTCGTCGCGCTGAAATTGCTCGCGCCGGAGCGCGCCAACGATCCGCAGTTCGCCGCGCGCTTTGAAAAGGAAGCGCAGGCGCTCGCGGCCCTGAATCATCCGAACGTCGTCGGGGTCTATGATTTCGGGCGCGCGGGCGGTTTCTACTACCTGCTGATGGAATTCGTGGACGGCATGAATCTTCGTCAAGTGCTGCAGACCAGGCGCCTCATGCCCAGGGAAGCCCTTGGCATCGTGCCCCCAGTGTGCGAAGCGCTGCAATGCGCCCACGACCAGGGCATCGTGCATCGCGACATCAAGCCGGAGAACCTGCTCATCAACAAAGCGGGCGTGGTTAAGATTGCGGACTTTGGCATCGCAAGAATGCTCCGCAGCGAGGACGCTCCGGCTTCGCCCGACGGGACGTCAAGCCCTCGGGCGGACGGTTCGCCCTCACTGCCCTTCGGAACGCCCGACTACGCTGCGCCGGAGCAGGCCAGCGGCATGGCTGACCATCGCGCCGACATCTACAGCCTGGGCATTGTCCTGTACGAGATGCTGACCGGCGAGCGTCCCAAGGAGGAGGTTGCTCCGCCCTCGAAGCGCGTGCAGGTGGACATCCGCATCGACGAGGTGGTCCTGCGGGCGCTGGAAAAGCATCCTGAGCAGCGCTTCGCCACGGCTGCAGACCTGCGCCGGTCGATCGAGGCGCTGGTCACGGCATCGGGTTCCGGCGTTTCCTCCAGCATGTCACCCCCGCGTTCTCGCGCGGGCCCCAGGGCCGCTGTCGTCGTTTCCGCAGCTTTGCTGCTGGCTTTGACGGCCGGGGTTTTCGTTCGGCAGGGCGGCCGCAAGCCCAAGGCAAAAACGCCTGGTGCGGAGCTGGTGGACTTCAACATGGGGCATTTGTCTGATGCTTTTGCTGAAAACATCCTGTTCGGCAAAAGTCCCTATGGCCTCACCCCGCTGGGGTTGGCCGACACTCACGGCGTTGTGACGGCTGAAAACATGACCAGTGAAAGCACGCTTGTGTATCGCAGCAAGAGCTACGATTTGTCCAAGCTGGCATCCCTGGAGTTGTCTTGCTGCTTCCGGCGCAGTGAGATCGGCGCGGAATCGCACGCCCTTGCCCTGGGTCTCACCGGGAGCCTCGACGGCCACCTGAGCGGCGTTCCCGGCTCGGCCTTCATCGCCCTGCGTTTGAAGGTGGAGAACGACACCCTGCGGCTGCAGTTCCAGTGCAAAGAGGCACCTCTCGGAGCTCCGCGCTCATGGGAATCCCCGAACAATTTCACCACGAGCGAGGGGGCGTGGTATCGCCTCCGGGTGACCTTTGCCCGGGTGGACGAACAGACCCTCCGGATCAGCGGAGCGGTGTATGAAATGGATCGCGACGGCAATGAAGGCCTGAAGATGGGCTTCTTTCTGCCGCGCCACTTCGCGGAACCCATCTTCCCGGTGAAAACGATCCTGGAAGATCACGATGTGTGGGTGGCGCTGCGCGCCCACGGGCCCGGGGGGGCGGCCTTGTTCGACGATTTGGAAATTCTGCCCCGTGCGCTTCCTGCATCCCTTCGTCAGCAGGAAGGCGTGATCCGCTGACGGTGCCCAAGCCTGCCCAGCGCCCGTTTCCCGCGGGCTAAGTCCGGCCCGAAGAAAGCGCGCCCAATCTCATGAAAACCCGCATCACCGAACATCGGCTCGACGGCGATCTGCTGTCCGCTCCGCGTCTGGCCTGGGTTCATCAGACCGGCGAGGCGAAGGACTGCCTGATCTTCCTTGACGGCGAACTGTACACCGAGCGCGTGAAGGCTCCCGAAAGCCTGGCCGCGGCGCAGGCGTCAGGCGCGCTGCCGCCGCTTGCCTGCGTCTATCTGCCCAATCTCAGCGCGGCGGACCGGCACGAGGTCTACACCTGCAATGAACGCTTCGCCGCGTTTGTGGCCCAGGACCTGACGCGCTGGATCGAGCGCGAGGCGGGGCAATTTGAGCGCCTGTTCCTGTGCGGTCTCAGCCTGAGCGCCCTGCAGTCCCTCTTCACCGCGCTGCGGCATCCGGGCGTGTTTGCCGGCGTGCTGGCGCAGTCGCCTTCCGCCTGGTGGCAGGAGGAGTGGCTGGCGGCCTCCTTGGATGAACGGCCCGCGGTGCCGGGGCGCCACTGGCTCAGCGTCGGAACCCGTGAAGTGCAGGAGAACGCCTCGCATCCTCCCACACCGCTGGTGCAAACGACCAGCCAGCTTGCTTCCGTGCGCCGGTTGGCGAGACGCATGGCGGATGTCGGGCACACGGTTCACCGTCACGAGTACGACGGCGGCCACGACCCCGTGTGCTGGGGCGCCGAACTGCCGCAGGCGCTTGCCTGGCTTCGGTCGAACCCCTGACCACGCCCTTCTCCGCAACGGCACCTCCAGTTCCGGCAAGACCACCCTCGCCACCGCGCTGCAGCGGGCCATGCCCGCGCCGACGCTGCACGTCTCGAACGACCAGTTCATCTTCATGGCATCCGAGCAGGTGCTGAAGGACGATCAAGTGCGGCCCAGGGTGCTTCTCCCGCTGCTCTCCGCCTTTCATCGCTCGCTGCCGCTCATCGCAGAATGCGGCTTCCCGATGATCGTCGACCACGTCATCGAGCGGAAGGACCGAATGGAGCAGATCGCCGAGGCCCTGCGGGGGGGCGAGGTGTTCCTGATTCGGATGGAATGCCCTCTGGATGAACTGGAACGCCGCGAGACCGCCCGTGGCGACCGGCAGCCGGGTCTCGCGAGGATGCAGCTCGACTGGGTTCACCGCCACGGAGACTGCGACGACGAAGTGAACACGTTCACCCATGCCGTCGAGCAGAACGTCGAGCGGCTGAAGCGGTTGTTCCACTCCGGCAGAAAGCCGCTGGCGCTTGAACGCATTCGAAACACGCGCGTGCAGTCCTGACCGCCGCCGCCGAACGGGCGCTGACTCTGACTTCGGAATTCTGGAAGGGGCGTTACGGCCTCGTTTACGGAGGCGCTTCCGGGATGCCGGCGAGGCGCAGCGCGGCGTCGCGCAGCGCAGCGCGCACCGGCACGGTCTTGAGGGCGAGCGCGCGCTGCTCGGCCTGGTACTGCTCGCGGCCGGCGGCGGTTTCGATGCAGACCGGCTCGTAGCCGAGATGCCGCAGGTCGTAGGGGCTGGCCCGCATGTCGAGGTCGCGGCCGGCGCAGGCCAGGGCGAAGGCTTCGCCGACGAGGTCGCTGCCGATCCACGGCCAGAGCTTTGTCGCCCACTTGTACAAATCCATGTTGGCGTGCAGGCAGGCGCCCTGCTCCAGCTCCAGCCGGGTTTCCAGCGTCGGCTGCAGGGCGTTCAGCGGCCGCGCTTCGGCGGTGAAGAAGCGGTAGGCGTCGTAGTGCGTGCAGCCGAGGTTCTGCGACTCGACGAAGCGTGCGAGCTCCTCCGGAGCCAGGCGCAGTTCGTAGCCCTGGTGGCGGATCTGTTCGCGCGACTGCCGGTACACCATCGCCCACTCGTGCAGGCCGAAGCAGGCGAAGCGCGGCGCCCGTTCGAGGATGCCGGCGCACAGGCTGGCGACCCAGCGCGCGAGGTCGCGCTTCGCCGCCGGCATGGCGGCGGGATCCTGGGCCACCCGGTCGCCGTCCTGGCAGCAGGGCGGCCGGGTCAGCCAGGGGCGTTCGGCCAGGTCGCCGGCCTGCACCTCGAGGCTCACCCCCTGCGGCGGCAGCCACTGCTTCAGTTTGGCGGGCGCGAAACTGTAGTACGTGAACAGGAAGTCGTGTACCGGGTGCTTCAGCCCGCGGCTGCGCCGCCCGACAAAGGCGTCGGCCAGGCCGGCTACGCGCTGCCGATGCGCCGTTTCGCGCGCCAGCCAGTCGGCGCGCCGCCAGCAGGCGGCGGCCTCCGGAAGCGCGGCGGGGGAGGGCGTGGGCATCCTTCACCATGGCCGATCCGGGCGCTTTTGCACGGTCAAGAATCCGTGAAACGCCGGGCTGCCGGAGGGGTATTGTAACTAGCCATGATGCTCTCACGCCTGCCGGTCCTGCTGTCCGCTTCGCTGGCCCTGTCCGGGCTGGCCGCCGAGGTGCGCACCTTCACCAGTCCGGACGGCCGGACCCTGCAGGCGGAGGTGGTCGGCGCGACGGCCGACACCGTGACGCTGAAGCTCGTCAGCGGCCAGACGCTGGTCGCGCCGCTCGGCCGTTTCAGCGAGGCGGATCAGGGTTTCATCCGCGACTGGCACAAGGCCAATCCGGCGCCGGTCAAGTACCTCTTCGCCGCCAGCTACACCAAGGAGAAAAAGGACTCCGTCAAACAAAGGAGCGATTCTCAGACCACCACGACCGAGACCTGGATTTGCCGGATGAAGCTGCTCAACCGTTCGGGGCAGTCCCTGGAAAATCTCGAGATCGACTACGACATCCACTACAAGCAGCTGGACCCGGGCAGCCGGGAGGCCGTGCTGCGCAAGCAGAGCGGCAAGCAGACGGTGCCGATGCTCAAGCATCTGGAGGAAACCGAGCTGTCCACTGACGAGCTCCAGCTGGTCACCAACCAGCTCGCCGGCGGTTTTTACTGGAAGGGCGGCGCCCGGGCGCGCCAGAAGGACTCCCTGGTTGGCATGACCGTCCGGGTCAGCCACGGCGGTCGGCAGGTCTTCCGCTGGGATTCCCAAGGTGTGCAGTAGGGGGCGGCTTCAGCGCACCGGGCCGTTGGCGCCAGGGCTGGCCGGCACCGGGATGGCTGCGTCCGGAATGCGCTGGGGAGCCGGGATCCCGAGGCGCGCCTCCAGCTGCTTGAGGGTGTTGATCAGGGTCGGCGGCCGCTGCTGCTGGTCGTAGGCGGCCTTGAGCAGGTCGTAGGCCTTGCGCCAGAGGGCCGGGTCGCTGGTCAGGGCGTACTGGTAGCCGGCGAAGCGGGCAAAGCGCGGGTTGCGGCTGTAGCGCATCACCTGCAGGTAGCAGTCGCCCGCCTGGCGCGGGTCGAGCACGCGGCGTTCGTAGATCTCGGCCAGGCTGTTCCAGAGGCGCGGTTCCTCGGGCAGGACGCGCAGGCCGGCGCGCAGGATGTCGATGCCGCGCTGGATGTGCTCGTGGTGAAGCTTGCCGCGCACCGCCGGGTTCAGCGTTTCGTCGTGCAGGTAGCTGGAGGCGGCGTTGTAGGCCATGTGCCAGGAGGCTTCGTCCCAGTAGTTGGCGTAGCGCGGCTGCAGGCCGGTGGTGAGCTGGAAAAGGCTGTCGACCCGGCCCCAGTTGATGTTCTCCCAGGCCTGGTAGGCCTGCAGGTAGGTGATGCTGGCGATCAGCGAGCGCAGGCCGCCGAGCGCGGCGGCGAAGCTCATCTGGCTGAAGCTTTCGCGCAGGCTGAGGTCGAGCGGCGGGGTCAGCAGGCGGGCCGCGCGCAGGTGCGCGGTGGCCGTCTCCTCGAGCGGCAGCTTGAGCGCGCCGAGCAGCAGGAGGACGGCCAGGGCCTGGAGCTTGCGTTTCATCGTCGCGGCGGGCTCAGAGTTCCTTCTCGACGAACAGCAGGTGCGAGACGACGCCGTAGCCGAGCAGGTACAGGGCGGCGGTGCCGGCCATCAGGCCGGCGGCCGAGGCGCTGACCGTCTCGCCGTTGATGACGTTGTCGACGACGTCGAAGGCGCCGAGATCCGGGGTGAGGATGGCGAGCACGGCGGACAGGCCCTTCTCGACCAAGCGGGAGACGTGGCCGTGCAGGAAGTAGTCGCGGAGCATGGCCTGGCCGTGGCCGATGATGGTGATGCAGAAGGTGATGACGACGGTGAACAGGGTGCTGCTGGCGAAGCAGGACACCATCAGCGCCAGGGCGCTGATCACGGCGGCCTTGAGGAAGATGGCGAGCACGCCGAGGTGCAGGTTCCAGGTCAGGCCCTGCTTGGCGACGATGGCCTCGAGCTGGGCGATGTCCTCGGGGCGCTGGGCGTTGAGCGCCTGGATCATCTGGCTGAGCAGCAGGTTCTGACGCAGCCAGAGCACCGCGCTGAACGCCAGATCCATGAGGATCAGGCCGGCGCCGATGAGCAGCAGCACGCCGAGCAGCTTGCCGAGCAGGTACTCGTAGCGTGGCACCGGTTTGGACAGGATGGTGTACAAGGTGCGGTCCTCCAGGTCGCGCGGCAGCAGCAGGGCCGTGGCGACGATGCCGATGACGACGCTGAACACCTGCAGGGCGCCGAAGGACACGTCCTTGAGCAGCTTGAGCTGCTGCTCCGGGTTCATCACCGGGAAGGCGAAGCCGGCGGCGACGACGATGACGCAGAAGACCAGCAGGAAGGCGAGGATCTTCATGCGCAGCAGCTGGGTGACCGTGGCCGCGGCCAGGGTCCAGATGCGGGCGGGGGAAAAGGCGGCGTAAGGGGTCATGGCTTGGGCTCCTCCGTGGCTTCGAGGAACAGGCGCTCCAGGGTCGTGCGCGGGTGGCCGCTGCTGAGCAGCCTGGCCGGGCCGTGGCGGCCGACCAGGGCGCGGATTTCGGCCAGCAGTTCCGGCGAGGCGTCCGCCAGCACCAACTCGGTGTGGTTCTCGACGGCGATCAGGTCGTCGACCCGGCCCTCGCGCATCATGCGGCCGTGGGCCATGATGCCGACGCGGTCGCAGACCTCCTGCATCTGCTCGAGCAGGTGGCTGGTGACCAGGACGGTGATGCCCTGGTCCTTGAAGCCGAGGACGAGGTCGCGGATCTTGCGCGAACCGGCGGGGTCGACGCCGGCGGTGGGTTCGTCGAGCACGATCAGCCGTGGCCGGTGCAGCAGGGCCTGCGCCAGGCCCAGCCGCTGCAGCATGCCCTTGGAGTAGCCGGACACGCGGCGGTCGGCGGCGTCCTCCAGGCCGGTCAGGGCGAGCATCTCGCGGGCGCGGTCCTGCAGGTCGCGGCCGCGCATGCGGCACAGCCGGCCGTAGAACAGCAGGGTCTCCAGGCCGTTGAGGTGCTTGTAGAAGTAGGGGTTCTCCGGCAGGAAGCCGACGTCGCGCCGGCTCGCCACCTCGCTGCTCGGCTGGCTGAAGATCGTCGTGCGGCCGCGGGTCGGCGCCAGCAGGCCGAGGATGGCCTTCATGGTCGTCGACTTGCCCGAACCGTTGGGGCCGATGAGGCCGTACACCTCGCCCGCCTGCACGGTCAGCGACAGGTCGTTGACGGCGACGAAGGCCGGCTTGCCCAGGCCCGCCTTGAAGACCTTGGTCAGGCTCTCCACGGTGACGGCGGGCGGCGTTGGGGCGGGTTCGGGCATGGCGGTCTCTTAATGCAGGAGACCGCCCCCCGGTGTCAATCCGTTCATCGCCGGCGGCGGCCTCACTCGCCGTCCAGGCGCACCTTCAGCATCGGCGGGGTGTTGCGCGAGTTTTCCTTGCTGGCGAAGGCATGGGCCAGGCCGTTGCGGGCGGTCTCGTCGGTTTCGCGCAGGATGATGAAGGTCACCAGGCCGTTGCGGTCCCGGTTGAGGATGTCGACCAAGGCTTCGCCCCTGACCGAGAAGGCGCCGCGCGTGGTGCCCTGGGGCACGGTGAACTCGCCGATCAGGCGGGCCTTGTCGGGGTGTGCGGCGGTGCGCAGGTCCGGCGTGTGGGCGGGGGCGTTGGCCCAGGTGATCTCCTTTTCGCTCCAGCCGTCCTGGCTCTCGTCGGTCAGGGCGTAGACTTTGAACCGCGCATCCGGCACCAGCGAGGCGAAGCCGAGGTCGCTGGGCTCGACGTGCAGGACGAATTCGGCCTCGGCGATGCGCTTGCCGGCAAAGCGCGCGAGGTCGAAGGCGACGTAGGCCTTGCGGTCGAGCGTCTGGTCGTGCGTGGTGTGCTTGACGCGCAGGAAGGACTCGCGGCCGCTGACCTTCTGCTTGGGCTGCGACTGGATCCAGGAATCCTGGCCGCGGCCGAAGGCGGTGGTGACCAGCTGCCAGCCGTCGCCCAGGTTGTTGATCGGACCGGGCAGCCAGCGGCCGGGTTCGGGCTGCTCGCTGCCGCCGGCGTCGGGGTCGATCGCGCTCTTGACGAAGCCGCCGTAGTCCACGCGCTGGCCGGCGCGCAGGGCCTTGCGGCCGGGTTCGCCGCGGCGCTCGACTTCGACCAGGCCCTCGATCACGTGCACCAGGCACTTGCCGTCCTCGCCGGCGCTGACGCCGAAGCGCGTGCCGAAGTCCACGACCTTGGTCTCGGCGGTGTGGATGGTGAAGCCCTTGGCCTGCTCGGGCACTTCGGCGACGACGGTGCCCTGGCGCACCCGGCATTCCATGGCGGAGATCACCTCCAGGGTGACCGGGGCTTCCAGGGCGACTTCGGCGCCGCTGGCGAACTTCAGGGTGGCGATGCCGTCGAGCAGCTCCAGCGTGCCGGGACCCAGGCTCGAGCCCTCGAGGGTGGGCAGGGCGCTGTTGCCCCACTTGCAGGCCTTGGCCTGCGCGAGGGTCGCCACCGGCGCCGGTTCGCGGTCGGCCAGCCAGACTGCGGCCGCCGCCACGACCGCCGCCGCCGCGGCGGTCAGCGCGTGGGTGCGCCAGCGCCGTTTCGGCGCCGCCGGCGCCGCGGCCGGAACCGTCCATTCCAGATGGCGCAGTTCGGCGTCCTGCAGGGCCGCGCGGGCGATCAGTTGGCGCACCTCGGGGTCGTGGCGCACGGCTTCGTTCAGGGCGGCCTGTTCGGCCTCGCTGAGGGCGTGGTCGCGGGCGCGCTCCCAGAGTTCAAGCCAGCGCCAGGTTTGTTCGGGGGTCATGGATGAAGTTCGAGTTGTTTCTGCACGCATTCCATCAGCGTCATGCGCACCCGGCTCAGGGCGCGGTAGACGGCGGCCTCGGTGCGGCTGACCCGGTCGGCGATCTGGTCGATCTCCAGCTCGTCAAAGTAGCGCAGGTGCACCAGCTGGCGGTGCTCCCCGGGCAGGCGGGCCAGGCAGGCGCGCAGGGCGTCCTGGCGCGGCGAGCCGTCGTCCGCCAGTTCCGAAACCGTGTGGCCGAGGGCCTCCAGGGTTTCTTCGTCCAGCGGCAGGTGCTCGCGCTTCTTCTGCCGGCGGTGGGTGAGGATCTGGTGGAAGGCGATCTTGCGCGCCCAGGCGATGAAGTTGGTGCCGATCTGGAAGTCGCCGAAGTGCTTCCAGAGCAGCAGCTTGGTCTGCTGGAGGATGTCCTCGGCCTCGCTGTCGCGCGGCACCAGGCCGTGGACGTAGAGCGACAGCGCGCGTTCGTGCGTCGTCAGCAGCTCCAGGAACACGGTCGTCGGATCGGCCATTCCCGCATTCTAGGCGCATTGGCGGCGTTTTTGGACAAAACTTTCAGGGCTGCAGCGCCATCCACTGCACCGCCTCCATGCCCGAGGCGAGCTCGCGCACCCGGATCTCCCAGGTGCCCGGGTCGTCGTTCGGCGCCAGGTCGAGCGTCAGCTTGAGCACGCCGTTCTCGGCCGTGTGGAAGCCGCTGCCTTCCGCCGGCCGGCCGTTGGCGTCGCGGATCCGCACTTCGACGGGCACGGCGGCGCGGACCGGCGCCTCCTCCGTGCTGGTCAGGGTCGCCTGGACGATGGCGCTCTGGCCGGGCTTGGCGGTGGCGGGGGCCTCGAGGCGGATCTGCAGCAGCGGCTTGGGCAGGACGAGGAAGAGCCGGCCGTCGCAGGGCCCCAGCTCCACCGGCCAGCTGACGCGGCCGGCCTCGGCGCGCTGCGGGATGACCAGGGCGCCGCGGGTGAGGTCGTAGATGTGGGCGTCTTCCTGGGCCAGGGTCAGCCGCGCCTTGGTCGGCAGGCCGTTCTCCATGACCAGGCCGTGCTGGCCGACGTAGCTGCCGAACTCGCGCCGGTCGTTGATGGCGAAGACGTACAGCGCGTCGCCGAAGCGGCGGCTGCGCAGGATCACCTCGGGATGGTCGGCGCGGATCTTGGCGCTGACGCCGAGGGTTTCGACCTGCGGGCCGAGCGACTGCGCCAGGGCCAGCACGCGCGCCTTGTCCTCGGCGGCCTTCTTGACGCGTTTGAAGCTCGGGACGGTCACGTCGGCCTTGAGCGCCGGGCAGAGGAACTCGTCGGCGAGGATCCGGCCGCCCTGCTTCTGCCAGTCCCGGATGGCCTGGACCACCGGGGCCGTGAGCACGTCGCATTCGGGCATGACCAGCAGCTTGCGGTCGCGCAGGCCGTTCTTGAGCAGGGTCTCCTCAAACAGGATGTCGGCCGGCACGTGCGCGTGCTGCAGCGCCATCCAGAGGTCGGCGGACCAGCCGAGGTTGGAGCCGTAGCCGCCGCGCCGGGCGAACATCTGCGCGGTGAAGCTCTCCAGCAGGGCGACCTCGGCGCGTTCGTCGGTGAGCTTGAGCAGGGTCGGCCCCAGCGGCTGCACGACCTCGCGCAGCAGTTCCCGGAGCACGTGCACGGTGTTCGGGTTGGTGTGGCGGTAACCGCCGGGACTGTCGGTGGGCACCAGCGACTGCCAGCCGTGGTACATGATGCCCTGCACGGGGCGCGACAGCTTGGTCCACAGCGCCTCCTTGAGGTGCATGGGCGCGATGGTGATGTAGGCGGCGTCGGGATCGTGGTCCTCCCAGGCGACCGTGTTGCCGGGCTGGCCGGCCTGCACCGGCGCGGTCTGGCTGCGGTACCAGATCAGCTGGGTCATCTTCATCACCTTCTGGTTGCGGCCGCCGGCCGCACTCATGGCGACCAGCTGGTCGGTGGCCAGACCGATGCGCTGCGGGTCCGGGTAGGTGTAGGTCCAGTGCGACAGCACGTCGACGCTGCCGCCGGCGCCGCGGATGCTCGGCTGGCGCACCGCCGGATCGAAGAAGGTGAAGAAGCCGCGCGCGGCGCCGCTCTTGACGCCCTTGTGCAGGGCGCTGTGCAGGCCGTTCCAGCCGTCGCCGACGGTCCAGAACCAGCGGTAGTACTTCAGGATGGGATGGTCGTCGGCGATGACCCGGTCGGCCGGGAAGTCCTTGAGCTTGGTCCAGTCCACGCCCCAGCGCGCCGTGGCTTCCGCAGGGATGTCCGTGCCGGCGAAGGCGCGGTAGGCGGCGACATCGACGGCATTGAACGAGGGCTGCGAGGCGTCGCGCACCTCGCTGTTGATCAGCGCGGCGGCGAAGGCCGGATGCTGGCCGTAGGCGCGCGCCACGCTGCGGCCGACGTTTTCAAAGAAGCCGGGCAGCTCGGGCAGCGAGGCGCACAGGTCCTGGCGCGGATGGGGTTTGCCGTCGCGCCCCACGCGCAGCATCTCGGATTTGCCTTCGAACAGCCGTCCCGGCGACAGGCTGGCGATGACGCCGAGGTCCGCGGCCAGGGCTTGGTCGAGCAGGCGGCGGTTGGCCTCGATCAGCTCCGGCTTGCCGGGCGGCACCGGCTGCTTTTGGGTCCAGATCTCGCCGACGTCGGCGCGCAGGCCGAGGCAGTGGGTGAAGCCGATGTCCTTCAGGCGCGCGGCCTCGGACGG
>CAYYJK010000079.1:0-13465 GCA_964472185.1 uncultured Prosthecobacter sp.
TCCTTGTACTCCACCGACAGCGGGAAGAAGTCGAGGCCTTCCTTGATCTTGGTGGCGGAGACGGCGCCGTGACCGTCCGTCTGGGCGACACCATCGTCATCGTCACCGCCGTCTCCGCCACCAAGATCAAGGAAGGCCTCGACTTCTTCCCGCTGTCCGTGGAGTACAAGGAAAAGGCCTCCGCGGCCGGCAAGTTCCCCGGCGGCTACTTCAAGCGCGAAGGCCGCCCGACCGAGAAGGAAATCCTCACCTGCCGCATGACGGACCGCCCGCTGCGGCCGCTGTTCCCGAAGGGCTACTTCTACGAAACCCAGATCGTCTCCCTGCTGCTCAGCGCCGACGGCGAGAACGACTCGGACATCCTCTCCATCAACGGCGCCTCCGCCGCCCTGTGCGTCTCGGACATCCCCTTCGCCGGCCCGATCGGCGCCGTGCGCGTCGGCCGCGTCAACGGCCAGTTCGTCGTCAACCCCACCCACAGCCAGCGTGAGTTCAGCGACCTCGACCTGGTGTACGTCGGCAACAAGACCGACGTCATCATGATCGAAGGCGCCGCCAACGAGCTGCCGGAAGCCGACTTCATCCAGGCCCTGCGCTTCGCCCAGGAGTCCATCCAGGGCCTCGTCAAGGCCCAGGAAGAGCTCGCCGCCCTGGCCGGCAAGCCGAAACGCGTGGTGCCGCTCATGTTCGCCAAGGACGAGCTCCTTGAAGTCGCCTACCAGATCGCCGGCGACCGCATCGAAGGCGCCCTCTACCAGCCCAGCAAGATCGCCCGCACCAAGGCGGTCAGCGCGCTCAAGGACGAGGTCGAGGCCGCCATCAAGGCCCGCTTCCCGGAAGCCACCAACTTCGAAATCGGCCAGGCCTTCGACTACCTGCAGAAGAAAGCCTTCCGCATCTCCATCCTCGACAAGCTCAGCCGCTGCGACGGCCGCGCCATCGACCAGATCCGCCCGCTGTCCGGCGAGGTCGCCGTCCTGCCGCGCACCCACGGCTCCGCCCTGTTCGCCCGCGGCGAGACCCAGGCCCTTTCCATCGCCACCCTGGCCCCGGCCGACGAGGCCCAGGAAATGGACACCTACGCCGGCGGTCCGGACTCCAAGCGCTTCATCCTGCACTACAACTTCCCGCCCTTCTCGGTCGGTGAGTGCGGCCGCTTCGGCGGTCAGAACCGCCGTGAAATCGGCCACGGCGCCCTCGCTGAGCGCTCGATCGAGCCGGTGATCCCGCCGAAGGAGAAGTTCCCCTACGCGATCCGCATCAGCAGCGAAGTGATGGCCTCCAACGGCTCCACCTCGATGGCCTCGGTCTGCTCGGGCGTCATGGCCCTGCTCGACGCGGGCGTGCCGCTCATCCGTCCGGTGGCCGGCATCTCCGTCGGTCTCGTCACCGAATACGAAGGCGAGCACATGAAGCGCTACCTGACGATGATGGACATCCTCGGTTCCGAGGACCACTTCGGCGACATGGACTTCAAGCTCTGCGGCACGGAAGTCGGCGTCACCGGCTACCAGCTCGACCTCAAGCTCCCGGGCATCCCGCTGAGCATCCTGGAAGAAGCCATCGGCAAAGCCCGCAACGGCCGCACCGAAGTCCTGCGCGCCATGGCCGCCGGCATCAGCGAGGTCAAGCCGCTCAGCCCGCACGCCCCGCGCATCGAGATCCTGAAGATCAACCCGGACAAGATCGGCGAGCTGATCGGCCCGGGCGGCAAGAACATCAAGGGCATCCAGGCCGAGTCCGGCGCCGAGATCAGCATCGAGGACGACGGCACGGTCTACGTCTACGCCACCCGCAAGGAGGGCCTGGAGCGCGCCATCGAGATGATCAGCGGCGTCTCCCAGGAGATTGAGCCCGGCAAGATCTACACCGGCAAGATCGTCAGCACGACCAACTTCGGCGCCTTCATGAACTTGGGCGGCAAGAAGGACGGCCTGATCCACATCAGCGAACTGGCCGACTTCCGCGTCAACCGGGTCGAGGACGTCGTCAAGGTTGGCGACATCGTCACCGCCAAGTGCCTCGGCATCGACGAGAAGGGGCGCGTCAAAATGAGCCGCAAGGCCGCCATGAAGGAGAAGGACGCCGCCGCGCAGGCGGACACCGCCTCCAGCGAAGGCTGACCGCCCCGTCCAGACCCCTGAATCCGCTCCGGCGGCAGCCAGTTTCTGGCTGCCGCCTCTTTTTTGCCGCGGCGGCGGCTCCGGTGCCGGCCGGAAGGGGGAAACCCCGGGGATGAACTTGCGAGTTTCCCCCTAAACTTCTTGCCACCCGCCCTCGCTCAGTTAAAAAAGGTTGGTCCCCCCAGCACGACGCAGGCACGACCTCTTATGAAGTTCACGATCAGCAAGGAATCCTTTCAGCAGGCCATCCAACAGGTTCAACACGTGGTTAGCGCCCGCACCACCCTGGCCATCCTTTCCAACGTCCTGCTCCGCGCCCGTGAAGGCGTCCTGGAACTGACGACCACCGACCTCGACGTCGGCGTCACCTGCAGCGTTCCCGCCGAGGTGGAGGAGGAGGGCGCCACGACGCTGCCCGCCCGCCGCCTGGCGACCATCATCCGCGAACTGCCGGCTGAGGAGGTGGAGATCAGCGTCGACGAGAAGAACGTCGCCTCCATCCGCAGCGGCCCGTCCTTCTTCAAGGTCCTCGGCCTGACCAGCGAGGAGTTCCCGGCGCTGCCGCGCTTCGACGACGCGCGCGAGTTCAAGATCGACCAGCAGGTGCTGCGCGACTGCCTGCGCAAGACCTCCTACGCCATCTCCACCGACGAGACGCGCTACGTGCTCAACGGCATCCTGTTCGCCTTCAAGGACAACTCCCTCACCATGGTGGCCACTGACGGCCGCCGCCTCGCCATGGTCGAGCAGGAGCTGGAGTTCCCGCAGAGCCAGGAAGTCGACATCATCGTCCCGACCAAGGCCGTCAACGAGCTGTCCCGCCTGCTGGGCGACACCGGCGAGGTCATCATCCGCGTCACCGCCACCCAGGTCGGCTTCGACCTTGGCGACAGCCTGCTCATCAGCAAGCTGATCGACGGCAACTACCCGAACTATCGGCAGGTCATCCCGGGCGAGGCCAAGGAGCGCATCGCCCTGGAGCGCGAGACCTTCCTCAAGGCCATCTCCCGCGTCTCGCTGCTCGCCAGCGAGAAGTCGAACTCGGTCAAATTCCAGTTCACCCCCGGCCAGGTCGAGATCATTGCCAGCAGCCCCGACATCGGCGAGGCGCGCGAAACCATGGCGATCAACTACAAGGGCGCCGAGATCACTATCGCCTTCAATCCGGAGTTCACGATGGCGCCGCTGCGCAACCTCAGCGCCGACGAAATTTACTTGCATCTCATCGACGAAATCAGCCCGGGCGTGATCCGCACCGGCACCAATTTCCTCTATGTGCTCATGCCGATGCGCGTAAACAGCTAACCCAACCTCTTCTCCGATGTCCCGCTCCCCGCACTTCCTCGCCCTGACGGCCCTCAGCGTCGTCCTGGCCAGCTGCTATGGCCCGGAACCCCGCCCCTTTGCCGGCCGCGGGGGGCGCTCGCTGGATCAGCCGCCCCGCTACGGCGAGGCCGCGGCCCAGACGGAGCCGGCCGCGCCCGGAGCGGAGACGGTTCCCGGCGGCCCGCAGGTCGCCGCACCCAATCTCGATCCCGCCGCTGCACCGGCGGTTGACGGCGGCTTGACGGTCACCCCGCCGGCTCCCGGTACGGCCCCTGCGGCCCCCGGAACCGTCCCGACCGTGCCTGGCGGCGCGGCGACGCCCCCGGCGGGCACGACGCCGGGCGCCCCGACCGCTCCGGCGGCCGCTCCGGGCGAGGTGCCGTTCGCCCGTGCCGTGCCCGGCAAGCCCGGCTTCGTTTACAGCCCGCGCGATCCCAAGAAGATCATCAGCGTCGAAGGTCTGCGTCCCGGCCAGAAGGCCCGCGACCCGGAAAGCGGCGACATTTTCCGCGTGCCGTATTGAGCAGGCCCGCGATGCAGGAGCGCCTCATCACCCTTTACGGACCCGGCCTGCTTGGCGGTTCGCTGGCGCTGGCGATCCGGCGCCTCATGCCTGAAACGCGCCTGCGTCTCTGGGCCCGGCGCGCCGAGGCCGAGGCGGGCATCCGGGCGCGCGGCATCCAGGCCGAGTTTTTCACCGATGCGCGGGCCGCCGCCGAGGGCGCCTCGATGTGCATCCTGTGCACGCCGGTGGAGACCATGCCGGCGCAGGCGGCTGAGATCGCCTGTGCGGATCTGGCCGAGGACGTCCTGGTGACGGACGTCGGCAGCGTCAAAGGCAGCGTCGAGCAGGCGCTGGCGCCGCTGCTGGGCCACCGCTTCATCGGCAGCCATCCCATGGCCGGTTCGGAGAAGGCCGGGATCGAGGCCGCCCGCGAGAGCCTGTTCGAAGGCGCGGCCTGCCTGCTGACACCGACGGCGGCGGCGGATGCCGGCCGCCTCGAGCGCCTGCGCGGCTTCTGGCGACGCCTCGGCTGCCGCCTGCTCGAAATGACGCCCGCCGAGCACGATCACAAGGTCGCGCGCATCTCCCACCTGCCGCACATGATGGCGGTGGTCACGACCCTTGCCGCGCTGCGCGGCGACGCCGACGCAGTGGCCTGCGCGGCCGGCGGCTTCCGCGACACCACGCGCGTGGCGGCCGGCGACCCCGGACTGTGGGCGGGCATCATCCTGGAGAACCGCGACGCGGTGCGGGCCCGCCTGCACGAGGCGTCCGCCGCCCTGACAGAGCTCCTTGAAATCCTCGGCAAGCCGGACGAAGAAGCCCTCCGCCGTTTTCTCGCCGAGGCCAAGAGCCTGCGCGACCTAGTCCCGGCGGCCGTCTCCTGATATGGCCCACCTGAAAGTCCGCAAACTCCAGTCCTTCCCCGCCGAAATTTCGGTTCCCGGGGACAAAAGCATCAGCCACCGCGCCGCCATGTTTGCCGGCATGGCCGACGGCACCACCGTCATCGACGGCTTCCTGCCCAGCGAGGACTGCCTGTGCTCGGTCAAGGCCATGGCCGCGATGGGGGCGCAGGTGCAGCCGCTCGAGGAGCGGCCGGGCGTGGGGCTGGTGAAGCTGGCGATCACCGGCCGGGGGCCGAAGCTGCAGGCTCCTGCGGCGCCCATCGACTGCGGCAATTCCGGCACCACCATCCGCCTGCTCGCTGGCATCCTGGCGGGCCAGGACTTCACCGCCGAGATGTTCGGCGACGCCTCGCTGTCGAAGCGGCCGATGAAGCGGGTCGCCGATCCGCTGCGCCTCATGGGGGCGACGGTGGAGGGGCAGGGGGAGAAGATCTGCGCGCCGCTGAAGGTGACCGGCGGATCGCTCCAGGCCATCACGTACCGGCTGCCGATGGCCAGTGCCCAGGTGAAGTCCGCCGTGCTGCTGGCGGGCCTCTTTGCGCCGGGCAAGACCACGGTCATCGAGCCGGTGGCCACGCGCAACCACACCGAGCGCATCATGTCGCACTTCGGCCTGCGCTGGGAGCGCGAGGGCGAGGCGGTGTCCGTCTACGGCGGCCAGGTGCCGCAGGCCAGGGACCTGGTGGTGCCGGGGGACATTTCCAGCGCCGCCTTCTGGATGGTCGTCGCGGCGGCCAGTCCGGGCCGGCAGCTGACGCTGCGCAACGTCGGCCTCAACCCGACCCGAACCGGCGTCATCGACGTGCTCCGGCGCATGGGCGCCCGGATCCAGGTCGCCGAGCTGGACAGCCACGGCGAGCCGCGCGGTGACGTCCGGGTGGAGGGGGCCAGCCTGCAGGGCACCGTCATCGGCGGCGCCGAAATTCCGAACGTCATCGATGAACTGCCCATCCTGGCCGTGGCCGGCGCGCTGGCCCGGGGCGTGACCCGCATCCAGGATGCCCACGAGTTGCGCGTCAAGGAAACCGACCGCATCGCCGCGGTGGCCGACAACCTGCGCCGCATGGGCGTGACCGTGACCGAGTTTGACGACGGCATGGAGATCGCCGGCGGTGCCGCCCTGCACGGCGCCACCATCAGCACCTGGCACGACCACCGCATCGCCATGGCCTTCGCCGTCGCCGGCCTGTTCGCCGAAGGGGAGACGCTGATCGAGGGGCCGGAATGCATCGCCACCAGCTACCCGAGCTTCGTGCAGGATTTGAACCTCTTCCTGGCGCCGGCCGCCTGATTCCGATGCACACTCCGGTCATCACCATGGACGGCCCGGCCGCTTCGGGCAAAAGCAGCGTGGCCCGCCTCGTCGCGCAGCAACTCGGCTACACCTACGTCAACACCGGCAACATGTACCGCGCCATGACCTGGGCGGTGCTGCAGGCCGGAGCGGATCCGGCCGACGCTGAGGCCGTGCGCGCGGCCAGCGCCGCGGTCCGGATTGAGTCGCCGGTGGCCGACGGCCAGACCCAGGTCGCCGTCAACGGCCGTCTTCTCGACGTCGAGGACCTCAACAGCGACCCGGTCAACCGCGCCGTCTCTCTGGTGGCGCGCGTGCCGGAGGTGCGCGCCCGGCTGGTCGCCGACCAGCGCGCGCTGACGGCTCTGGGGCCGCTGGTCATGGAGGGCCGGGACATCGGCAGCGTCGTGTTTCCCGACAGCCCGCTGAAATTCTACATCGACGCCAGCGAGGAGGTGCGCGCGGCGCGCCGCCGCGCCCAGGGCCACACCGACCAGGTGGCCGAGCGCGACCGCCTGGATTCGACGCGCAAAACCTCGCCGTTGGTGATTCCCGCGGGCGCCGCGGTCATCGACAACAGCCACCTCACCCTGGCCCAGGCGGTGGACGCCGTGCTGGCGGTGCTGGCGGCTTCGCCGTCCGCCTGAAAGCGGTCCCCAACCTCTTCGAGCGATGCGATCCGAAACCTCCGACCCTGCGAATCCCGGTGCCCTGGAGACGCCGCGGATGAACCTTGCGTACCGTCTTGGCCACACGGTTTTCCGCTGGGTCGCCGGCGGCTTCTACGATTTCCGCGTCGTCGGCGCCGAAAACCTGCAGTTGCGCGGGCCGGCTCTGATTGTGGCCAACCACGTCAGCTTTTTTGATCCGCCGTTCATCGGCCAGGCCTTCGACGAGCCGCTGTTCTTCTTCGCGCGCAAGTCCCTGTTCGAGCGGCCGCTGGCGGGGCGCCTGCTGCGCAGCTGGCAGACCATCCCGATCGACCGCGACAAGCCGGATGCCTCGAGCCTGAAGGCCACCATCCGCCTGCTCAAATCCGGCCGCAAGGTGCTCATGTTCCCAGAGGGCACCCGCAGCCCCGACGGCAGCCTGCAGAAGGCCGAGGCCGGGGTGGGCCTGTTCCTGGCCAAGACCGGCGTGCCGGTGCTGCCGGTGCGCATCTTCGGCACTTACGAGGCCTATCCGCGTGCCGCCCTGCTGCCGCGCCCGGCGCAGATCACCCTGGTGGCCGGCCGGCCCTACCTGCCGGATCTCAAGGCGCATGGCGGCGACGGCCGCGACCTCTATCAGGCCTTGGCCGACGAGGTCATGCAACGGATCGCCGAGCTGACGCTTTGACCCGCGCCGGTCAGGCCAGAAACTCCTGCACGGCCGGGAACTCGTGCCGCCAGTTCCGCACCACCGCCGGGTCCAGCGCGGTGTTCAGCACGCGTTCGCCGTCGGAGGCGTCGGCGATGAGCACCCCGTGCGGATCGGCCACGGCGCTGCGGCCGCAGTAGCTGAATTGCGGCTCCTGGCCGCAGCGGTTGACGCCGGCGACGTAGGCTTGGTTTTCGATGGCCCGGGCCTGCAGCAGTGTCAGCCAGTGCTGGATCCGCCGTGCCGGCCAAGCGGCGAGGTAGATCAGGACCTCCGCTCCCTGGCGGACCGCCTCGCGGGCCAGCTCCGGAAAGCGCAGGTCGTAGCAGATCAGCGGCGCGATGCAGAGCCCCTGCCAGTCAAAGCACACCGGCTGGCGGCCGGGGGCGTGCACCGCGGCTTCGCCGCCCAGGCCGAAGGGCCGGATCTTGGTGTAGCGCGCCAGTTCGCGTCCGCCGGGAGCGACGGCCAGGGCCTGGTTGAGCCCGCGCCCGTCCGGTCCGGTCCGCACCAGTCCGCCCAGCACGGCGCACTGCCAGCGTTCGGCCTGTTCGTGCAGGAAGGTCTCCGTGGCGCCGCCCGCGGCTTCCGCCGTGACCTCCAGCCGGTTGCTGAAGCCGGTGGCAAACATCTCGGGCAGCACGATCAGCCCGCCCGGCGCCGGCGGGCTGGCCTCCAGAAGGCGGCTCGCCCGGGCGAAGTTGGCGTGCTTGTCCTCCCAGGCGGAGTCGAGTTGCAGGCAGTGGAGCGGGAGCGGCATGGGAAACCATTCCGCGCCCGGCGCGGCGGTGCCAGATGAAAAATCGCCGCCGGCCATTTCCGGCAAGCTGCACGCGGACGGCAAAAACTCTGGCGTCGGCGGCCCGCGCTGCGCAGAATGCCTCCTCGCATCGAAACTTCCGCCATGAACGAACTGCCCGTCACCATCCGCCACTACCGCGCCGAGGATCTGGAGATCCTGCGTCAGATCACCGTCGATGCGTTCGGAGCCGTGGCGCTGGACCAGATGCTCGAGGACCGGCTCGGCATCTGGAACGCGCGCGACTGGAAGGCGCGCAAGGCGGACCACATCGACGACGACTGCCGCGCCAACCCCGCGGGCTGCTTTGTTGCCGAGCGGGCCGGGGAGATCCTCGGCTACATCACCACCCGGCTCGATGCGGTGAACTCCATCGGTCGCATTCCCAATCTGGCGGTGGTGGAGTCGGCCCGCGGCCTCGGCCTCGGCCGCCGGCTCATCCATCACGCGCTCGATTACTTTCGCGAGCAGGGCGTGAAGGTGGCCAAGATCGAGACCATGGCTTCGAACATGATCGGGCAGCACCTGTATCCGTCCTGCGGGTTCGAGGAGATCGGCCGGCAAGTGCATTTTGCCCTGCGCCTGTGAGAACGCCAAACCAAGGTTGCGGAATCGCGCTTTGGGCCGAGTCTGTGAACGAACCTGTCATCCTGCCATGAAAAGCGTCGCCTTTCCCCGTCTTGCCCTGCCGCTGCTCAGTCTGGTTCTGGCCCTCGCACTGGCCAGTTGCGCCTCGCCGCTGCAGCGCCGCATCGCCAGCAACCCGAAACTCTATGACAACCTGTCCGCCGCCGACCGCGGCTTGGTCAATCAGGGCCGCATTCGCGAGGGCATGACCAAGGAGGCGGTGTTCCTCTCCTGGGGGCGTCCCGACCACGTGGCGGCCGGCACGCAGAAGGGGGTTAAAACCGAACGCTGGACCTACATGGGCTCGCAGCCGGTTTATGGCCCGGGCTACGGGCCGGGTTACGGCGGCTGGGGTTGGGGGCGTGGCTGGGGCCGCTACGGCTACGGCTATGGCGGCGCCTGGGATCCCTACTGGGGTGGCTACGGCGGTTACGGCCCCAACGTCGCCTACCTGCCCTACAAGGCGGCGACGGTCGACTTCCGCGGCAATGTGGTGGTCAGCTACCTGAACGGGCCGCAGTAAGGTTTCAGGGCACCTGCCGGCGTACGGTGGTGCCCGGATTCATGAGGTCGTCCCGCTCCAGACCGGTGAGTTGCTGCACCCGTTTCAGCAGCCAAAACAGCAGCGCCAGGGTCGCGCCCAGCATCGGCACGCCGATGACGATGAAGCCGACCCAGTTCTGCCGGCCGATCGCCCGGGTGTAGGCCTCGCTGCCCGGTTCGGTGCCGTCGAGGTAGGACAGCACCAGGGCGGCGTTGGCCGCGGCCGAGACCAGCATGGTGCCGGCCAGGGCCCACGAGGCCTGCCAGAGCAGCCGGCGGAAGGCGGCCTGGCGTTCCGGCGAGTTCAGCGCCTGTTCGAGCAGGCGGTGGTTGATCACCTGCGGATTCAGCAGCAGTTCGTGCACCAGCGGCCGGCCCCAGCGCAGGCTGAGCGGGAAGGCGAGGCCGAGAAACACCGGGAAAGCGGCCTCCTTCACGGCAAACCAGCCGGCGTTCAGGTTGAGCAGCCCCAAGCCGCCGGTCAGGATCACCGCGGCCAGACCGAGCAGGGAGAAGAAATTCAGCCCGCGCTTGCGGATGAAGCAATGGATGCCAAAGGCCAGCGGCAGCAGGAGGGCTGCGACCAGGGCCCAGGCGGGCCCCAGCCGGTCCGGCTTGCTGAGGGTTTCCAGGACCACGGAAGGCAGGATGACGGTGAGGAGGAGGTCGGCCAGCGGATGGGCCGGTTCTGGGGCGGGGGACGGCATGCGCTCCGATAGCAAAGAAAGGCGGCGTTGGCCAGAAACGCCTGCCGACCGCACAAACCCCGCGCCGGTTGTGCGAACGGCGGCGCTGGCGGCGTACTTGCCACCCCATGGGGATGTTTCGTTTTTGCCTGGGATGGTTCGCGCTCGCCGGTTCGGTTTCGGCCCAGGCGCCGGACACGGTGTTTGTTCGCGGCCGCATCGTCACTCTGGACGCCCGCGAGCGCGTGGTGGAAGCGCTGGCGGTGCGCGGCGACC
Organism: uncultured Prosthecobacter sp.; assembly: GCA_964472185.1. Lineage (GTDB taxonomy): Bacteria > Verrucomicrobiota > Verrucomicrobiia > Verrucomicrobiales > Verrucomicrobiaceae > Prosthecobacter. Next base: position 10,447 of record CAYYJK010000079.1, read on the forward strand.
GGCTGGTCGCCGTTGGCGATGACGCCGCGGTGCGCGCCCTGGCTGGACCCCAGACGCAGGTCGTCGACCTCGCCGGCGCCACGGTGCTGCCGGGTCTGATTGAGACCCACTGCCACAGCATCGGCGCGGCGCGCGCGGAACTGGCCGGCCCCTATCAGGAGCTGCACAGCATCGCCGAGATCCAGGCCTGGATCCGCCGGCAGGCGGAGCGGCTGCCCGAGGGGCGCTGGATCGAGGTGCCGCGCAATGAGATCACCCGCCTCCGGGAGCGGCGGTTTCCCACGCCGGAGGAGCTCGACGCCGCCACCACGCGCCATCCGGTGCTGTTTGTCTCGGTGACCAAGAGCGTGCTCAACGCCGCGGGCTGGCGCGCCCTGGGCGTGGTGGACGCCGCCAGCCGCGTCAGCGGCGGCGAGGTGGTCTTTGAAAACGGCCGGCCGGTGCTGATGCGCGGCGGCCAGGCCGCCCTGCGCGCGCTCATGCCGGCCCCGCCGGCGCCTTCCCCGCAGGCTCTGCGCGCCCAGCTGCGCGCCCTGCACCGGGTGTACAACTCCGTCGGCATCACCAGCATCTTCGAGCGCGCCACCGACCGCGCCGGCTTCGACCTGTTCCGCGATCTTGCCGCCCAGGGCGAGCTGACCGCACGCGTGCGCGGCACCTTCCGCTTTTCCGCCCGCAAGGCCGCCGAGGTGAACGCCTACCTGGACAAGCTCGGCCTGCAGCCCGGCGAGGGCGACGACTGGGTGCGCGCCACCGGCCTGAAGATCACCGTCGACGGTGGCATCCACTGGGGCACGACCTGGCTGAGCGAGCCGCACGGCCCGCAGCGCACCGCCTTCTACCGCAACACCGATCCGGCCTACACCGGCGAGCATTTCTACACGCCGGAGCAGATGCGTGAGGTCTTTGCCGCAGCCAACCGGCGCGGCTGGCCGATGGGCGCCCATGTCACCGGCGACGGCGGCGCAATGGCCGTTCTGCACGCGCTGGAGGCGGTGGCGGCCGAGCAGCCGGACCTGCGCGCCCGCCGCTTCAATCTGATCCACTGCTACTTCCCCGACGCGCCGATGGTGGCGCTGGCCAGGAAACTGGGCGCCGGGGTCGACACTCAGGGCTACCTTTACCACCGCGACTCGGACTTCATCGCCAAGGTTTACGGCCCCGCCTGGGCCGAGCGCTTCATCGGCCTGGCGGAGTGGGTGCGCGGCGGTGTGCCGGTCGGCCTCAACAGCGATCACATGATCGGCTTTGATCCCGACCAAGCCATGAACGCGTTCAACCCCTTCCTGATGCTGCACATGGCGGTGACCCGGCGGAACGATCTCGGCGAAGTCCACGGCCCGCAGCAGAAGCTCGGCCGCCTCGACGCCCTGCGCACGCTGACCCAGTGGGCGGCCTGGCTGAGCTTTGACGAGGGCCGGCTCGGCAGTCTCGAACCCGGCAAGCTGGCGGACTTCGTCGTCATCGACCGCGACTACCTGACCTGCCCGGAGGATGAGATCCGCGCGATCCGCGCCCTGCGCACCGTCGTTGCCGGGCGCACCGTCTGGCAGCGCTGAAGGGCGCTCAGGGCGTCGTTTCGAGAAAGCGCGCCAGCGCCCGGCCCAGGCGGGCGCCGACGTCGCGGTAGCCCGCGGTCGTGCTGCCCGGGGTATTCCAGGCGGTCTCCAGGGTCAGCGACAGCACCCCGCGCCCGTCCAGGCTGTGCACCCAGTTCTTGGAAATCTGCCGCCAGAGCGGATGGTAACCCGCGCCGCTTTCCCGCGGGCTGATCTCCAGGGGAATGGGGCTGCCGGCGAATTCGCGGCGGCTCAGTTCGAAAAACTGCCGCTGCGCCGCCTGCTCGGCCGGATCGAGCAGTTCGGCGGGCGTGACGAAAAAGAACGCTTTTTTGTCGCCGGGGGCCGGGTTGTGGAGGTCGCAGAACACCCGCAGGCGGCGCTCGCGGGCCGCTTCGGCCAAATGGCGCTGCGCTGCGGCGACCTCGGGCCAGTGCGGGCGCTCCGACCAGTCGCGGTTGTGGTCCTGCGGCAGGGCGTCCTTGCCACCGTCTCGCGTGGCGGCGTGGTCCACGTCCATCAGCGGCACCAGGGTGATCTCGGCGCGCGCGCACAACTGCTCCGCCAGGGGATCGGCGGAAGTCAGCCATTCGGCCAGGCCGGCGCCCACCCAGCTCGCGCCGCTTTCCCAGGCATGCTGGCGCGCCTGCAGCCAGACCACGGCGGGGCCCCGGCCGAGGCGCAGGGCGGACACCGGCCGGCCCTCGCGGCTGGTGGCCAGCCGCAGCCGGCGTGCACCGGGTGCACGCTGCCGGGTCTCTTCAATCACCTGTTCGGCGGTCGAGGGCGTGAACGGCGGTCCCCAGGCCAGCCAGAGGCTGCCGGCCTGCGCCACCGCCTGGTAGTGCATTTGGTTGCCCTGTCGGCGGCCGGGTGCGCCGTGCTGCCAGGCGCGGCCGTCGTGGGACAGGCTGGGCCGGTCCGGCTGGGCCCAGCCGGCGGCCAGCGGGCTGCCCTGGCCGGAGCCCGGCTGCACCTGCGGCTGGGCCGAAGGCTCCAGCACGAGGGTGAACGCCTGGCCCGGGACGAGGCCGTCGATGCGGACCTGCCACCAGCAGGGCCAGCCGCGGCGGATGTCGCCGCCCGGGCGCAGGCGCAGCAGCGCCTCCGCCTGCCGGATCTCGAGCACCTGGCCGGAACCGCCCTCGAAATCGGTGTGCACCGACCATTCGGCCGGTGCGGCCGGCGCGAGGAGCGCCAGAACGGCGAACTGGAGCAGGGCGGGGAGGCGGCGCATGGCGGTTCAGAGCAGGCTGCTGTCGTCCTGCCGTTCGAGGCGACCGACGCGTTTCTTGATCGTCTCGAGCTGGACGGTCATTTCGTGGACGGCCTTCAGGCATTCGGCCATCGTTTCCGGGCTCTGCAGGTGGGGCAGGGCGGGGTGGATCTTCATGAACTGAAGGGCGACGGTCTTGCAGGCGTCGCGGATCTGCTGGATGGCTTCGGGGCGGGTCATGAGG
>CAYYJK010000080.1:0-13356 GCA_964472185.1 uncultured Prosthecobacter sp.
TGCGCGCACTCCGTCCGAGCCCGGCCTGGCGGTACAGCGCCTGGCGATTGCTCCGTCGGCTGCGTCCGGAGGGCGCGCTGATCCGGCCCGAGGAATGGGAGCTGCTGCTGGCCGCCGCCAGCGCCGCCCGCGGCGAGGGGGCCTTGCCCGAAGCCCTGCGCCTGACCACGCTGGCCCTGCACCTGCTGCCGGAACGCGCCCCGGAAGCCCTGCGCCAGCGCGCCCGGGTCGCGGCTTGGTTCCTGGCCGAATCCGGCCTGGAGCTGCCCGCGGCGTTGCGCGTGTCCTTCGACGAGATGCCGTTCCCCGGCGACGCGCCGTCAAGCGAAACGGGCCGCACGGCGGGGCACTGCTACGGCGACGAGGCGGACCCTTTTTGGTCGAACCTGCAGCGCGAGACGGAGACTGCCGCCGATTGGCAGACGCTGCGCGCAGCGGGCGTGGCCCTGCACCATCCCCTGGCGGCCTTGGCCTGGGTGGCCCGGCGCGCGCAGGCGCACGTCTTGAAGAAGCAGCAGGGGCTGCTGCAGGCCGCCGCCCGGCTGGCCCTGAGGCATCAGTCGCTGGTCACGCTGGCGCGTCTGCGCGCCGACTGGCCCGAATCCGCGGAAGCCGTCCTGGAACTGGCGCGCGCCTGGCGCGACAGCCAGCGGCAGCTGCCGCTGCTGCGGGATGCGGCGGCGGAGCAGCGCGTCACCGGCTGCCTGCGCGCCGCCTGGGGCCGGCTCGAAACCGGGGCGATCCAGGATGAGGAGGCGCTGTTTTTCCTGCACGAGACCCTGCTCGACCGCGCGGCGACCCTGCAAAGCGGCCTGCCTGCGGATCTGCAGCGGCTGGTTCAGGAGCATCCGCAAAGCCCGCGCCGGCCTTCGCCCCTGGTCCAGGCGCTGGATGCCGAACCGAAACGGATGCGCGCGCTGGAGCACCAGCGCGCCGTCGAACTTTGGTCCGTCGCCTCGCTGGTGCGCGAACGCGCGGACTTGGCCGACGCCGTCTGGGTCAGCTGCGTGCGGCGCGGAGAGGCGGGGTCGGGCAAGTACAGCTGGATCGTCCTCGGCGCCGCCGGCCGCCGGCTGGGGCAGGGGCGCCTGCGCGCCACCGACGACCCGGCGCCGCTGCAGGCGGAACTGGCGGCTGCGGTCCGGGACGCCAGCCCCGAGGCGCGCCGGATGTTCCTGGCGGCCGATGCCGATCTGGCGGAACCGGGCGCGCTCGCGCCGGGGCTGCCCGCTCTGGAAATCCGCCGCATCCCGTCCTGGGAATGGCAGTTTCGCGCGCTGCGGTCCTAGCGGGATCGGCCGGCGCAGATTCACGGAGCGTCGGGAAACCGGCCTTCGCGCAAGAAGTGCTCGACGGCCCGCAGCACCTGCGGCCGCCACATCAGGAAGGTGTGGTCGCCGCGCATGACCTGAAAATCGGCGAGGCCCTCGACGCGGCCGCCGGCAACGGTGACGATGCCGTCCGATTCCGCTCCCAGCCAGGGGCGGAACAGCGGAATCAGCGCCTGCCGGCCCATGATCACGCCCGTCTCCGGCGGCACCGGGCCCAGGCGGGCGGGCAGGCTCTCCGGGGCCGTGGTCAGCTCCTCAACCACCGGGCCGAGCAAGCGGCGAACCCAAGGTTGGCGGCCCAGTCGGTCGAGAATTTCGCTGCCGCGGTTGGGCGGGGCGAGCAGCACGGCGCGGCCCAGGGGGAAATCCGGGGAACGCTGGGCAGCCCAGGCGCGGAACAGGATGCCGCCGAGCGAGTGGGTGACGAAGTGCACGCGCCCGCCTGCCGGCCGGGGCAGGCGGTCCAGGGCCGGCTGCAGGTGGCGGTGCACGGCCTGGGCCACGGTCAGCCGGCGTGAAGGGTAGCCGAGGTTGACGACCTGAAAGCCGGCGCGGCGCAGCCGCCATTCGACGGCCAGCAGGCTGCGCGGGCTGCGGCCGAGGCCGTGCAGGAGCACGACGCTGTCACGCGGATTCATGCGGCGCATCCTGGGCCGGCGCCCGGAGCGGGCAAGCCGGAATCAGGGATACTTGGCGAGCAGTTCGCCCGCCTTGGCCGGATCGACCTTCTCGAAGAAGTCGTCCTCGACCATGCACACCGGGCCGAAGCCGCAGCTGGCCAGGCACTCGGCGAATTCGATGCTGTACTTGCCGTCCGGGCTCACCGCGATCGGGTGGTGGTGGTCGGTGTGGCTGCGGTCGATGTTCGCCGCCTTGCACAGCGAATCCATGAGTTCGTAGCTGCCGGCCATCGCGCAGGACAGGGTGCGGCAGACGCGGATGTGGTACTTGCCGGGCGCGCTCTGGCGGAAGCCCGGGTAGAAGGTCACCACCTCGAGCACCTGGATCGGCTCCAGGCCGAGTTTGGCGGCCACCCAGTTGACGATGTCGTCGTTGATGTAGCGGAAGTGCTCCTGCATCAGGTGCAGCAGGGGCAGCACGGCGCTGCGCTTGGACACGGGGTAATGGGTGATCACCTCGTCGATTTTGCTCGCCAAGTCTGCGGGGATTGCCAGGGCCATCGTCAATTCAGGTAAGGTTTGCGCCGTTGCATCGCGGGCGGCTCACCGGTCGCATTCGCCCATCACGAAGTCGAGGCTGCCCAGCACCGACGGAATGTCGCTGAGCATGTGTCCGGGGATGAGCTTCGCAAGGATGCTCAGGTTGATGAAGGAGGGGCTGCGGATCTTCAGGCGGTAGGGGACGCCGCCGCCCTTGCTGTGGATGTAGAAGCCCAGCTCGCCCTTGGGGTTTTCGGCGCCGAAATAGACCTCGCCGGCCGGGGCGTCGAGACCCTGGGTGGCGATGATGAAGTGGTGGATGAGCTCCTCCATCTTCATGAGCACGCGCTCCTTTGGCGGCAGCAGGCCCTTGGCGTTGGCGACGTTGATCGGTCCGCCGGGCAGGGTGGCGATCACCTGGCGCAGGATGCGCACGCTCTGCCGCATCTCCTCCATGCGCACCAGGTAGCGGTCGTAGCAGTCGCCCGTGGTGCCGATCGGGATGTCGAAGTCGTACTTCTGGTAGTCCAGGTAGGGCTGGGTCTTGCGCAGGTCGTGGTCAACGCCGGAGCCGCGCAGGTTGGGGCCGGTCAGGCCGTAGGCGATGGCGTCCTCCTTGGAGATCACGCCGAGGCCCTGGGTGCGCGCCATGAAGATGGCGTTGCGGGAGAGGAGCTTGTCCACCTCGTCGATCACCGGTTCCAGCTCGCGCAGGAATTTTTCCACGGCGTCGGTGAAGCCTGCGGGGAGGTCGCGCACCTGGCCGCCGACTCGGGTGTAGCTGGTCGTGAAGCGGGCGCCGGTCAGCTGCTCGCAGAGGTTGTAGATCTTTTCGCGTTCGGTGAAGGTGTACAGGAACACCGTCATCGCGCCGACATCCATGGCGAACACGCCGATGCCGAGCAGGTGCGCGGAAATGCGCGCCAGTTCGCAGCAGATGACCCGGATGGCGCGGCCGCGTTCGGGCACTTCCCAGCCCATCAGCTTCTCGACCGCCAGGGCGTAGGCGACGTTGTTGGCCAGCGGCGCCAGGTAGTCGAGCCGGTCCGTGTACGGCACGAACTGGTTGTAATGCATGTTCTCGGCGATCTTCTCGTCGCCGCGGTGCAGGTAGCCCACGTCCGGATCGGCCTTGGTGATGATCTCGCCGTCCATCTCGAGCACCAGGCGCAGCACGCCGTGCGTGGCCGGGTGCGAGGGGCCCATGTTGAGCACCAGTTTCTCCCCCACGAGATCCGTCGTGGTTTCCTCCAGGCTCTCCAGATGCCGCGCTGCCTTGGCGGCGGTGTCCGGAGTCTCGTATTCGCGCTTAACGGCAGGCATAGTGGGGTGAAATGGACTATTCTCCGCCCCCGAAAAGGCGGCAAGGCGAATTTGTGAAAAATTTCACAAGCTCGCCGCCACCCCGGTCGCAGGCCGGCGGCGGGGCCAAAAAAAAGAGGGCGGGAAAACCCGCCCTCTCTGGGAATTGCGACCGGTTCGCGCCGGCTCAGGCCAGCTCTTCGCCCACCGCGTAGCGCACGAAGCGGCGCACCACGAGGTTTTCGCCCAGTTCGGCGATCTTGCTTTTCACAAGGTCGCGGATGGTCTGGTCGGGGTTCTTGATGAAGGCCTGGTCAAGCAGGCACTGCTCGGCGAAAATCTTGTCGATTTTGCCTTCGACGATCTTCTCGACGATGTTGGCGGGCTTGCCCTTGACCTGCTCGGCGGCGATGTCGCGCTCCTTGGCGATCAGGTCGGCCGGCACGTCCTCGCGCTGAAGGAAGCGCGGGTTGGCGGCGGCGATGTGCAGGGAGATGTCCTTGACCAGGGCCTGGAAGTTTTCGTTCTTGGCGACGAAGTCGGTCTCGCAGTTGACCTCGATGAGCACGCCGACGCGGCCGCCCATGTGGATGTACGAGGCGATGATGCCTTCCTTGGTCTGGCGGTCGGCCTTGGTGTCAGCCTTGGCGATGCCCTTCTTGCGCAGGAGGGTTTCGGCCTTTTCCAGGTCGCCGTCGGTTTCCTTGAGGGCCTTCTTGCAGTCCATCATGCCCGCGTTGGTTTTTTCGCGGAGGGTCTGGACGAGTTGTGCGGTGATTTCAGCCATGTGCGGATGGGAATGGAGAGGGAATTACTGCTTGGCTTCGGCCATGGCGACGATCACGGGATCGATCAGCTTCTGCAGGATGATGCGGATGGAGCGGATGGCGTCGTCGTTGGCGGCGATCGGGTAGTCGACCTTGTCCGGATCGGCGTTGGTGTCGACCAGGGCGACGATCGGGATGCCAAGGCGGCGGGCCTCATGGACGGCGATGTGCTCGCGGGCGGAGTCCACGATGACGACGGCGTCCGGGTACTTCTCCATGCCGCGCACGCCGCGCAGGTTGCGCTCGAGCTTGATGCGCTCGCGGTTCAGGCTGGCCAGTTCCTTCTTGGACATCAGCTTGAACTCCGGTTTCTTCTCGATCTCCTCGAGGTAGTTGAGGCGGGCGACGCTCTTGCGGATGGTTTCCAGGTTGGTCAGGGTGCCGCCGAGCCAGCGGTGGTTGACGTAGAACTGGTTGCAGGCTTCCGCGGCTTCGCGGATGGCTTCCTGGGCCTGGCGCTTGCAGCCGACGAACAGGATGCGCTTGCCTTTGCGGGCGAGATCCGACAGGTAGGCCGCGGCCTCGTCGATCTGGCGGACGGTCTCCTCAATGTTGAGGATGTGGATCTGGTTGCGGGAGTCGAGGATGAAGGGCTTCATCTTCGGGTTCCAGCGCTTGGTTTGGTGACCGAAGTGGACTCCGGCTTCGACGAGTTCAGCTAGGATTTGGGACATGTGGGTGGGTGGTGCCCTGCGGCCGCACGCGGCGTTCGGAGAACGGGCGCTCTTTGCACGAGGCAAAGATCCGGCAGGTCAGGCAAATGAGGTTGAATCCCCGCCGAACGGCAACCGCGCCGGCCATGAGGGGCAGCAAGAATAGGGGCGGCTCCTGAAACGGCAAGCGCTTTTTCCGGCGCGCCGCCAGGGCGGAATCAGAGGCGGCGCAGGCCGTCCTCGGTCATCGGATTGGGGATTTCGACCTCGATGGCGTCGATCCGCCGCAGGGTTTCGGCGTCGAGCACCAGGTCCGCCGCCTGCAGGCTCTCCTCAAGCTGGGCCACGCTGGTGGCGCCGACCAGGGTGGAGGCGACGAAGTCGTGCTGCCGGCTCCAGGCCACCGCCAGGGCGGTGAGGCTGACGCCGAGGTCGCGGGCCACCTCGGCGAGCCGGGCGGTTGTGGCCAGGGTGCGGTCGTTGACGAAGCGGCGGGCCATGCGCTGCTGGCGCTCGCCGCCGCCGGTCAGGTAGTCGGAGAAGCGCGCTCCGGCCGGCCGGGCGCCGCCGTTGTATTTGCCGGTGAGCACGCCGCCGCCCAGCGGCGAGTAGGGCAGCAGGCTGACCCCCTCCATCCGGCAGACCTGCGCCAGTTCGTTTTCGCAGCGGCGGTTGATCAGGGAAAAGTTGTTCTGGACGCTGTCGAAGCGGGCCAAGCCGTGCTTTTCCGCGGCCCAGAGGTTCTTCATCAGGCCCCAGGAGGTTTCGTTGCTGCAGCCGATGGCCCGCACCTTGCCCTGCTTTACCAGGCCGGTCAGCGCCTCCAGGGTGTCCTCCTGGCGCATGCCGTGGTCGGGCCAGTGGGTCTGGTAGAGGTCGATGTAGTCGGTCTGCAGCCGGCGCAGGCTGGCCTCGCAGGCGTGGACGATCTGGCGGCGGTCCAGGGCGGTGAAGCCGCCGCGCACCGGCGGGCGGAACCAGCCGTGGCCCGGGCCGGTGACCTTGGTGGCCAGGATGACTTCATCCCTGCGGCGGGTCTTCAGCCAGCGGCCGACGATGGTTTCGGTGACCCCGCAGGTTTCGGCACTGGGCGGCACCGGGTAGATTTCGGCGGTGTCCAGGAAGTCGATGCCAGCCTCCCAGGCCCGGTTCAGGATGGCCAAGGAGGTGGCTTCGTCGGCCTGCAGGCCGAACGTCATGGTTCCCAGGCCGATGTCGGTGACCACCAGGCCGCTGCGTCCGAGGCGTCTGCGTTGCATGCGCACTCTTATAGGGAGGCCCGGCGGGCGGATCAACCCCGTACCGCGCGCCGGCGGGGGTGTCACCGTCCCTGTCACACAAGCGTCCCGAATGTGACAAACATGTCACAGCGAAGCGCTACCCTCCCGGGCCGCAAGCCGGATAAGTGACGGCCATGTCACTGAAAACTCGTCTCCCGCGACTGGTTCTGTCGAATCTGTCACGCGCTGCCAAGGCAGCCCTGGTCGTCTGCCTGCTCGGCGTGCTTTCCCTGCCGGCTCCGGCCCTGGCCGACAATGCGGCCCTGCTGAAGCTGTTCGAAATCCTCAAGGCCAAGGGCTCCATCAGCCAGGAAGAATACGACCAGCTGGTCGCCGTGGCCGAAGCCTCCAAGCCGGCCCCGACCCCGGCCGCTGCCACTCCGCCGGCCCCCGCCGCCGCGCCGACGGTCGCCCGCCTCGACGAGATCGAGCAGCGCCTGGAGGAGAGCGAGGCGGAGATGCAGGCGCTCGACGCCCGCATCGCCGAGTCCAAAAAATCCCTGGCCGCCCTCGACAAGCTGTCCAGCGAGTCGCCCAAGGAGCTCATGGACAAGATGCTCGACGGCAAGTGGTACGAGAATCTGAGCCTGCGCGGCTACGCCCAGTTCCGCTACACCGGCGTCTTTGGCGATGCCGGCGGCGACCTGCGCGTCCCCAACGACCGCTCGGTCAGCGACACGGAGTCCTTCCTGATCCGCCGCGGCCGTCTGGTGGTGAGCGGCGACGTCACCGACCACCTCTACCTGTACGCTCAGACCGACTTCGCCGGCTCCACCGGCTCGGGCGACTACGCCCTGCAGATGCGCGACCTGTACGCCGACATCGCCCTCGATGCCGACAAGGAGTTCCGCTTCCGCGTCGGCCAGTCGAAGGTGCCCTACGGTTTCGTCAACATGCAGTCCAGCCAGAACCGCGCCGCCATGGAGCGTCCGGACGCGCTCAATTCCGCGGTCGAGGGCGAGCGCGACATCGGCGCCTTCTTCTACTGGGCGCCCAAGGAGAAGCGCGACCTGTTCAAGAAGCTGGTCAAGGACGGCCTCAAGGGCTCCGGCGACTACGGGGTCTTCGGCCTAGGCGCCTACTCCGGCCAGGGCCTGAACCGCGGCGACAAGAACGGCCAGCCGCACTACGTGGCCCGCTTTGCCTACCCGGTCGAGTTCAAGAACGGCCAGATCATGGAGTTCGGCGTCCAGGGCTATACCGGCAACTTCGTGCCCAACACCGACAAGATCACCGTCGACGGCGCCACCTTCACCCCGACCGCTCCCCAGGCGCACGGCCTGACCGACCAGCGCATGGCGCTGACCTACGTGCTCTACCCGCAGCCGTTCGGCATCGAGGCGGAGTGGACCTGGGGCCGCGGCCCGCAGCTTGAAGACGACTTCCGCAGCATCGGCGTCGACACGCTGAGCGGCGGCTACGTCCAGGCCAGCTACCGCCACAAGGACGGCCAGGCCAGCTGGCTGCCCTTCGTGCGCTACAACCACTACGAAGGCGGCCGCAAGTTCGGCACCAACGCCCCCTGGGACAACGTCCGCGAGGTCGACATCGGCCTGGAATGGTCGCCGCGCCCCGAGCTGGAGCTGACGCTGATGTACACCCACACCTTCCAGCGCACCAACACCTCGAGCGCCCCCTACGCGGATGTCGAGGACGCCGACCGCCTCGGCCTGCAGCTGCAGTGGAACTTCTGAGTCACGGACTCTGCATCACGGCGGTGCCGGCCCCGAGCCGGCACCGCCTTTTTCATGCCGGCGCTTCGGCGCGGCCGGAGTCCTTCAGCGCAGCACCGGCAGATGCACGCAGGAAGGGCGCTGCGCGTCGTGCCAGACGCTGTTCAGCGCCGCCTGCGTCGTCTTCAGCCAGTCCGCGGTCTGTGCGCCGCCGGTCTGGCTGTTCGGTTCGTACAGCGGGGCGCCCGTGCTGGCGACGGTGACGCGCAGGCGGTGGCCGCGATTGAGGATCAGGCTGGTCCAGCCGATGTGCCACTGCAGCCGCGCCGGCTTTCCGGGCGTGAGCAGCACCTGGCGGTCAAACCCTTCGCGGTAGCGGGTGCGCAGCGGGTAGTCCATGAGCAGCACGCTGCGGCCATCCGGGTAGACGTCGCTGATCCGCAGCAGGACGTCGGTGTCCGGCGCGGTGGAGCTGAACCAGAGGTCGGCGGTGATTTCGCCGGTGATCTCCAGGGGCTGTTCAAGCGGCGCCGTGGTCCAGGTGCGCACCTCGCTCTGCGCCTCAAAAGCGCGCGCATCCTGGGCGCCGGGAAAGCCGCGGCCGGGCAGCGACATCGGCTGGCGCGGGTCGCTGGCGTAGGTGGTGCGGGCCTCCGGCGTTGCCGGGGCGCTGGCGGCCAGACCGGCGTCGGCCTGCAGGTAGAACGGCGTGCGTTCGGTCTTCGGCGGCCAGTCGTCGGCCGACCGCCAGACGTTGCCCGGCGCCCCGGCCTCGCCGACGGCGCCCATGACGTAGTACCGCACCGCCGGTTCCTTGTCGATGCCGTTGGCCTCGCCCTTCAGCCAGCGGTTGAACCAGCGCACCATGTGGTCGAGTTCCGGCCAGACCGCGTTGTCGGGGTAGAGCAGTTCGCCGACCTTCTGGCCCTTGTTGAGGCGGCCGTGCAACCAGGGGCCGAGCAGGAGCTGCTGCCGGCCGCGGGCGCGCGGACCGCCCTGGTGCTGGCGGCCGATGAAGCTCTGGACGCTGCCCTGCACCATGAAGTCGTACCAGCTGCCGATGGTGAAGCAGGGCACATCCATGCGCGCAAAGTGCAGGCTGCAGTCCTCGGCGCGCCAGTAGTCGTCGTAGTCGGGGTGCTGGTCCCATTCGCGCAGCAGGGCGGCGTTGTCGGCCGGGTTGCGGCAGTTGGCGTTCTGCCCCTGGAAGCGTTCGGGGCGGGTGACGCCGCCGATCCGGTAGCCCTCCTGAAACAGGCTCAGGCCGGTGTCGACCATGTACTGGCACTGCAGGTGCGGCGGCTGGGTGACGGCGAGGAAATTCTGGGCGAAGCCGCCCTGGGAGCTGCCGAAAGTGCCGACCTTGCCGGTGCTCCAAGCCTGTTCGCCGAGCCATTCGCAGGTGTCGTAACCGTCCTGCAACTCGCCCCAGCCGAGCGCCCGGTAGCCGACCCAGGTGCCTTCGCTGAGGTGGGTGCCGCGGAAGTTGACCATGGCGACGACAAAGCCGTGGCGGGCCAGGTCGGCCGCCGCCTTGCGGGTGCCGGCACCGGTCAGGCTGGCGTAGCGCTGCTCGAACACCGCCGGCCAGGGGCCGGGTCCGGAGGGGAAGTACAGGTAGGCCGACAGGTGCTGGCCGTCGCGCATCGGGATGCGCACGTGCTCCTCGCGCACGCCGCCGAGGTCGATGGGGGGCAGGGACTGGGCGGACAGGCCGGCTGCACCGGCCAGGACGAGAAGCAGCGTGCGGAACATCCGGACAATACGCCGCCGGCGGCCGCATCCATCAGGCGGTTGCGCGCCGATCCGGAGCGGCTGGCGGCTCAGAGGAAATTGACCTGGGTCAGGGAACTGCCGGCCAAAAGGTTGTTGCCGCCGCTCTGCGAGGTGTTGGCACCGCTGCCGCCATCCGCCAGGACGTCCTGGTAGAAGTTGCTGCCGGCGTTGGCGTCCGGCGGCGGGCCGATGCCGAGACTGAGCTGGTCGTTGCCGCTTCCCAGCAGGATTTTCACGGGGCCGAACCACTGGCTGCGCGCCGCGGTGCCACCTTGGACCTCGATGCTGACGCTGTCATCGCCGGCGCCGGTGTTCAGGTTGAACGGCCCGCGCACAAACAGGTCCTCGAAGCTGCAGGCGCTGTTGCCGGCGCCCAGACTGAGGCTGGCGCCGGCGTGGAAGGTGCTCTGGCGCAGCTGCAGGGCGTCGGCGACGCCCGCAGAGGCGCTGAGGACGTTCAACCTGCTATGCACGACCGTGTCAGTGACCACGGCCGTATTCGGCCCCGCCCCCAGGTTGGCGGAAACCGGCCCGCGCACGCTCAAGGACACCGTGGTCACACCGTCGGAATCTCCCAGCAGGAAGGTGTCGGCATGCCGCCCGCCCTGATAGCTGACCGAGCCCAGAGTGCCATTGGCGGGGGCCAGGACCAGCACGTTCGCGGTGCTGACATCCGCACCTCCCTTGAAGCTGAAGGTCCGGCCGACCTGCAGTTCGTCCGTTTCCACCACCCCGGTGTCGTTGCCGAGACCGCCGGTGTACTGCAGGCTGCCGCCCACCCGCAGGGCGGTGCCATTGGCCACGAACGTGTTGTTGCCGCTGCCGAGCAGGAGCTGCAGGTTGCCGCCGACGCTGAAGTCGGGAGCGCTGATCACCAGGACGTCGGTTTCACCGAGGCCGCTGAAGTTCAGATGCCGGCCCACTCCCCCTTGGCTGGTCGATGACAGAATGACGGTGTTGCTGCCGGCGCCGAGGTTGGCGGTCAGGCTGCCGTGCACGGTGAAGATGCTGCCGCTGCCGGAGAGGGTGTCATCGCCGGTGCCGCCGATCATGCTCAGCGTGCCGAGCTGGACGTTGCTGCCGGCGCCAAAGGCGACCGTGTTGGTACCTGCGCCGAGGATCAGGTCCAGGCGCTCCAGCACGGTGAGTTCGCTGCTGCCGAAGCTGACGATGTCGGTGCCCGTGCCACCCTGCATGCGCAGGCTTTCCAGACGCAGGCTGGCGCCGTTGGCCGCCGCCCAGGTGTTGTCGCCGCCTCCCAGCAGCAGGCTGACGGCGTCGGTCACGACCAGGGTCGAGTTGGTCCCGACGTTGAAGATGTCCGTGCCGCTGAGGCCTTTCAGCGTCAGCGACTCGGCCTGCACGCTGGCGTTGGCCAGTACGGACACCGCGTTGTTGCCGGCTTTGCCGTCCAGGCTCAGGCCCGCCGCGGCGAGCAGCGTCCCGCGCACGGTCACGGAATCGTTTTCCGGGCCGCCGGCCAGCCGCAGGCCGCCGGCCAGGCGGAACACGTCGCTGTCGGCATCGCCGAAGCTGAGGGCGACCGCGCCCTGCTGGGCGGTGACGCTCATCAGGCCGTCGACGGCAAAGTCGCTGGAGAGAATGGCCACGCCGCTGCCCAGGCCGGCGCCACCGCCGGCCTTCACCGTCAGGGCGCCGGCCACCGCCACGCGCTGCGCTTCGATGACCAGCGAGTCCGACCCGGTGCCCAGGTCGATGGCCAGGCCTTTTTGATACACCTGTTCCGCCGAAACTCCCTGCAGGCGGACTTCATCGTTGTCGGCTCCGCCCAGCACCTTGAAGGTGCCGCCAAAACTGCCGCTGGCCGTCATCTGCAGCAGGTCGCTGCCGCTGCCCAGGTCGATCTGCACCGAGCCACCGATGACAAAGTGCCGCGTGGAGGAGGTGCCCAGCTCGATGGTGTCATTGCCTGCGCCCGCGGCAATGCGCAGCCCGCCTGGAAGCAGCAGGCCGCTTGGCGTGGTGCTGGGCTGAATGCGCACATCGTCATTGCCTCCCTTCAGGTCCATCCGGATCGCGCTCTGGGCGGGAATGTTGAAGGGCGCCGCCTGCGCCACGCCGTTGATCACGTAGGTCGTCCCGGCCAGCGTGTCGCTGATGGTCCAAAGACCCGTGCTGGGAACGTGGGCGATCGACAGACCGTTGGCCGCGTCGTCGCCGGTGACTGTCAGCACGCCGCCGCTGGTGGTGAGATGAATCGTGCCGGCGGGCGCCAGCCGGGGTTCCAAAGGCTCCACCGCGCCAGTGGCGCAAACCAAAGAGGTGTTCATGGCTGCGCCGAGTCTAACGCCGCGCCGCCTGACGCGGCAAGAGGTTGCCCGGTTGCAGTTTGCACGCTTTTCCCGGAGCCGACGGAATAATCCG
This sequence comes from uncultured Prosthecobacter sp., assembly GCA_964472185.1. Classification (GTDB taxonomy): domain Bacteria; phylum Verrucomicrobiota; class Verrucomicrobiia; order Verrucomicrobiales; family Verrucomicrobiaceae; genus Prosthecobacter. The sequence continues at coordinate 12,388 of CAYYJK010000080.1, forward strand.
ACCGGAGGTGCCTAACGAAAAATTCAGTCTTCCGTCAGCGCGCTCTGCACCTCGCCGCGCATGGGAATGCCCTCCTGGGCGCCGACCTTGAGCGTGGCCAGGGCGGCGGCACCGTTGGCCCAGCGCACGCAGTCGATCAGGGGGGTGCCTTCGGCGAAGTGGGTGGTGAAGGCGCCGGCAAAGGTGTCGCCGGCCCCGACGGTGTCCACCGCCTTGACCTTGTGCGTGGCCACCTTCTTCAGTCCGGCCTCGGTCAGGATCAGGGTCGAGCGCTCGCCGCGGGTGACGATCAGGATCTGCACGGCCTTGGCGCGCAGGCCTTCCTTCCAGGCGTCGAGCGCGTCGGCCATGTCGTCGGGGTTGAGGCCGAACAGGCTGCGGGCTTCGCTGGCGTTGACGATGAGAACGTGGATGCGCACCTGGCCCCAGGGGAATTCGGGATGGCAGGGCGAGGGGTTGAGCACGACGGGCACGTCCCGGCCGTTGGCCAGCCGGATGGCCTCGACCACGGACTCCAGCGGCACCTCCAGCTGCACCAGCAGCGCCTTGGCGACTTCGATGCGCGAGCGCTGCATCTTCACCGCCGGCGGCGTCAGGGCGGCGTTGGCGCCGGGAATGACGACGATCTGGTTCTCGCCCTTGCCGTCAACGGCGATGAAGGCGCTGCCGGTGCCGCCGCGGACGATGTTGACCGCGCTGCAGTTGACGCCTTCGCGGCGCAGGTGGTTGCGGTAGTCGCGGCCGTCCGGATCATCGCCCAGGCAGCCGATCAGCGTCACCTGCGCGCCCTGGCGCGCCGCCGCCAGCGCCTGGTTGGCGCCCTTGCCGCCGAAGCGCCGTTCCAAGCCGGCCGCCGAAACCGTCTCCCCGGGGGCGGGGAGATGTTTGACGGAAGCGATCAGGTCCAGGTTCATGGACCCGACCACGACGACCGATGCTGCGGAGATCCTGGACATGCGACTTTATGAG
>CAYYJK010000081.1:0-13221 GCA_964472185.1 uncultured Prosthecobacter sp.
CGAACGCGCCGACACCATCCCGCCCCTGCGCGGCTCCGACTCCGATGGCGATGGCCTGTCCGATCTCGAGGAGGTGCTGCTGGGCGCCAACCCCGAAGCGACACTGCGCGTCGGCGACCGGGTCGATCTGAACCTGGCGGCGTTTGCCGGCGCCGGACAGACGGTGCGCCTGCTCGGCGCCGCGCCGCCCGGCCTCAGGTACGATGCGGCCACCGGCCGCCTGAGCGGGCTGCTGGCCGGAACGCCGGGCCTGTACGACCTGCAATTGCAGGTGCTGGAGGGCGGTGACGCCGTGCGCGCCTTCAACTTCCAACTGGCGGTCGAGGCCTTCCCGCCGCGCCTGCTGGCCGGCTACGAAGCCTTGCTAGAGGACGCCGACGGTCGGCCGCAGGGCATCCTGCGCCTGAACGTGACCCGGCCCAGCCTGTGGACGGGATCGCTGGAGGTGATCGGCCTTGGGCGGCGGCCCGGTGCCGGCAGCTTCGAATTGGTGCCCGGCCGTCAGCGCGCCGAACTGCTGCTGGTGTTCAAAGCCAAGGGAACCGTGCCGGAAACGAGCGTGCGGCTGAACCTCGACGCGGGGTCGGCGCTGGTCGACGGCTCCTTCGACACCGGCGCCAGCACCGGCAGCCTGCGCGGCTTCCGCCTGGTCACGCTCGGCGGCAGTCCGCCCACGGCGCGCAAGCTGACGCTGGTGCTTGATGCCGGCGTCCAGAACGGCGTCGACTACCCGGCCGGTTTCGGCTGGGCCAAGGGCACGGTCAGCAACCGCGGGGCCGTTGCCTTCAAGGGCCAGTTGGGTGACGCCCAAGCCCTGGTGCTGTCGACCAACCTGGGTGTGACCGGTCAGGCGCTGGTCTGGACGCAGCCTTACCGCAACAAGACCGCTTCCTACTTTGGCGGCGTGCTGCCGATGCCGAATGTAGGTCAGCCGGCCGCGAGCTTCGAAACGCTCGATCCGGGAGCCTGGTGGTTCAAAGCGGCGGATCCGAGCGAACCCAGTTACGAAGCCGGTTTTGCCGCGCCGTTGCCGGTCCTGGCCGCCGCCGCACCGTTCACGCCGGTGAAAACGGTCCAGGAACTGGACTCCCAGCTCGGGCTCGCCGATGCCACGGTGCAGGTGGAAATCGAAGGCGGCGGCCTGAGCAATGCGCCCGGATCGCCGGTGGTGCTGCCAACGGCCTGGCGCGTCGCGCCGAACTTCGCCCTGCTGGTCGAGGCCGCGAACGGCACGTCCGTGCCCTGGTCCGGCAAGGCGGTCAAGGCGGATGGCGGTGTGACCGGCACGCTGACGCTGCCGGTTGGCGCCAACCATCTGGCCGGCAAGGCCGCCATCAGCGGCGTGTTGCGGGTGCCGTCCGGTTCGGACCGCACGGTCGGCGCCGGATTGATCCGGGTGCCGGTGGCCGGCAAGAAGGGCCTGTTCCGCACCTCCTCCCTGCTGATCGAGAAGTAAGCCTCCATGCCCCATTCATCCAAGTTCACGGTTCAAGAGGATTTGTTCGCTGCGGCGGTGCCCGCGCCAGCCGGGGCGGTCGTTCGGCCTCCGCGCGGCGGAATGCGGCCGGTCGGCCGGCGCGATTCGGGGCGCCTGGGCTTCACCCTGGTGGTGACGCTGACCATGCTTGCCGCAGTCACGATCCTTGTCATCGGCTTGTACGGCATCGTGGCGCGGGAAAGCCAGACTTCGGCCAGCTACGACGCGGTCGATCAGGCGGACCTTGCCGTGCAGTCGGGGCTCGACCGCGTCGGCGCCATGCTGCAAGGCGCGCTGGCGGACGAACTGGGCGTGGTCGTTGCCGTGCCGCTGACTCCGGCCGTGGATGCCAAGGAGCGGCCGCGGGAGATGCTCCTGGCGGCCAACTACGACACCGCCAGCAAGCAGTGGACCTACCAGCCGCTCGCTTCCGGCGTGGCCCGGCCTGCGGCCAGCGACGTGCTGAAAATGCCGGCCTCCGGGTTTGAGAACCAGCCTGCCGCCGATCCGGCCGTCGGTCCTTCGATCGAGGCCAACGAGCGGGAAGCCCGCCGGCTGCCCGTGCCTGCGCCCTGGCGGGCGCGCGTGCCGAAGTTCTGGATGCAGGTCCGGCTGCCGGCCGTGCCCGACGATGAAGCGGCGGCCGAGGGCGGCGAAGCGGGGACGGAAGGGTCGCCCGCAGGCGAAGAGACGCTTGTGGCACGCTACTGCTTCGAGGTCGAGGACCTGCAGGGCCGGCTGAGTCTGGCCAGCGCCGGCCGGCACGATGCCGAGACCGACGTGGCCGGCCGTCCGGCCGATCTGCAGGACGAGGTGGTGCCGGCCGCCATTCCGGTGATTCCCGGTTTGATGATCGATCCGGGCGGGCGCTGGCGGCGGCAGCCGTCTTCGGTGTGGACCCTGCTGCGGCCGGATCTCGAACCGCTCGGGACGGAGTTTGTGCCCAAGAGCCTCAATGCGATGCACCGCCGCCTGACCGCCGTTCCGGCCAAGCGGCTGGCGGTCAGCCCCGACATGTGGCGCGAACTGCTGGTCGCCCCCGACGCCCTCACCGGCTGGGCCGGCCTGGATCCGGCGCGCCTGAGCGGTCCGGCGGTGCGCCAGGCCAACGGCTCGCTGGAGGATGCGCAGCTGCGCGCTCTCGAGGAGAACACCACCGGCTTCCTGCCGCCCTACGACGAGCTGGCGCTGGTGCCGCACGGCCCGGGGCTGGCCCGGGGCGGCGAGCGCAAACTCAACCTGAACCGGGTGCTGGCCGAGACCGGCGGCGCCACGGGCGAGACCGACCACGCCCGCATGGCGGCCGGCGTGGAGGAGATCGCCAACCACATCGACCGCCATCTGCCCGACTTCCGCCAGCGGGCCGGCGGCTTTCCGCTGCCGCGCCGCGCGCCGATCGCGCAGCGCGACGTGCATCAGCGGGCCTACCTGAAGAATTTGGCCGCGGGCATGCTCGACTACGCCGACAAGGATGCCGTGCCTTCGATCAGCGTGGCTGCCGGCGGGGCGGGGGATGAGTCTGCCGAGGCGAACATCGAGTACCGCGGCACCGACGCCCATCCGCTGGTGAACGAGTACTGGCAGCGCCACCGCTTCGAGCGCTTCCTCGGCCGCGAGGTGGAGTGCTCGCTGACCGACTACGTCGAGATCTGGAACCCGACCAACCAGGAGATCACCGGCCAGGTGAGCTGCTGCTTCGAGTACCGCGGCCGGCTCGTGGTCGGCCTGCGCAGCTACCCGGTGATGTCCTCGCTCGACAAGGCGGTCTCGGGGGCGCCGGAGGCGATCCCCGGGCTGCAGGGCCTCTGGTTCCGGCCGCAGACGGTGACGCTCCGGCCGAACGAGATCCGCGTGCTGGCCTTTGAGCCCGTGCGTTTCCATCTGGACGGCGGCGCCATCGGCAACGTCACCGGCGTGCAGTACTACGGCCAGCCCGCCAACGGCAACGACGATCGCGAGAGCCGGTACCGGCTGGCTTTCCGGCCCGCCGGCGCCGCCGCCTACACGGTGGTGGACCTGCCGTTCGCGCCGCTGGAGCGCTATCAGATGAGCAGCAACCTGAGCGTCCGCCAGCGCTTCAACGTCAACCAGCCGGGCCTGTCCTACCGCCTGCGCGACAACGACTGGGCCTACAACGTCGGCGACACCCGCGCGGCCTACTTCATCGACTACCACCAGGAGGTCATCGACTACGACGACGGATCCAGCCCCTGGGGACGCAACTACCGCCGCTTCGACAGCATGCTGGGCGAGGTGCGCACCTACCTCTGGCCGGACGGCGGTCACAACACCCTGCCGTGCCCGACGCGTGTCGGCTCCTTCGATCGCAACCCGGACGACATCACCCTGCGGCCGCCGGTGAACCCCTCCAACAGTCTCGCCGAGCGGCAGAAGTTCGTGCAGCGCCTCTCCAACGCCGGCCGCTATTACAGCATGACCGAGCTCGGGCACGTCTTCGACCCGATCATGTGGGATCCCAACGGCCAGGGCTGGCGCGACGAGCCGGTGCTGTACGCCGAGCATGCGGACTTGAATCCCGCCCTGGTCAAGCTCAACGCCGGTCCAGCCGAGCTGGACGGCCACAAGCGCTTCTGCGGCGGCAACAGCCTGCGCGTGGGGCGGGTGGAGCACGGCCTGTTCCGGCCGGACTACCGGGACACCCCGGAAGCCGGGCGGCCGCAGCACCGCGGCCTGGCCGCCTCGTCGCTGCTCGACCTGTTCCACTGCGGCGATGCGAACTCGCTGGAGGCCGAGCGCATCAACGGCCCGCTGGTGCGGATCGACGGTCATGTCAACGTCAACACCGCGACCCGCGAGACGCTGCGCGCCCTGGTCGCCGGCCGGCTGGTGGCCGACCCGCGCCTCAAGAAGGACAGCAGCGACGCCGAACCCGCGGACGACCGGGCCGTCGTGCTGCTGGCGCCCTCGAAGCGGCGCACTCAGGCCCAGGCCGACGTGATTGCCGATGCCATCATCCGCAACCGTCCCTACATCACCCCGGCGGAAGTGGCCGAGAAGGCGGTGCTTGCGCCCGAGGACGCGGCGGCGCTGCAGGCGGATCCGGAGCTGCCGCCGCTCGCGGCGAACCAGCCGGTGTTCGGCTACACCCGGCGCGACGCGGGCGACGACCGCCGTGTGCAGCCCGAGTGGAGCGACGCCGCCGCGGAGGAGCTGTTTGCCCGGCTCTGGAACAACAGCACGGTGCGCAGCCGCCTTTTTCAGGTCGTCGTGCACGGCCAGGCGGTGAAGATCGGCCGCAGCGGCGAGACGCACGTGGTGGCCAGCCGGTCACGCCTTTTCCACCTTTTTGTTCGGCCAGTGCGGCGGGCCGACGGCAGCCTGGAGAAGCAGGCGGTCGAGATCACGTACTCGCGTCCGCTCTAGGCGGGCGACGACCTCCGACCGTCTCACAAAATTGGCACACGGCATCGGTTGTTTCCGGGCCGGCAGAAGCGATCTGGAAGGGTTGATTTTTTGCTGAACTGCGATGTTAATCCATTCGTCACGCATGCATCGTTCGGGCCGCTGGCAGCTGCGCCGCGACGGCTTCTCCCTGACCGAAGTCCTGGTCGTCATCGGCATCATGGCCGTGATGCTGGGGCTGGTCCTCGGCGGCACCGGCGCCGTGAACGGCAGTCAGGGGATGACGGCGGTGCACCAGGTTTCGGCGCTGTGCGACCTGGCGCGTGCCCGCGCCCTGCGCGGGGACGGAGCCGTGGTGATCGCGTTTGCCAACACCGGCGTTGGCACGACGGGCGAAGCCTTCCGCTCCGCGATTCTCTGCGTCGAGGACGTCATGAGCGAGGAGCCGGATGACTTCACCGCGGCCTCGGAATGGTACCATCTGCCGCAGGGCTTCGTGTTCAGCAACACGCCGGCGTCGTCGGCGGCCGCCGGCGTCAACGTCCTGACGGCGTCCCGGGCCAGCCGGCCGATCCGGTTCGCCGGCAGCGACACGCTGGTGGAACTGCCCTGCGTCGGCTTCGGTTCGCTCGGCGAGGTGGCCTTTCCCGAACCCGACGAGACCGCCTTGGAATCGCTGCTGATCGCGGTGGCCGAAGGCCGCGCGGATTCGGGCAGCCCGCGCTCCCGCTCGGGCGGCGTGCACCGTCCCGAAGAGTGCCGCTGGATCGCGCTCCGGCGCAATTCCGGCTCCCCCATGATCCTGCCTTAATTCCCCCATGCTGATCCCCTCCCAACTCCCCGCCTCCAGACCCGCGCCCGGGTTCACCCTGGCCGAATGCATGCTTTCCGTCGCGATCACGGCCACCAGCCTGCTCGCCGTGGTCGGCATGCTCATGGGCACGCTCGATGCCGCCCAGGATTCCAAGGAAGAGACCGTCTCCGGCGTGCTGATCCGGCAGCTGGCGGGCGAACTCCGCGAACTGCAGCCTCCGGCCGCCTCCGAGGCCGAACCGCAGCCGCTGATCGTGCTGGTCGACGAGACGATGAAGGTGCTCAAACACAGCCGCTTCGACGGCGCCAGCGTGGCCGAAGAGTACCGTTCCGGCGCGCCGGCGATGGGCGCTGCGGCCTTCGCCCGTGTCGATCGGGTGGCGGATCCCGCGGATCCGCTCATGGACCGCATCGTCATCCGCGTCGAGTCGCCGGCTTCGGCGCCGGAGGGCCGCCGCCAGGTCCGCCGCTATGCGGCGCTGAGCCCGAAATGATCCGACCATGCGAACGCGCGCGTTGAACCTCCTGAAGATCCCGGCCGGCCGGCCGGCGAGGCGTTCCGGCTTTTCGCTGGTCGAACTGCTCGTCACCATGGCGGTGGCGTTCATCCTCATGGCCGCCCTGATGCAGAGCATGGTGTCGTCGCTGGACTCCTGGACCCGGCAGGAGAAGCTGTTTTCCAGCCAGCGCGAGGGACGCGCCGCCCTGCGTCTGCTGGCCGACGACCTGGCGTCGCTGGCCGTGATTCCCGGCGGCGGCCCGCTGGCGGAGGATTCGGCGGCGATGGCCGGCCGGCAGCCGCTGCGCTTCCTGCTGCAGTCCGGCACCGCGAGCTCCCTTTCAACCACGCGGCTGGCCTTCCTGCGCACCGTCAAGCGCGCCAGCCGCGGGCAGGACAGCGGCCGCGGCGATCTGCGGCTGGTGCTCTACGGCCTGGCGCTGACCGCCGATGGCGGCGCCAGCGGCCTCGAACCGGATGCGGCCAGCCAGAAGCTGGTACGCCGGGAGTTTTCGGCCGCGGAAACCTACCGCCGGCTGGAGTCGCACCGCATTCAGGGGCGGCCGCTGGTCTTTGAGGAGGACTGGACCGCCTTGGAAAGCCCGGTGGTGCCCACGGATCCGGAAAGCCTGGCGCGCGTGCGCAACTCGGTGCTGGCGCATGACGTGATCCGCTTCGACTGCCGTGCTCTGGAGAGTCTGATGCCCGGGGCGATCCCGCCGCAGGAATGGCCGGCCGAGCGGCTGCCCGCCTGGGTCGAAATCACCCTGCGCGTCACCAACCGGCAGACCGGCCGCCTGCTCAAGAGCGCCACCGACTGGCGCGGCGAGGGCGTGCGCGCCTCCGGCCTCACCAACGGCACGCCCGACGACTATCTCGACGATGCCGAGGTTCGCACCTTTGCCATGCGTCTGCGTCTTCCTGCGCTGGCGCTCTAGCCGGCGCCCCGAGTTCTCCTGCTTCCTTCCGTGAACCTCATGTCGCTCCTCCCGTCTCCTCCGTTTTCGCCGACCCGGCGGCGCTTGTTTTGCCGTCTGGCCCTGCTGACCGCCGCCTGGCCGGCCGGCCGGCTGCTTCACGCCCAGGAAGCGCCCGAGGTGCCGCCGGACCTGGGGTTCATCCGTCTGGTCAATGCGGTCGGCGCCCCCGGCCGGTTGAAGGTGCGGATCAACGGCACGGAAGCCGATCCGGCCGGCTTCAAGTCGGGCGACGCCACGGGCGCCGTCGGCCTTTCGCCCGCCTCCTACCAGATCGAACTGGAGCACGAGACGCTCGGCAAAGCGACGCTCCAGGCCGCGGTGGAGACGGGCAAGATCGCCACGGTCATCGCCTTCAAGCAGGACAAGCCGGCGGAGAAATCCAAGAGCAAGGCCGCCGCCAAGGAAGCTGAGGAAAAGCAGGGGCCGCGCCTCGGCTGGCACCTGGACCAGTCGGCGGTCAGCCCGCCGGAGCTCGATCTGCCAACCCTGACGCTGGTGCAGCTGACGGCGGCGGAGGAGGTGCGCTTCCAGGTCTCGGGCAAACTGGCGCCGGCAGCCGTCGGCAAGCCGGTGCGGGTGCCGATCACCAAGGCCATGGGCGCCTTTCCCGAAGTGCAGCTGCAGGGCAAGGCGGTCTGCCTGCTCAACTTCAAATTCCCGGCGGACCAGCTGGCGGTGTTCTTTACGGGGGCCGACGGCCAGTTGCGCCACGCCCAGCTGCGCAACGACGTGCAGTAGCCGCACTTCAAGGTTTCTCAGGCGGGGACTCGGCCGCGCTTTCGCGCCCGTCATTCGATGCGCAGGCGGAGGAACAGCGCTTGCGGCAGTTCCTGGCCGTGCCCGGTGACGGTGGCTTCGAGGATCTGGGGATCGTCGCCGGGAGCGGAGATCGCGCTTTCGCGGATCTGCAGCGTGTGCGCCCCCAGGCTCTCGCCGCTGCGCCGCCAGTCGCGCAGGTTGGTCGACCATTCCACGATGCCTTGGACGGACTCGCGGTTGAGGGCGCGCTGGTAGCGGAAAATTGCCTCGCGATCCTGGAGGCGCGCAACCGGCAACGCCCAGCTGCGGCCGTCCGCGGGGGAGGTGCCCAGGAAGTACTCCGCCAGATTGGCCAGACCGTCGCCGTCGGCGTCGTCCGCAGGCTGGCGCTTCAGCGCATCCGCGAGCGCCTGGGCCAGCCAGTCCTGGGCCGGGTGATCGGTGATGACGCCTTGGGCGCTGTCGGGGGCAACCGCCGCGTAACCGCTGCTGCTGCGCAAACTCAGCCGCACGGTTTCGGCTCCCTCCGTGAGGGCGTCGGACCGGACCGTCAGGGTCAAGCCGACTTCGGCCTGCCCGGCAGCCAGGGTCACGCTCTGCGGCAGGCCCGTGTAGTCGGCCCCGGCCGTGGCGGTGCCGCCGGCCGTCAGGGGAATCCAAAGCGCGGCGGCGAGGCTGCCGCTGCGGCGGACGGTGAAGCGCAGTTCCCGGTCGTTGCCCTGTTCGCCGGCGGAGGCGTCGCTGGCGCTGACGGTGACGCTTGGCAGGGATCCGGCCGGCGCGTAGGGAACCGCGAGAAAGCGCAGCTCGATGGCCTGATGCGTGCCGCTCACGCCTTCGAGATCCTGGGTGAAGATGCGGAAGCTGCTGCCGTTGGCCGACCAGCTGATGAGGTTGTCGGCAGCGGCGCTGGTGACGCCGCCGTTGGCCGAGTCCGCGGCGAGGAACAGGGCGGCGTTGCCGGGATGAACGCGGCTGCCGTCGCCGAAGCGGAGATCCAACCCGTCGGGATTCGGGGTGGCGGTGACGCCCAGCGCTGTCGTCGCCGCCGTGGCACTGGTGAGGCTGCCGGTCCTGCTGAGCCGGCCGGCATAGAGTCCCGGCGTGTCGGGCGGGAGGTAGACGAAACTGAAGTCGCCATCCTGGCCGTTGCTGGCGTTGTCGCGCACATCCAGGATCCAGTGGCCGCCGCTGCTGCGGACCGAGGCCACATTGTCGCCCGAGGATCCGCCGTTGCCGTTCGGAAAAACGAGCATCTGGCCGGCCGTGGAAAGGCCGGTGACGAGATAGAGACCCGGGCTGTCACCTTTGCGGACGCTGACCCCGTACGGCAGGTTGCCGGCCAGGATCTCGCCGGAAGCCAGCACGCTGGCCCCCGTGAAACCGTCGGCATAGGGAAGGAACGCGACGCTGACGCCCGAGGTCTCCTCGGCGGTGCTGGGATTGGCGCCGGCCGTGTTGTGGTTGCTGTTGTCCAGAACGCTGACCCAGGCGTTGCCGGCATCGCTGGCGTAGGGCAGGCAGATGTTGTCCTGCGAACTCCGATTCAGGCTGGCAGGTCCGTCCCAGTTGTTGGCCAGGATCAGGCCGCTGCGGAAAGGCAGGCCGGCTCCGTTGAGGGTCAAGGCGAGGTCGCCGGGATTGCTGCCCGGGGCGCTGAACTGCCGGGGCGCCGGCGTCGTCTGCACGACCGTCCAGGCTGGCGGGTCGAACGTGCCCACCGACACGCGGGCGGGATTCGGCGGCACGGGTTCGGTGAAGACGCTGAGGCTGACAGCGTCCGAGGTGACGGTCTGGCCGGCGCTATCAGTGACGCGCGCCGTGTAGGTGTGGCTGCCTGGCGCGACGTCCGGCAGGAACAGACGGTGGGGGGCGGTCGTGGTTGTCCCGAGCTTCAGCGGATCCGCATCGCCGTCGAAGAACTCGACCCGGACGACCGGCCCCTCGGCATCGCTGGCCTCCGCTTGCAGTGTCAGCGCGGTCGGCGTGGCGAGCGTGCCGCCTGCCGCATCGGTGCTCAGACGGACGGTGGGCAGCCGGTCGCCCAGCGCGACCTCCACGGCGACCGGCGCCGAGCGCCGGGCCTGCCCGGTGCGGTCGAAGGCGAGGGCGCTGAGCGTGTAGCTGCCGGCGGCGACGCGCGTCCAATTGAATTCGTACGGGGCGCTGGCATCCTCGCCGATCTTGACGTCGCCGCTGTAGAACTCGACCAGGGCGAGATCGCCATCCGCATCGCTGGCTTCGGCGGCGAGCGGGACGGTGGCGGGCGACGCAAAGGGCGCGTGTCCGCTCGGAACCAGCAGCCTCACCTGCGGAGGGGCGGCGGGCGCAGTCCCCAGCCGGCGGGCGGTGCTGCTCACCGAATGCAGCGCATTGCTGGCGACCGCCTTCCACGCGTAATGCCGGCCCGGCTCAAGACCGCTCCAGGTCAGTGCGGCGCGGTTGCCGCCGGCCGGGACCGCCACGCTGCCAAGCGGCGCCCAGTCGGAGACGGGCGTCTGCATGTCGTAGGCGAGATCGTAGCTGCCGTCGAAGTGCGGCAGACCGTCCGCGGCGGTGGCCGCGCGCTGCAGGGTCGGCGACCAGCTCTCGACCCGGATGCGGTTGCGGGCTGGCGAGAAGGTGAACGTGCGCAGGAAGCCGTTGCCGCCGTTGGGCAGCCCCTGGTAGTCGCTCAGCACGGAGTGGACGGTGCGGCCCTCGTGGGTGTCGGAGCGGCGGCCTTCGGCGTGGATGTGGCCGCAGAGCATCAGGAAGAGGTTGGGGTTGCCCTTGAGGCGTTGGTAAATGGCCGCCCCCTGCGTGCTGAATGCCGCGGGATTGCCCTTGCCGAGAATCCAGTGGCTGGTGACCAGGGCCCGGCGGTGGGGATGGGCTTTCAGCAGCGCGTCCGCCCAGTCGAGGATGTCGGCGTTTGGCGTGGTGTCGTAGGCCAGGTGAACGGCAATGAAGTCGAGGCCGCCGGCGCTGAACAGCTGGTAGTTGTTGGTGTTGTCGGTGCCGTAGTGGCCGCCCCAGTAGCTGCGGCCGGCGAAGCGCGCCGCGCCGAAGAACTGGTTGAAGAAGGCCGTGGAGCCGGTGTCGTAGGTGCCGATGGGATCGATGTCGTGGTTGCCCGGAGCGAGGCCGTAGGGCAGGCCGTGCCGGTGCAGGGTGGTCAGCGGATTTTCCAGCCTGGCCATGGCCGCACTGGCGCGCTGCCACTGCACGGGGTTGCCGCCGAAGTTGCCGTTCTGCACGATGTCGCCCATGTGGCTGACGAAGGCGATGTTGCGCGCCTCGCGCTGCTCGACCGCCCACTGCGTCTGGGCGCCGAAGGTTGCGATGAGCTGCTCGACGCTGACGGTCTGGGCTTTGGCGGCGGCTCCTTCGGAGTAGAACTGGGTGTCGGGAATGGCGACCAGGGTGAAGTCTGCGGCGGGCACGGCGGGCGGGACGGGGCGGCCGTAAAAGCTCACCGTCAGGGGCTCTGCATCGGCATCCGCAAGCTCGACCTGCAGTTCCACGGAGCCGCCGCGGACTTCGGCGGTCTCGGCGGGCGCCGTCGGCGTGATGACCGGCGGCTGCGCCGCACCGGCGAGTCCGGCAAGCAGCGCCACGGCGGCAGGCAGAAGCGCCCGGCGGCGGACGCGTGAACTCGGGCGGCGGAGAGGTCGCATGCCTGTCCCATCCGCCGCTTCCCGCCATGGACAAGACACGATCCTGTCACTTGCCGCCGTCACCTCCGGCTGGCTGCGCTGCACTGCGGCGGTGCCGGCCGGTGAGGGCATGTCGCGACGCCTCGAGCAGAGGCCACACTCCCGGCAGGCCGCGCTCCAGATTGGGCAGGCGCTGCAGATGGTCGTGCAGCGCGCGCCAGGCGGCCAGGGCCTCACGGGGATGACCGGCGGCATCGTGAATCTCGGCGCGGCGCGCCATCCAGGGTTCGGGCCGAGGCGCGCACCGCTGCAGCGCCGCCACCCGCGCCAACGCGGCCTCATGCCGGCCCAGGCGCAGTTCCACGTCCAAGGCCATGCGGAGCAGGAACGGCACGTCGCCCAAGCGCTCGAGGTGCTGGGCCAGAAGATCGGCGGCTTGCGTGAACTGTTGCTGCCGCACCAGCGCCGTCGCCACTTCAAGGACCGTCTCAGCGTCGGCTTCTTCCCGCAGCGCGGCGCGGTAATCGTCGAGCGCGGCTTGCGGCTGACCGTGTTGAAGCCTGAGCCGCGCGCGCGACAGCCGGGCACCCGCGTGGTCGGGGTGTTGCTGCAGAAAGGCGTTCAGTGCCACCAGGGCCGCCGCGGGCTGACCGGCCAGGGCGAGCGCCTGTCCGCGCAGCCAGTCGCTGTCGTCGCGGGCGGGAGCGAGCCGCTCCGCCCGCTCCAGATCGACGAGTGCCAGGGTCCATTCGCCGTGCTCCAGATGCAGTCGGGCGCGCCGATGCCAAAGTTCGGAGTCGGTCCTGGCGCTGGCCAGCTCCGCGTCAACCGCCGCCACAGCATCGTGATAACTGCCGTGCGCCCACGCCCGTTGCGTACCGCTGCCGGTCAGCAGCAGAATCAGGCAAGTCTTCAGCAGGCGCATCCCCGCATCGTGGCGCGGGTCGCTGAGCCGAGCCAAGCAACAGCTTTGCCACACAGGATCCCGAGAGCGAGGCAGCACGTCCGGCTTGGTCGGGCGCGGGGATTCCGGCGGCGGCGTTGAAGCTTGCCGTCCCGCCGGCAGGATTTTCCATTTCCGTTAACAATGATAACTTCGTGAAGTTTGCCCGCTTGCTCGGACCGAAGTATTTTTCTAACTATTGAATTGCACTCGGCGTAGTTTCCGAATAAGAACTGTCACCGTGAAAAAGAACATTCCTTCCACCGAGCAACTCAAGCGCGCGATCGCCATCACCGAGCAGATTGAAAAACTGGAAGCCGAGCTGGCCGCCATCTTGGCTGGCTCCGGTTTCAAGGTCGGTGCCGCCCGGCGCGGCCGCCCGGCGAAGGCGGACCGGCCGAAGCGCCAGATGTCTGACGAAGCGCGGCAGAAGATTGCCGCCGCCCAGAAGAAGCGCTGGGCCAAGGCGAAGAAAACCAAGAAGGCGGAAGACGCCGCGGCTCAGTAACTTCCTTTCGAGTTCCTTTCAACCCGGCCGGAATGCGACATTCCGGCCGGGTTTTTTGTATCTGCAACCCGGGGCAGGGAACACCCGGTTTTGAGGTCCTGCTGCGGGTGATTTTCCCTATGGATGTTGCCGCAGGCGGCTCCGGGCGGTGTTGGAGCCCTGCTGTCCGGCTTGCAGGCCCGCATAAAGACTTTTTCGGGTGCAAAAGCCGTGGCGTCCGCTTTGTTGGGCGCCCCCAACC
>CAYYJK010000082.1:0-13164 GCA_964472185.1 uncultured Prosthecobacter sp.
TGCTTGGCGTTGTGGCCGCCTTCGCCCCAGGCGTGGTTCACCTCGTAGCCGGCCCAGGCCAGGCTGCGCTCCATCGTCAGGTTGGCCATCCACCAGTCGCCGCAGTACAGGTTGTTGTCGCCGGTGCCGCTCTGCAGGAACACGCGCAGCGGTTTCGGCTCGAGCTTGCGCAGCAGCACCGGCAGGCGGTCGGCGCCGCGGATGCCGACGTAGGTGCCGACGCCGGTGAACACCCGGCGGAAGCGGTCGGGCCGGTGCCAGGCGACCATGAAGGCGCAGATGCCGCCGCTGCTGTTGCCGGCGATGGCGGCGCGGTTGGGATCGGGGCTGAAGCGCAGGCCGTGCTCGGCTTCGAGCGCGGGCAAAAACTCGTCGATCAGGAAACGGCTGTAGGTGTCGGTGACGCTGTCGTACTCGTAGCTGCGGTTGAAGCGCGGCAGGGCGCTGGCGTTGGCGGCCGGCACGACGCCGGGTTTGATGAACACCCCGACCAGCGGCGGGATGGCCTTTTGGGCGATCAGGTTGTCGAACACGGTCGGCGCCTGGTAGATGAGGCCGTCCTGGAAGACCATGAAGGCGGCGGGCTGGGTTTTGTCGAAGCCGGCGGGCAGGTAGAGCTGGTAGTCCCGCTCGGTGCCGGGGAAGACGCTGCCGGGCTTGGCGGTGTGGCGGCCCTTGACCAGCGTGCCCTGGGCGACCCCGGGCTGCGGTTGGGAGTCGGCGGTGAGCGGGAACTCCGGTTCGGCGGCGGTCAGGCCGGCGGCCAGCAGCAGGCAGGGCAGAAGCAGTCTCATGGTGCCGGCACTCTGACCGGGGCCGCGGGTGAGGGCAAGGTTTCAGTCCTTGCCGGGCTGTCTTATCGCGGTTGGTTATCAAAGCCATGCTGGAATAGAATCGCGACCCCCGAGCGCCGGCCCGTATAGAATGATGCCCTCCCTTCCATGACCCCGAACTACGACATCCTGATCATCGGCGGCGGCCCCGCCGGCTCGAGCACGGCGACCATTCTGGCCGAGTACGGCCACCGGGTGCTGGTGCTGGAGCGCGAGAAGTTCCCGCGCTACCACGTCGGCGAGTCGCTGATTCCGTTCACCTTCGGCCCGCTGGAGCGCCTGGGCATGATCCCGCGGATGAAGAAGAGCCACTTCATGAAGAAGTACAGCGTCAGCTTCGTGCAGCCGGACGGCCGGCGCTCGCAGCCCTTCTACTTCCACACCCGCTACGACAAGGAGACCATCGCCCAGACCTGGCAGGTGCTGCGCTCGGAGTTCGACGAGATGCTGCTCAACAACGCCCGCGACCGCGGCGCGGAGGTGCGCGAGGAAACCGCCGTCACCCGCCTGCTCAAGGACGACAGCGGCCGCGTCATCGGCGTCGAGGTCTGCGGCAAGGACGGGCGCGCCGAGAGCCTGTTCGCGCGGCTGGTGATCGACGCCTCGGGCAAGGAGGCCTTCGCCTCGAACCGGGAAGGCTGGCGCATCGGCGATCCCTACCTCAACAAGGTGGCGGTCTGGACCTACTACAAGGGCTCCAAGCGCGAGCCGGACATCGACGAGGGCGCCACCACCATCGCCTTCGTGCCCGAAAAGGGCTGGTTCTGGCACATTCCCCAGCACAACGACATGGTCAGCGTCGGCCTCGTCGCCGAGGGCAAGTACCTCACCCGCGGCGGGGTGCGCGATCCGGAAACCATGTTCCAGCGCGAGATCGGCGAGAACCGCTGGATTCAGGAGCACCTGGCCAGCGGCACCTGCACGGGCGAGTACTGGCTGACCAGCGAGTACTCCCGCCACTCCAAGTACGGGGCCTCGCCCGGGCTGCTGCTGGTCGGCGACGCCTTCGCCTTCCTGGATCCGGTGTTCAGCAGCGGCGTCATGCTGGCCCTGAAGAGCGGCGTGCTGGCCGGCGATGCCGTGCACGCGGCGCTGCAGGCGAACGACCTGTCGCCGGAGCGCTTTGCCGACTACGGCCGGATGCTCCGGCAGGGGGTCGAAAGCATGCGCAAGCTGGTCTATGCCTTCTACGACCCCAACTTTTCGTTCAAGGACGTGGTCATGCGCTACCCGGAAGCCGGCGCCGAGCTCACCGACTGCCTGTCCGGGGATCTCGACAAGGATTACACGCCGCTCTGGAACCGCATCCGCGAGTTTGTCGAGCTGCCGGAAGACCTGCCGTACGGGCTGCCGAAGGCCGCCTGACCGGCGCGGTCGGCGCGCGCGGGCGGCTGTGAATTGACACCGGCCGGGCGGCATGCGAGGAGGGGCGTTTGCACCCCCGATGAAGTACCTGACCCTCGTCCGCCACGCCAAGTCGAGCTGGGCCCAGCCCGGGCTGGCGGACCATGACCGGCCGCTGAACGAGCGCGGGCGGCGGGCCGCGCCGGCGGTCGCCGCCTTTTTGCATCGCGCCTACTTCGGCGGCGCCGAGACGGCGCCGCTGCTGCCCATGCCGGACCGGCTGGTGACCAGCACGGCCGCCCGGGCGCTGGGCACCGCCCGCATCATGCAGGAAACCCTGCGTTTGCCGATCGAGGCCCTGCTGCCCGACTCCAGCCTCTACCTGGCCGAGGCGCCGACCCTGCTGAAGGCGGTGCGCCAGTTCGACGAGGGCTGGGACCACGTCATGGCGTTCGGGCACAACCCGGGCATGCACGACTTTGCCAAGCGCATCCTGGCGCGGGCGCACATTCCGCGCATGCCCACCTGCACGGCGGTGATCATGGCCCTGCCGCACCGCTACTGGGGGCTGGCGGACTGGGGCGAGGCGCAGCTGATCGGCTATGTCACGCCAAAGGCGCTCGAGCGGCGTTTTCCCGAACTGTATGCGGGCATCTCCCGGGCGGACGGGGAGGATTAGGCCTTCTGCAGGACGGTGAAGACGATCACACCAATCAGCAGGAAAAAGGCGGCGATGAACATTCCGGAAACCATGCTTGGAAATAGGCAGGAAGCGGGCGCCTGACAAATGAAATTTCTCCTTGCGTGCGCCGCGGCTTGAGGCAGATTCGCCGCCCCTATGGCAAAAACAGCTTGGCTTGAGCGCGAGAAGCGCAAACAGAAGACCGTTGACAAATACGCGAAGCTCCGCGCGGAGCTGAAGGCGAAAGGCGATTTCGTGGGCCTGTCGCTGCTGCCGCGTGACGCCAGCCCGACCCGCCTGACCAACCGCTGCCGCGTGTCCGGCCGCCGTCGCGCCTACCTGCGCCGCTTCCAGATGTCCCGTCTGACCTTCCGTGAAATGGCCAGCGCCGGCCTGATTCCCGGGGTCACCAAGTCGAGCTGGTAACGCCAGCTCTGGGGTCCCGGGAAAGTCTCCCTGGACCCGCGTCCGGGGAGGTGTGATTCTCTTGTCATGCCCACGTATTCCTACATTGCGGAGAATCCCGAGCAGGGATGCCCTTCGTGCCGGCGCGGCTTCGACCTGAGGCGGCCCATGGATCGCGCCCCGCTGACGCACTGCCCGCTCTGCCGGAAACCCGTGAAAAAGCAGGTGAGCGGCTTCAATTCGCCGAAGATCACCAAACCGCTGTCGGTTTCGGACGCCAAGAAGGCGGGTTTCACCATCCTGGAAAAGCGCTGCGATGGTTCCTACGAGCGGCTCTGACCGCCGCCGGTCCGCCTGCGCCGCCCCATGAACGCCCTGTTTTCCCATCCCCTGACGCTCGCCATGACCGGCGGGTCGCACGAGGTGCTGCACGAGTGGAACCTCACGCCCGGGGAGATCGTCTGGTCGGCCTCGCTGGTGCTGTTCTTCGTCCTGCTCAACGCCTTCTTCGTCGCCGCCGAATTCGCCATTGTCAAGGTGCGCAGCACCCAGCTCGACGCCCTGGTCGACGAGGGCCACGCCGGCGCCAAGATCGCCCGCCGGGCGCTCAAGAACCTCGACGGCTACCTCTCGGCCACCCAGCTCGGCATCACCCTGGCCAGCATCGCCCTGGGCATGATCGGCGAACCCTATGTGGCGCGCGTCATCCAGCCGCTCATGTGGAAGCTGGGCGTCACCAGCGACACGGTCATCTCGTCGGTTTCGATCGGCATCGGCTTCGGCGTGGTCACCTTCCTGCACGTGGTGCTGGGCGAGCTGACGCCGAAATCGCTGGCCATCCGCAAGTCGCTGGCCACGACGCTGATCATCAGCGGGCCGCTGCACTTTTTCTACGTGCTGTTCAAGCCGGCGATCTGGATCCTCAACGGCACCGCCAACTGGCTGCTCAAGGTCCTGTTCCGCCTCGAGCCGGCCTCGGAAAGCGAGCTGGCGCACTCGGAAGAGGAGCTCCGCCACATCGTCGCGGAGAGCCAGAAGTCCAAGGAGGTGACCGAAACCGAGAAGGACATTCTGCTCAACGCCCTGGCGCTCAACGACCGCTGCGTGCGCGACGTGATGACCCCGCGCAACCAGGTGGTGTCGCTCGACGCCGGCGACTCCTTCGAGGCCAACCTCAAGGTCGCGGTCGAGCACAAGCACACCCGTTATCCGCTGGTCGAGGGTCACCTGGATCACAGCCTGGGGCTGATCCACATCAAGGACATGCTCGGCCTGGTGGGCCAGCCGGCGCCGGATCTGCGCAAGATCAAGCGCGAGCTGCCGATGGTGCCGGAGATGATGCCGATCGACAAGCTGCTGCGCTTCTTCCTCGACCGCCACGTGCACATCGCCCTGGCGGTGGACGAGTACGGCGGCACCGTCGGCGTGGTCACCCTCGACAACGTGCTGGAGGAGATCGTCGGCGACATCCAGGACGAGTTCGACCAGGAGAGCAGCGAGTTCCGGCGGGTGAATGCCGACGAGTTCATCGTCGAGGGCACGCTCAACCTCTACGAGCTGGTGGACAAGGCCGGCCTGGAGATCGAGAGCGAGGAGGTCACCACCATCGGCGGCTACGTCACGCATCTGCTCGGCCGCCTGCCCAAGGTCGGCGAGCAGGTGGTGATCGAGGGCTACGAGGTCACCACCACCAAGGCCGATGCCCGCCGGGTGCAGCTGCTGCATTTCCGCCGTCTCGAGCCCGAAGCGGCCGCCGAGGCCGAGCGCGAGGCCGCCGAAGACGACGAGGCCTAGGCTTTCGGTTGCGCGGGCCCGCGGCGCTGGCTAAAACGCTGCGAATGCACTCCCATCTCCCGCGCCTCGGTTCGCTGTTCGTGGTTTCCGGCCCCTCCGGAACCGGCAAGACCACGCTCTGCCGCAAGGTCTGCGACGGCGAAACGGCGGTGTTTTCCGTGTCCTGCACCACCCGGCCGCCGCGGCCCGGCGAGGTCGACGGCAGGGACTACTTCTTCCTCGACGAGGCCGACTTCCTGGCGCGCGTCGACCGCGGCGAGCTGTTCGAATACGCCCGCGTGCACAACCGCTGGTACGGCACCCTGAAGAGCTCCGTCTACGACAACCTGCGGCGCGGGGTCGACGTGTTCATGGACATCGACGTCCAGGGGGCGGCGCAGGTGCGCGGCTGCGAGGACGAGCTGGTCACCCGCTGCCTGACCGACATCTTCGTGATGCCGCCCAGCCTGGAGGAGCTGCGCCAGCGCCTGAGCAGCCGCGGCACCGAAAGCGAGGAGGTGCTCGAGCTGCGCCTGCGCAACGCCGAGGCCGAGCTCCAGCACTGGCGCGACTACCGCTACTGCCTGGTCAGCGGCAGCCGCGAGAGCGACGAGGCCCGCTTCCGGACCATCCTCGCGGCCGAGCGGATGCGCTCGAGCCTGCTGCCGTGATGGCATATTCCGCCCGGGCGACAAAGCGCTTGCCGGCCGGGGCGGCCGCCCGCTACAACCAGCGGCGATGTCCTTCCTCTCCCGCGACGCCACCCTCGCCGGTCCCGGTTTTTCGCGCTGGCTGGTGCCGCCGGCCGCGATCGCGGTGCACCTGTGCATCGGCCAGGTCTACGGCTTCAGCGTCTTCAACAAGCCGCTGGCCCAGGCGCTGGGCGCCTCGGTGTCCAGCGTCAACTGGGCCTACCAGATCGCCCTGATGATGCTGGGCATCTCGGCGGCGGTGTTCGGCAAGTGGGTCGAGCGCTCCGGCCCGCGCAAGACGATGGTCGCCGCCTGCCTGTGCTTCTGCGGCGGCCTGCTGCTGGCGGCGCTCGGGGTGAAGCTGAAGCTGCTCGGGCTGATCCTGTTCGGCTACGGCTTCGTCGGCGGCATCGGCCTCGGCCTGGGCTACATCGCCCCGGTGTCGACCCTGGTGAAGTGGTTTCCCGACCGGCCCGGCATGGCCACCGGCATGGCGATCATGGGCTTCGGCGGCGGCGCCCTGGTCGGCTCGCCGCTGGCGCAGGAGCTGATGACCTTTTTCAAGGACGCCGCGCCGGCGGCGCCTTGGCTCGCGCCGGCCAAGGCGGCGCTCAACGCCCTTGCGGGCGGCGCCGGCGAGGGCGCCATGCAGACGCTGCTGGTCATGGCCGCGCTGTACGCCGGCCTGATGCTGTTCGGCGCCGGCCTGGTGCGCGTGCCGGCGGCCGGCTGGCAGCCCGCCGGCTACGTGCCGAAGGCGGCCGCGGCCAACGGCATGATCACCAATGCCAGCGTCGCCGTCGACACCGCCTGGAAGACGCCGCAGTTCTGGCTGCTCTGGATCGTCCTGTGCATGAACGTCAGCGCCGGCATCGGCATTCTCGGCCGCGCCGCCGACATGTGCCAGGACATGTTCGGCGTCAGCGTCGCCATCGGTGCCGGCTTCACCGGCCTGCTCAGCCTGTTCAACATGGGCGGCCGCTTCCTCTGGTCGTCCGCCTCCGACTACACCGGCCGCAGGGCGGTCTACAGCATCTACTTCCTGCTCGGCGCCGCGCTCTACGCCCTGCTGCCGTGGACCCAGCAGACGCAGAACCGCACCCTGTTCGTCATCTGCACCGCCGTGATCATCAGCATGTACGGCGGCGGTTTCGCCACCATCCCCGCCTACCTCAAGGACCTGTTCGGCACCTACCAGGTCGGCGCCATCCACGGCCGCCTGATCACCGCCTGGAGCATGGCCGCGGTCATCGGGCCGCTGCTCATCAACGGCCTGTACGACCGCCGGGTCGCCGCCGGCGTGCCGAAGGCCGAGGCCTACAACAACACCTTCTACCTGATGTGCGGCCTGCTCATGCTGGGCCTCGCGGCCAACCTGCTGGTGCGCCCGGTCGATCCGAAGCACCACGTCCGCACCGGCGTCTGATCCCTCTCCATGAAAGCGGTCCTCATCTGGCTCCTGGTCATCCTGCCCCTGGCCTGGGGCGTCACCCAATCCGTGAAAAAGTCGCTGCCGCTGTTCGGCATCGAGGCTCCGGCGAAGTGAAGGCGCGCCTTGCCCGGGCTGGCTTTCCGGTCCATCATGCGCGCTTTCCGCCATGTCCGCCCCGCATCTGCAGCCCGATTTCGACACCTTCCGCACCCTGGCCCGGACGGGCAACCTTGTGCCGGTGGTGGCCGAGCTGACGGCGGACTACGAGACGCCGCTGTCGGCCTTCCAGAAGATCCACGATGGCCGCTGCGGTTTCCTGCTTGAGTCGGCGGAGCTGACCCAGCACTCGGGCCGGTACTCGCTGCTCGGCAGCGCGCCGCGGCTGATCTTCACCGCCCGCGGCCGCGAGATCGAGGTCGAGGAGCGCGGCCAGATCCGCCGCTACACCTGCGCCAGCGACCCGCTCGCGGAGCTGAAGGCGCTGATGCAGCCCTACAAGCCGGTCGAGGTGTCGTCGATCCCGGTCTTCCACGGCGGCGCCGTGGGCTACCTGGCCTACGACATGGTGCGGTTTTTCGAGCCCAGCCTGCCGCCGCCGCCGAAGGACGAGCTGGGCCTGCCGGACATGGTGTACCTGGTCACCGACACGGTGGTGATCTTTGACCACCGCACCCGCCGCATGTCGCTGGTGGCCAACGTCCACACCGACGAGCATGCGGATCTGGAGGCGGCCTACGCCTGGGCGCAGGCGCAGATCGCCGGCCTCATGGACAAGCTGTCCCAGCCGCTGGCGGTGCGGCCCTTGCAGGCCATCGCCCCGGTCAGCAGCGAGCAGCTGCCGGCGCCGCAGAGCAACACCACCCGCGCGGAATACGAGGCGATGGTGGTGAAGATGAAGGAGTACATCGGCGCGGGCGACATCTTCCAGGGCGTGCCCTCGCAGCGGTTCGAGACCGACTACACCGGCAGCCCGCTGGACCTCTACCGGGCGCTGCGCCACGTCAATCCGTCGCCCTACATGTTCATCCTGCAGTTTCCGCAGGGCTTCTCGCTGGTCGGCAGCTCGCCGGAGGTGCACGTCAAGTGCCTCGACGGCCGCATCGACATCCGGCCCATCGCCGGCACGCGCTGGAGGGGCAAGACCAAGGCCGAGGACGACGCCCTGGCCGACGAGCTGCTCAACGACCCCAAGGAGCGCGCCGAGCACATCATGCTCGTCGACCTCGCGCGCAACGACGTCGGCCGCGTCTCGGAGTTCGGCACGGTGCGCGTCAGCGACCTGATGATCATCGAGCGCTACAGCCACGTCATGCACATCGTCAGCAACGTCGACGGCCGCCTGCGCGCCGACAAGGACGCCTACGACGTCATGCGCGCCACCTTCCCGGCGGGCACGGTCAGCGGCAGTCCGAAGGTGCGTGCGATGGAGATCATCAACGAGCTGGAGAAGAGCAAGCGCTGCGCCTACGCCGGCGCGGTCGGCTACTTCGGCTTCGACGGCAACCTTGACAGCTGCATCGCCCTGCGCACCTGCGTGCTCAAGGACGGCAAGGCCTACGTGCAGGCGGGCGCCGGCGTGGTGGCCGATTCCGATCCGGCCTACGAGTATCGCGAGACGGTGAACAAGGCCACCGGCATGCTGCGCGCCATCGAATGGGCGCGCCAGCTCGGCCGCTGAGCGGCGCCGGGCTTCAGGCGCCGATTTGCTCCGCGCACTCTTCGGCCGGGTAGGTCCAGATTTCGCTCAGGGTCGGGTGGTAGTGCGGGATGGCCAGGAACTGCTGCACCGTGCCCCGGTACTGCATGGCGACGACGACTTCGTGGATCAGTTCGGTCGCCTGCGGGCCGACCACCGTCGCGCCGAGGATCTCGCCCGTTTGCCGGTGGGCGAGCATCTTCACAAAACCCTCGGTTTCGCCCATGCACATCGACTTGCCGTGGTCGTTGAACGGGTAGCTGGCGCTGACGTGGGGCACGCCCTGCGCCTCCAGCTCCGCGCTGCTGGCGCCGACCGCCGCCACCTGGGGGTGGGAAAACACGCCGAACAGGCGCAGCCGGTAGTCCATGGCCTCTTCGACCGCCTCGCCGCGCAGCAGGCGCGCGGCGTTGCGGGCGGCGATTTCGCCCTGCTGGATGGCGATGTGCACCACGTCCAGCGGGCTGCACAGGTCGCCGGCGGCGAAGATGTGCGGCTGGCTCGTCTGCATCATCGGCGTGACCGCCACCTTGGCGCCGTCGAGGGCGACGCCGGCGTCGTCGAGGCCGAGGCCGGCCGAAGCCGGTTGGCGGCCGAGGGCGACCAGGATTTCGTCCACCACCGCCTCGCGCGCTTCGCCGGCGTGCAGGAAGGCGACGCGTTTGCGGCCGTCCGCCGTGCGCTCCACGGACTGCAGCTGCGTGCCCAGGTGGCAGGCGATGCCGCGCTGGCGGCAGGCCTGCTCGAGCACCGCGCTGCATTCCGGATCCAGGCCGCTGAGGAACTGCGGGCCGCGCTGGATCAGGGTCACCCGGCGGCCGACCCCCTCCAGGTAATGCGCCATTTCCAGGGCGATGGCGCCGCCGCCGAGCACGGCAAACGCTGCGGGCAGGCTGGCGGCGTCGAGCACGTCGTCGCTGGTCCAGCAGCCGGTTTCGGCCAAGCCGGGCACGGCGGGCAGCTGCGCCACCGAGCCCGTGGCCAGGCAGAAGCTGCGGCCTTCGATCGTGAAGGCCGGCGCGCCGTCGATCGGCCGCACCTCCAGCTGGCGGGGGCCGGTGAAGCGGCCGCGGCCGCGCAGCAGGGTGAAACGGCCGTCCTCGAGCTGGCCCTGGCGGTAGCCGGCAAAGTCGGCGATCAGCGCGCGTTTGCGGTCGCGGATGGCGCGGATGTCGGCGGGGCCGGGGGTGGCGGTCAGGCCGAACTCGGCGGCCCGGCGCAGGGTCAGGTTGCGGTCGGCCGATTCGATCAGGGTTTTGCTGGGCATGCAGCCGCGCAGGATGCACAGGCCGCCCAGTTCCGGGGCGCCGTCCACCACCGCCACGGACAGGCCCAGGGCGTGGGCCGTGCGGGCCGCGGCGTAGCCGGCGCTGCCGCCGCCGAGGACGATGAAATCGAAGGGTTGGGGCGCGGGTTCCGGGGGCATGGTTCATGCTGGCGGAAAGGCCGGCGCTTGCACGAAAAAAAGCCGGCTTTTCGGCGCAAAAGCCTTTGCAGGAGGGGTGGCCTTGCTACCCTTCCGGACACCCCATCGAGCACGGTTCCGAAGCGGTTTTTTGGACGGATCCAGGCGATGGCAACGCGATCCCTTTTATGTCAGACGAAAATCTCGATTCCATCGGCGCCAATCTCACCGCCGTCGCCGCCGACCAGGCCTACGGTGCCGAACAAATCCAGCACCTGGAAGGGCTGAAAGCCGTCCGTCTCCGCCCCGGCATGTACATCGGCGATCCGGACGAGCGCGGCCTGCACCACTGCGTGTTCGAGGTGGTGGACAACTCGATCGACGAGCACCTCGCCGGCTACTGCAAGAACGTCTGGATCAGCATCCATTCCGACGGCTCCCTGAGCGTCGAGGACGACGGCCGCGGCATCCCGGTGGAGATGCACCCCAAGGGCATGCCCACCGTCGAGCTGGTGCTCACCAACCTCCACGCCGGCGGCAAGTTCGGCGACGGCGCGTACGAGTTCTCCGGCGGCCTGCACGGCGTCGGCGCCAAGTGCGTCAACGCCCTCTCCGACTGGTTCAAGTGCGAGGTCTACCGCGACGGCAAGGTGCACGCCATCGGCTTCGAGCGCGGCATCACGACCGAGCCGCTCACCGTGCTCGGCGACCTGGACGATCCGCAGCGCACCGGCACGAAGATCAGCTTCTATCCGGACGCCACGATCTTCACGATCACCACGACCTTCGTGTTCGAGCGCCTGCTCACCCGCCTGCGCGAGCTGGCCTTCCTCAACCCCGGCATCCGCATCACGCTCGTGGACGAGCGCGGCGAGGCGCCGCGGCAGGAGGTGCTGTTCTACCAGGAGGGCGTGAAGCAGTTCGTCCGCGAGCTCGGCGCCGACAAGGACAAGATCCATCCGGAGCCCATCGCGCTCGCCGGCCGCCGCGAGGTGAAGGTGGACGACAAGAACAAGTTCATCCTCGTCGACTGCGTGCTGCAGTGGAACAAGGGCCTGAGCGAGCAGACGCTGTGCTTCGCCAACGCCATCCCCAACCCCGACGGCGGCACCCACTACAGCGGCCTGAAGGCCGCCCTCACCAAGGCGGTGAAGGCCTACATCGGCAACAACCCGAAGAGCTTCAAGGACAAGCTCCCCGAGATCGAGAGCGACGACTGCCGCGAGGGCCTGATCTGCGTGCTGAGCGTCAAGCTGCCCAACCCGCGCTTCAACTCGCAGACCAAGGTCAAGCTCGTCAACGGCGAGGTCGAGGGCGTGGTGAACTCCATCGTCTACGAGGGGCTCATGCGCTTCTTCGACGAGACGCCGGACATCGCCGTGACGGTGATCAACAACATCATCATCGCCGCCAAGTCCCGCGAGGCCGCCCGCAAGGCCCGCGAGGCCATCCGCAAGGACGCCATGAGCAGCGGCGGCCTGCCCGGCAAGCTGGCCGACTGCTCCGAGCGCGACCCGGCGAAGACCGAGCTGTTCATTGTCGAGGGTGACTCCGCCGGCGGCTCCGCCAAGATGGGCCGCAACCGCCACAACCAGGCCATCCTGCCGCTGCGCGGCAAGCTCATCAACACCGAGAAGGCCCGCCTGGAGAAGGTGCTGCAGAACAAGGAGGTGCAGACCATGATCACCGCCATCGGCACCGGCATCGGCGGCGACTCGGAGGTGGAGGGCTCCTTCAACATCGACAAGCTGCGCTACCACAAGATCGTCATCATGACCGATGCCGACGTCGACGGCTCGCACATCCGCACCCTGCTGCTCACCTTCTTCTACCGGCAGATGCCCGAGCTGGTGAAGCGCGGCCACATCTACGTGGCCCAGCCGCCGCTGTACCAGGTCACGCGCAAAAAGCGCGAGGAGTACGTGCAGGACGACACGGAGATGGAGGCGATGCTCCTGGAGATGGGCTCCGGCGAGATCAGCCTGCGCAACACCGCCGACGGCAGCATGGTCTCGGACGACAAGCTCAAGTCCATCCTGGAGCTGCTGGTCCCCGTCGCCAAGTTTGCCGACATCATCCGCCGCCACGGCGGCGACTTCGAGGCCTACCTGCAGGCCCGCGACGAAGCCTCCGGCACCCTGCCGCACTACCTCGTGACCATCCGCGAGGGCAACGAGGTCGCCATTCGGTACTTCCTCGGCAACGAGCAGCTGGCGGCGTTCGCCCGCGACAACCACGACCTGCACCTGTTCGGCAAACCCGAGGCGGAGGAGGCGAACGGCGGCGCGGCGCCGAAGGCGCACCGCCGGGCCCGCCTGATCGAGATCCATGAGGCCCACGGCATGAAGCGCCGCTTCCAGCAGCTCGACGAGCTGGGCCTGCACGTGGATCATTTCAGCAGCCAGGACAAGCCGCTCTTCGAGGTCGTCGAAGGCGAGGGCGACCACGCCAGGGTCCACCCCGTCTTCAGCATCCCCGGTATCCTCGACAAGGTCATGGAGATCGGCAAACGCGGCATGGAGATCAAGCGCTTCAAGGGTCTCGGTGAAATGAACGCCAAGCAGCTCTTCGAGACCACGATGGATCCGACCCGGCGCACCCTGCTTCAGGTCAAGCTCGACGAATCCAACTCCCAGGAGGCCGAGCGCATGTTCACCATCCTGATGGGCGACGTGGTCGAGCCCCGCAAGCACTTCATCGAGGAGAACGCCCTCAACGTCCGCAACCTCGACGTCTGAGCCGATTCCGACTTCCGATGCGCGCGGCCACGACCATCCCCTCCGCCACGGGCTGCCTGTCCGCCGCGCCTGCGCCGCTCTTCCCCCTGCCGCAGGCCGCCTGACGCCTCCCTTCCAGCCCTTTGCCCTCCGCCTTACCCTCCATGCAAGACTCCAACACCCGC
>CAYYJK010000083.1:0-13125 GCA_964472185.1 uncultured Prosthecobacter sp.
GGAGGAAGGGGCTTGGAGATGGCGCTCGAGGGCGGCGGCCTGCTCGGGCGTGTCCACCCCGGGCGAAAGTTCGTCGGTGAGCACGACGCGCAGGCGCACGCCGTTTTCCAGAGCGCGCAGCTGTTCGAGCGACTCGGTCTGCTCCAGCAGCGAAGGCGGCCAGGCGACGAACTGGAACAGGAAGCGGCGCTGGAAGCCGTAGAGGCCGAGGTGGCGGAAGTGGCGCGCGCCGGTCCCAGTGTTGCGAACGTAGGGCAGCGGCGACCTGGAGAAGTACAGGGAGTCGCCGTGCACGTCGAACACGACCTTGACGATGTTCGGGTCGGTCACCTGCGCCGCATCCAGGATCGGCGCCGCGGCGGTGATCATGCGCACCTCCGGCTCGCGCCGCAGCACGGCGGCCAACTGGTCGATCAGCGCGGGTGAAATCAGCGGCTCATCCCCCTGGACGTTGATGATCGTGCCGTGGTCGCCGAAGGCGAGGGCGGCTTCGGCGATGCGATCCGTGCCGCTGGGATGGTCGGGCGAGGTCAGCACGGCTTTCGCGCCGAAACCGGCCGCCGCCTCGGCGATGCGCTCGTCGTCGGTGGCGATGACGATGTCATCGACCTCCCGGCAGGCCTGGCAGCGCTCCCAGACATGCTGCACCAGCGGCTTGCCGGCGATGCGGTGGAGCGGCTTGCCCGGGAAGCGGGTGGATCCCCAGCGGGCGGGGATGGCAACAAGCGTGCGTTGATTCTCTGGATCGGCCAAGGCGGGCGGGACGGTTCGTCTGAAATGGCGCGGGAGCCGGGGGGGTGCAAGGGGAAATGGGCGCGGCCGCCGGTCTCCGCCGGCCCGACCCGTCCGAGCGCCCCCGGAGCGGGCCGGCCGAGGCGCAAAAAGCCGGATGACAGGCGGCCGATCGCGGCGTTGTTGCAGCCATGCCCGCGCGCTGGTCCCGCCTGCTGCCGTTCCTGCTCATCGCCGCCCTGCCGGTCATCGCCGTCTGGCTCTGGCAGCCGCTCAAGGACGAAGCCCGGCTGCGCGTCGAGAACCGCTCCGACCAGGCCATCGTCCAGCTGGAGGTGCAGGTCGCCGGCCGGCGCTTTGATCTCGGCCGGATGGCGCCGGGAGAGCGGCGCGAGGTGCGCCTGCACCACTATTCCGACAGCCACTGGTCGCTGCGCGGTGTCTGGGCCGACGACCGCCTCATCCACGAGGATGCCGGCTACATCACCCACGGCATGGACTTCGATCACCAGGCCGTTTTCGACCGCGACCGCCGGCTGGTTTTCAACTTCGACCCGTCCTGAGCCGCCCGGACCGTACGGCCGGCGGGCCTGAATTCCGCCGGCCCGCACAGGAACGGCGCTCGGCCGGCGTTGGTAGAGCATGCGCCTCGCCATCCTGCTGCTGTGCGGCATCTCCGCTCTCGCTGCGGAGACGCCGCTGAATCTGACCCTGCAAAGCCGCTCCGCCGCCGGCAGAACCGCACTCGTCAAGGAGGCCTGGCGGCCCTCGGACACGGCGATCATCGTCTGCGACATGTGGGACCTGCACCACTGCAGGAATGCCGTGGTGCGCGAAGCCGAGATGGCGCCACGCATGAACGCGCTGCTGGAAAAAGCCCGCGCCCAGGGCGTGCTGATCATCCACGCGCCCAGCGGCTGCATGGCGGCCTACGCCGGCACGCCGGCGCGGGCCCGCGCCCAGTCGGCGCTGCCGGCCGCGCGCCTGCCCGACCGGATCGGCGAGTGGTGCAAGCAGATCCCGGCCGAGGAGCGGGCGGTGTACCCGCTCGACCAAAGCGACGGCGGCGAGGACGACGATCCGGCGGAACATGCCGCCTGGGCCAGGGAACTGGCGGCCAAAGGCCGGAATCCCAAGGCCCCCTGGACCCGGCAGATCGACACCCTGCGCATCGACCCTGACCGGGACGCCGTCAGCGACTCCGGCGTGGAGATCTGGAACCTGCTGGAGGCCCGCGGCATCGACAACGTCATCCTCATGGGCGTGCACGTGAACATGTGCGTGGCCGGGCGCCCGTTCGGGCTGCGCCAGATGGCCAAAAACGGCAAGCACGTCGTGCTCATGCGCGACCTCACCGACGCGATGTACAACCCGCAGCGCTGGCCCTTCGTCAGCCACCAGCGCGGCACCGAACTGTTCATCGAGCACGTGGAAAAGCACCTCTGCCCGACGGTCACCTCCGACCAGTTCCTGGGCGGCGAGCCGTTCCGCTTCAGCCCCGCCACCGCGGGCCCGAAACGCCTGCAAATCCTGCTGCTGGGCGACAGCACCACCGAAGCCAGCATCCCGAAGAAGCTGACGCCCGACGAACCGCAGTTTGAGGACACCCTGCGCATTCTGCTCGCGGCGCAGGGCGACCTGCCGCCCTGCGACGTCCGCAACGAGGGGGTCAGCGGCGAGTTCATCCGCCGCCTGCTCGACAGCGGCCGCTACGACAAGGCCGTAGCCACCCTGCCCAAGGCGGACTACATCTTCATCCGCTACGGGATCAACGACATCGCCAGACGCGCCGATTTCAAGACCAACTTCCCCAAAGATTTCCAGGAGCTGCTCGGCCGGCTGCGCCGCGACCACCCGCAGGCCCTGCTGATCGCCATGACCGCCATTCCCTACTCGGCGCAGAACACCCACGCCGACATCAATGCGGTCATCCGCCAGGTGGCGGAGCAGGAAGGGCTCAAGCTCTTCGACATCGCGCCGCGCTACCTGGCGGAGCTGGCCAAGGGGCCGGACATGCTCAACTACCGGCGCTACCCGCTGGCGAAGATCCCGGAGAACCTGCGCGCCCTGGCCACCCCCTACCTCCAGCCCGGCAAGGACCCGCAGGTGGTGGTGCTCGACAACCGCCTCGACGGCATCTTCGGCCACCTGCCCGGCTGGACAGGCGACCGCCATCCGAACCAGGCCGGTTACTTCGTCATCGCCGACGAAACCGCCAAGTGGCTGGCGCCGGTCATCCGCGAACGCCAGGGCCGGGCGCGCTGAAACCCGCGGCGGCTCAGGCGATCACCCGGCGGTGGATGGCCTCCTGCCGCCGGGCCATTTCGGCGGCCTCGGCCTCGTCATGGTCCTCCCAGCCCGCGAGGTGCATCAGGCCGTGCACCAGGTAGAGCGCCAGTTCCTCGTTGAGCCCCAGGCCGTGCTCGGGGCCGCGCTCGGCGGCGGTGTCGGCGCTGACCAGGATCTCGCCGTGATGGAAGGTGATGACGTCCGTCGGCGTCGGATCCCCGAGAAACTCGCCGTGCACGCGGGCGATCTCGCGGTCGGACACGACGCTGCACTCGATCTCCTCCAGCTCCCGCAGCGGCGCCGCCGTCCCCTTGGCCTCGGCCAGGCAGAGCGGCAGGGCGTCGCGCAGCACGCGTTTCAGCCAGGGCAGGTCCAGCCGGTGCCGGCGCTGGCGGTTGTAGATTTCCAGCCGCGTGTCCATCAGGCGGCCGAAGCCGGGGGTTTGCGCGCCGGCCGCCGCTTTTTCTCGCCGGCCGCGTAGGCCGCCTCGGCGCCGGCATGCGCCGGCAGCGGGCCCTCGGCGCCCAACGCGGTGCTGACGGTGGTCGGCGCCTCGGTGGCCTTCTGGTACTTCACCCGGCTGTGCAGCATGCTGATCAGGGTCTTGACGAAGCAGGCCTTGACCTTGGCCAGTTCGGCAATGGTGAGGTCGCATTCGTCGAGCTGGCCGTCGACCATCCGGTTGTGGACGATCTCGTCGACCAGGGTCTCGATGCGCGAGGCATTGGGCTTCTCCAGGGCGCGCGAGGCGCTCTCGACGGCGTCCGCCAGCGAGATGATGGCGGCCTCCTTGAACTGCGGCTTCGGCCCGGGGTAGCGGAACACCTCCTCGCTGACCTGCGGCACGTCGTCCTCCTTGGACTTGCCCTGCTCGACCAGGCGGAGCATTTCCGCCTTCTGGTCGAGGGCGCGCTTGTAGAAGTACCAGGCAAGCGAGGTGCCGTGGTGCTGCTCGATGACGTCGATGATGCTGACGTTGAGCTTGTGCTTGATGGCCAGGTCGACGCCGTCCTTGACGTGGGCGATGAGGATGAGCGCGCTCATCCGCGCGGTCAGATCGTCGTGCGGATTGTCCGACGGATCCATGTTCTCGATGAAGTACTCCGGCTTGGTCAGCTTGCCGATGTCGTGGAAGTAGGCGCAGACGCGGGTCATGCCGGCGTTGGCGCCGATGGACTCGGCGGCGGCCTCGGAGAGGTTGGCGACGACCAGACTGTGATGGTAAGTGCCAGGGGCCTCGATGCTGAGGCGCTTCATCAGCGGGTGGTTCAGGTCCGCCAGCTCCAGCCAGGAAACCTCGGTGGTCACCCCGAAGATGCTTTCGATCACCGGCAGCAGGCCGCCGACGATGAGGCCGGTGCCGATGCCGACGGCGAGCGGCACGCCCAGAACCCGGCCCAGCGCCAGGGCCTCGCCCCCCGTGCCCGAGACTTCGTAGAGGAGCAGCGAGAACAGGGCGGCGACCACGCCGATGTACAGGCCGGCCATGAACAGGCGGTTGCGGCGGCGCACCCGCCGGGTGAACAGCACCACCAGGAAACCGATCAGCGAGGAGCTGGCGAGGTAGGTCAGCGGGTTGACGGTGACGCAGACCATCGCCCCCAGCAGCGTGGCGTAGATCGCGCCGAACAGGCCGATGCGGCGCCCCAGAATGACGGACAGCACCAGCGGCGCAAAGGCGTGCGGCAGGGCGACCACCAGCAGCGCACCGGTCCAGCCCTGCTCGTAGCCGTAGTCGAGCATCGCCACGTTGGCCAGCAGGTGCAGGAGCAGCGTGCCCAGCACCAGCACCAGCTCGGCGTTGTCCTCCACCGCCTCGGTCAGGGCCACGCGCAGGTGCACGACCAGGGCGGTGGCGATCGCGGCCATGCAGCTGTAGGCGATCGGCTGGGGCGAAACCGTGCCCGGCACCACCGCCGCCCCCAGCTTCATCAGCAGGCCGAGCGCCAGGAAAAACCCGGCAAAAACGGCCAGGGTGGCCGCCGGGTGGGTGCGCAGCTCATCGACCAGATCCCCCTCCTGGTGCTTCCGGCGGATTTTCCCGCAGGAAAGGCCCGCCCGCTGCAGTTTGGCCCGACGAATGGATTCGAACATGGGGGATTTCGCGAGAGGTGTGGGGGATCAGCCTAGCACGTTGCACCCGGCGGACAAGGATCGTTTTGACCTTTCCCCTGCTCTTTTGAACAGCTCAGTGCTGCAGGCGGTGGCGGTCGTAGGCTTCGATGATGCGCTGAACCACCGGCAGGCGGACGATGTCCTTGGCCAAAAACTGGATGAACTTCACCCCCTCAACCCCCTGCAGCACCTCGACCGCCTCACGCAGGCCGGAACGCACATGCCGGCGCAAATCGACCTGCGAGGGGTCGCCGGTGATCACGCAACGGGCGCCTTCGCCCAGCCGGGTCAGGAACATGAGCATCTGCTCGGTGGTCGTGTTCTGCGCCTCGTCGAGGATGATGAAGGCGTTCTTCAGGGTGCGGCCGCGCATGTAGGCGAGCGGCGCAATCTCGATGGCGCCGCGCTCGATCAGGCGCTCGGCCTCGTCGGGGTCGAGCATGTCGTACAGGGCGTCGTACAAGGGCCGCAGGTAGGGGAAAATCTTCTCCTTCAGGTCGCCGGGCAGAAAGCCCAGGGCCTCGCCGGCCTCGACGGCGGGACGGGTCAGCACCAGGCGCTGGACGGCCTTCTCGCGCAACAGGTGCAGCCCCTGCGCCATGGCCAGGTAGGTCTTGCCGGTGCCGGCCGGCCCGACACCAAAGACCACCTCATGCTCGCGCATGGCTTGCACGTAGGCGATCTGGCCCCGCGTCTTGGCCAGCACCGGCGGTTTGCGGCCGGAACCGGCCAGCTTCAGGGTCAGGATGGCTTCCGCCGGCGCGTCGCCATGCTCGGCCTGGACGCTCTCGATGACCAGCCGGACCATGGCCGGCGTGACCTCGCCGCCCTGCCGGCGGACGCGCTCCAGCTGCACAAACACGGTCTTGGCGGCAGCGATGCCTTCAGCGTCGCCCTCCAGCCGCACCCAGCCTTCGCGGGAGGTGGTCTGGATCGCGAAGGCCAACTCGAGCTGGCGCAGGCTGGCGTAATCGTGACCGATCAGTTTCTGCAGGAACTGCGGAGTCTCGTAAGTCAGGGTCTCGACGGGCATGCGGGGAGGGACGCGGAAGGTTGGGCGGTCGGCAAGCCGGAGCCCGGTGCACCGCAGGCGGGCCGGGACTCAACGGTAGCCGTAGGCCAGCGCCCAATACAGGCTCTTCGTCTTCTTGGCGCTGAGCGAGAAGACGACGCTGTAGGTGCCGGTTTTCGGCGGATTGACGCGGACGCTGGCGAACATGCCGTCCGACTTGAAGTCGAGCGCGATCTCGGCGCCCTTTTCGTCGAACACCTTGAGTTCGAAGGTCACGCCCTCCTGGGCCGAGCCGAGCCAGAAGGCGTACTCGTTGCCCTTGAACATCTGGTGGCGGACCATGAGCTTTTGGCCGCTCTTGACCTCGCCGTTCCAGTAGTCCTCACGGACGATGAAGCCCTGCTTCACGAACGGCATGGCGGCTTCCATGGCGAAGCTGTGCGCGTCGTCGATGGTCGCGTGCGAGAAGGGCGTCAGCGCCAGGAAGGCCGCGGCGGCCAGCAGGGGAAGGAAGCGTGGGGAAAGGTGCATGTCGGTGCCGGGTTGAGGTTCCACAGGCCAGGCTCACTTCGCCGCCCGGATGTCATGCAGCAGGTTTTCGCAGACTTTGCCGATCTGGCGGACCGCATCCTTGTTGAAGCCGTCGACCGCGCCTTCCATCCGGTCCAGGATGGTCTTCAGGCCGTCGTTGATGTCGCTGACCGTCGGATGCCCCTTCGTGCCCGCCGGCATCTTGGTGATCGAGCCCAGGAAATGCTCCACCAGCATCGGCTGGTTCAGCAGCTCGGCGCGGTCCGCGGAAAAATTCTTGCCGACTACCGAGGTCACGGACGCGGTGCCGCGCAGCCAGCCGCCCATGCTCACGCACTGCGACAGGTCGGTGTCCTTCATCTGCTCCATCGCATCGCGCACCGTCTTCTGGGTCTGGTCGAACTCCTTGCGGATGCTGGCCCAGTCGCGCTTGTCGGCCGCATCCAGGATGGCTTGGGCGTGCGGGCGCACCGACTTGATCAGGCCGAGCGCGGTGGCGAGGTCGATGACCTCGCGGCCGATGTCCTTCACCGCCTCCTGATCCTCGGCCTGGACGGCGACAAAACCTTCGGCGACAACCGTGCCGAACATGAGCGCCAGCCGGGTGCGGTCGGCCGTCCGCGGCAGGTCGAGTTCGCGGATTTCCTGGCGCCAGTTGGGCTCGCCAAGCTTGTCGAGCACGCTGAACACCTCGCTGGGCACCGGCACCACCACGTCATCGACGACCTGGCCGGGAAAGGCCTGCGGGTCGAACTCCTGCACGGCCGACGCCGGCTGAGCAGCCGCCAACGGGCTCGCAAGCACCAGCATCGCCAGGGAGGCGGCGATGCACCAAGAGGAGGGGAATGAGCGTTTCATGGACGGAAGAAAACGGGACGCATCACGGTTTGCCGGTCTTAGGAAAGCCGCGATTGCCCGGCCCCGCAACCGCTTTGACAAACTCCGGGCGCGGCCAGCAGCCGTTCCCGGACGCCAAAGCGCCGGCCCTTTCGGGCCGGCGCCACGTCGCTGCCGGATGGCCGCGGGGCGTCAGGGCACCAGTTCGGTGTAGCCCTGGGCCACCAGCGAGGCCTTCACCCGGTCCACGGCAGCCGCCAGCGTCTCGGCGGCGTCGTTGCTCGCGCGGCTGGCGGCATCCTGGAGCACCAGAACGGACTTCAGGTCAACCAGCGCCGCCGGCACAGGCGTCCCCGGAGCGGTGCTTTCGGTGCTCACCACCGCACCTTCGCCCTGCAGGTTGCGCGGCAGGCTGACGGTCTCCCCCGTCTTGATCACCACGAACCCGTCGCGACCCTTCTGCAGGAAGGACGACACCCGGACCACGCCGGTGGCCGGGTCGGTGCTGGTCAGGGCCTGGGCAAAGACCGTCGAGGTCTTGCGACCGCCGCGCGAATCGGCGACCACCGTCTGCACGATGTCGGCCGGCGCCGACACGGAGAAGGTGCGCGGGCCTTTGCCGCTCGACAGGCTGAGGGTGACGATCTGCGAAAGGTCCAGATCGACGACTTGGATGAACTTCTCAACGCGGGTCTGCGTGCCCGCCGAGGAAGTGGTCTTGACGACCTGCGAACCCTGGTAAACGGCGACGTCGGCCAGAGTCAGCGAGACCGGCAACAGGATGAGGGAACTGAGGAGTGATTTCATGGATGGATGGGGTCTGATGGTTTGTTGCCGCCCCAGGATGGCGGCATTCAGTCAGACGCGAACGCACCCACAAATGTTCGGAGTCGCCGGGTTGCATTTCGCCCGACTTCCACCCCACCCGGCCCGCCTCACTTTTTGGGCGGCGCCGCGGCGGGAGTCTGGAAATAGTGATCGCGCAGGACTTTCGATTCCAGCTGCTGGATCTGGTCCGGCTTGAGCAGGCTCGAGTACAGCAGGAGTTCCGCGAGGTAGCCGGCAAACTGGCTCGCCGGCGGCGCATTGTCGTTCTTGGCATCGACGACCTGGCCAAGGTCCAGCCGGGTCAGTGCGGCGGCGGGCGCGCGCACCTTGCCGGGGGCCTGGAAGACGCGTCCGGCGGCATCGCGGGCGCGCAGTTCGGTGGCGCCGCTGGCGGCCTGCCACGTCAGCAGCACCTGGCAGGGCTGAGCCGGGTCGACGTCGCGGCTGGTGATCGACCCGATCGCACCGCCGTTGCGGAATTCCGCGATCAGACGCCGCTGCGCATCCATCCGCAGCGACAGGCTGGCGGTCTTGCCGTCGCTCAAGGTCAGCAGGCGCATGGGCAACCGGCCGGCATCCGCCTGGAACACCACCGCCAGCGTCAGACCTTTTTCTCCGCGCGGAGAAACCTCGCCAAACGGAAACACGCCGGTTTCACCGGCCGGGTCGCTCATCGACAAGGCCACCGGCCGGCCCTCCTGGGGGCGGAAATCCAGCGCACTGCGGCCGGCCTTGACGCCGGGGGCGCCCGCCGCGGCCGGCGGCCAGAACGTGCGCCGGGGCGCGAAGTCACGGTTCTCGTTGTAGGCGCGCAGGAA
Organism: uncultured Prosthecobacter sp.; assembly: GCA_964472185.1. Lineage (GTDB taxonomy): Bacteria > Verrucomicrobiota > Verrucomicrobiia > Verrucomicrobiales > Verrucomicrobiaceae > Prosthecobacter. The sequence continues at coordinate 9,163 of CAYYJK010000083.1, forward strand.
GTTGTCCTCGCCAAGCGGCGACAGGTCATGCCAAGCCAGCACCGGCTGGCCGGCGCCCACCGGCTCGCCGCTGGCGGTCAGGGTGCCGACATCGGCGACCACGTGCAGGCTGATGTCCGCATCTCCCGGCGGGAAAATGCGCTCCTCGGGCAGCTGGAAGCGCACCTTGGGCGGGCCGGAGGGGGCCGGCGCGGCCGCCTTGCCGCCGGCGCGGTCCGTGCGACCGAACAGGAACCAAGCCCCGGCGCCCAGCGCCAGCAGGCCGACCCCGGCCAGCACCAGCCACTTGGCTCTGGAGGGCGCGGGTTCGTCTTCGACGGGCTGCAGCCGGCTGGACGCCACGGCGCGCTGCGGCGGCCGGTACGGCGCCGGGGCCGGCCGGGTCAGCGGCGTCGTGTGGGCGGCCATCTCGATGATCGGTTCGGCCACCGGCACCACCTCAAGCACGGGCTGGGCGTAGACTTCCTGCTCCACCGGCACGACCGGATAGCCGGGCTGCAGCGGCTGGGTGTAGGCGCCGCCCGGCGGCACGTGACCGGCGGGCATCCACGGCATCATCGCCGGGGCCGCGGACATTTTTTCCCAGGCGCGGAACTCCTCAATGGCCTGCTGGGCATTGGCGGGGCGGTCGTCGGGATTCAGGGCCATCAGGCGCAGCACCCAGGCGCCCAGCCAGGGCGGCACGTGCGGCGCCACCAGACTGAGCGGGATCATGTCGTGGGCGATGTGCTTGTCGATGACCGCCGCCACCGACTCGCCATCGAAGGCCTTGCGGCCGGACAGCGCCTCGTAAAACACGCAGCCCAGGGAATACAGGTCGGTGCGCTCGTCCACCGGCGCCCGGGTCAGCTGCTCCGGCGCCATGTAGAAGATCGAGCCCATGACCGTGCCGGCCTGGTCCTCGGTCTGCTTGCGGGCGGCCAGGCCGGCGCGGGCCAGGCCGAAATCGATGATCTTCGACTGCATGCGCCCGCCGGGCAGGCGCTCGACCTTGATGTTCTCCGGCTTGATGTCGCGGTGCAGGATGTGGCGCTGGTGCGCCGCCAGCAAGGCCTCGAGGGTCTGCGAAGCCAGCTCCTTGAAGTCGTCGTAGTGCAGCGGGCCGCGCGCCACGACATCGGCCAGGTCCTCGCCTTCGAGCAGCTCCATGACGATGAACAAGCCGCCGGCGTCGCTGGCGACGTCGAAGATGGTGACGATGTTCGGATTGCGCAGCGAGGCCAGGGCGTCGGCCTCGCGCCGCAGCTCCGCCATGACCTGCGCGTCACCGCCGGTCTCGCCGGCGCTCATCAGCCGCTTGATGGCCACCCAGCGCTTCAGCTCGTTGTCGTAAGCGCGGAAGACGGCGCCCACGCCCCCTGCGCCGAGCTGATCGTAGATCTGGTATCGTTCCGCCATCCGGTGTGTGGGTGCTTTTGCCAAGCTAGGAGAATCCACAGCGTTACGCTTTGGCAAGGGCGATGTTCGGGAAAAGTGCGCTGCGGGGCGCGAAAAGCGCCGCCTGCGCATTCGTCGCGCCCCGCCAGCTCGCACTTGACGCCGGCGGCAGCTTTCCGACCGTCCGGGCGCATGTTCTTCCTCACCCCCCGCTACCTGAAGCACGCCAAACTGCTTCACAAAGGCGTCACCCGCTTCATCGACTACAAGCGCGACATCCTGCCGCCGGCCAAGCTGGAGGAGATCGGCGGCCTGCGCCGCCAGCTTGAGACCGCCATGAAAGCGCGCGACCGCGCGGCCATCGAAAGCCTGCACGGGGAGATCAACCGCGTCTGCGAGAAGGCCCTGCCCGACGCCATGCCCGGCGAGATCGCGGAGAACGTCGAGGTGTTCTTCGTCGCCATCGTCATCGCCCTCGGCATCCGCGCCTACATCGCGCAGCCCTTCCAGATTCCGACCGGCTCGATGCAGCCGACGCTCAACGGCATCACCGCCCGCGCAACCGCCGAGGATCCCCGCCCCGGCCTGCTCGGCCGGCTCGGCGCCTTCCTGACCAGCACGCGCCACATCAACGTCGTCTCCGACCACACCGGCCGGCTGCGCGACCGCGAGCCGCTGACCGAGCACAAGTTCCTGATCTTCATGCCCTACTGCAAGCTGCACTTCGACGACGGGCACACGATCCGCATCATGGCGCCGAAACGCCAGCTGCTCGACGAGCTGCAGCTCAGCGCCCGCGTGAACTCCCAGCCCGTGGAGGTCAGCAGCGACACGCCCGACCGGCGCATGATCTACGACCTGCGCGGCGGCGAGCCGGTCCGGGAGGGCCAGCTGCTGGCGCGCGGCATTGTCCGCAACGGCGACCACGTCCTGGTCGACAAGTTCTCCTACCACTTCCGCACGCCGACGCGCGGCGAGGTGTTCGTGTTCACCACCAAGCACATCTCCGGCATCCGCGTGCCCGCGGAGCACGGCTCGCAGCACTACATCAAGCGCTTGGCCGGCGTGCCGGGCGACCGGCTTGAGGTGCAGGCGCCCAAGCTGCTGATCAACGGCCGCGAAGCCGGGGAACCCGGCTTCCAGCGGGTTATGCAGGGCACCTACGAGGCGCCGGTCGAAGGCTACCGCGGCTACTCCGACCCGCGCGTCGTCGGCGGCAGCATCCAGCGCATCGAGCTGAGCGAAGAGAAGTACTTCGCCATGGGCGACAACAGCTACAACAGCAGCGATTCCCGGGCCTGGGGTCCGGTGCCGGAACGCAACCTGGTCGGTCCCGCGCTGTTCTGCTACTGGCCGCTGACCCGGCACTGGGGGCGCATCCCCTGACGCCGCCTCAATCCTCCAGCTTCACATCGCCGCCGGTGGGCTGCACCAGCTGGCTGTTCACCAGGTCGAATGAACTGCCGCGCATGTAGGCGTGCATGTACAGGCGCTGCTTGCGCCGCTGCAGGTTCTCGCGCACCACCTCGACCTGCTGGAAGTTCACCTGGTCCTGGAAATCGGAGAACCAGTAGAGGCCGTCGGCGCTGCGCACCTGGTCGCTGAGCAGGGCCAGCCAGGCGTAGCCGGTGCCGACGCTGTGGATGAAGTAGGTCTGCGGGCGCTTGGCCAGCATCCGGTAGATCTCCTCGCTGGGAATCGCGTCGCGGGCGCTGAAGCGGAACTTGCGCGCCTCTTCCAGGCTCGCTCCGCCCATCCGCCAAAACCGCTCGAACTCCACCCCGGAGGTGGGATAGACGTCCGCGCCCTCCAGCCGGCCCTGCTGGGGCGACACCAGCCCGCAGCCGAAATAAAGCACGACGACGCTGCCGCGCGCCACCTTGTCGACCTCCTCGATCACGCGCGGCAGGTGCGGCGCCATGGAGGTGGAGACATCGAGCACGAGCGCCAGACGCTTCGCCCGGATCTGCATGCCGAACATCGACAGCGGCTGGAACACCATGCCGTCGCGGCCGCCCAGCCCCATGGCCTTTCCAAAGCCGCCGCCCGCGCCCGCCAGCCCCATCCCGGCGCCCAGCTTGGCGCCGCTGAGCAGGCTCTTCGCCTCCGGCAGGTCCAGCATGTCCGGCACCTCGTCGGGCAGCACGACGTCAGAGATCGATCCGACCGCGGCGATCTTGCGCACCGGCAGGGACTTCTTCAGCCACGGGCTCTTCTTCTGCTGGATGCGGTGTTCCAGGGCCTGCGCGGCCGCCGCGCCCTGCTGGGTGCCGCCGCCTGGCAGGAAGTCGATCTGCGGATCGCGCACCTGCGAGATGACGACCCAGGCGGCGCCCAGCAGCAGCACGGCATGCACGGTCAGACTGACACTCAACGCCCGTCCGCCCCAGGCCTCCCAGCGCTGCCGCCAAAACCCGGCCGGAGCCGCAGCCAGCCCCTCCGCCTTGTCCTCCGCCTTGTCCTCCGCCTTGGCCTCGAGCGCGGACGCAGCGGCGGAAGGCTCGGCACTCAGCCCCGACGACGGCTCTTCGGCATGCTCCGCTTCAATTTTCTGGATGTCCTCGCAGCCCGTCAGTGAAAGCACGA
>CAYYJK010000084.1:0-13084 GCA_964472185.1 uncultured Prosthecobacter sp.
AGGCGGTGCTGGTGGTGACGTTGCCGTTGACGATGGTGTCACCGGCGCCGGTGACCGTCCAGGTGCGCGCCGCGGTGATCAGATCGGCCGTGACATTGCCGACGGTGAGCGTCTTGCCGGCGACGATGTTGTTGATCGTGTTGACGTTGTTGGCCCCAGCCTGCAGGGCGTGCGTGCCGGTGAGGTTGAGGCTGTAGTCGCCGATGTAGATCGCCGAGGCGTTGTTGCCCGACCGGATCTCGTTGTCGAGGGTGCGGTCGCCGCCGTAGGCAAACAGCGAGCCGTTGCTGATGAGGACGGGGCCGGTGCCAAGCGCGTCATCGTGCCCGGCCCCCAGGGCCCCGGCGCCGATCGTGACGATGCCCGAGTGCGTGTTGCCGCCGTTGGTGAGAACCCAGGTGGCGCCACCGTCGACGGTCAGGCCCAGGGTGCCGCCGTTGTCGGTCAGCGGGCTGGTGATCATGTTGTTGGCGGTGTTGGTGCCGCGCAGAACCAGCAGCTTGATGCCTGCGGCCATGTCGTTGAGGACGTTGGTCAGGATCAGCGGCCCCGAGCCGTCGGCATGGATCTGGTTGCTGCCGATGGTGCTGTTCAGGCGGATCATGCGGTCGCTGGTCTCGCCCGCGCCGGTGTACTGCAGCACGCCCGCGCCGGTGCCGGCGTTGCCGAGGGTGACGGCGTTCGCCGCCAGGTTGGCGCCGGCACTGATGCCGACGCTGGTCGGCCCGGAGGCGGCGCTGTGGCCGAGCGAGGTCACCACCAGGGTGCCCGCCGTGACGGCCGTGGTGCCCGCGTAGGTGTTGGCTCCGAGCAACTGCAGGATACCGCTGCCGGCCTTGACCAGGCTGGCCGTACCAGTGCTGTTGCTGATCACGCCAGTCAGTGTCGCGAAGTCGGTGGCGGTGCCGGTGTTGTCATTGACCGTGACCGTGCGCGCGGCGCCGTTGAGGTCGATCGCGTTGCGGAATTCCACCTCGTCCAGCGCCGTGGCGGAACTGAGAATCAGAGTTTGGGCCGGGTCCGCAGTTCCAACAAAGCCGCCCGCCCCCCACTTGAGGGCCGCCGGCGACGCCAGACCGCCGAGGGCCACGATCAGCTTGTCCGAAGAGGCGGCAAAACCGCCGCCACCCGTGGTGCCGCCCCAGGTGACCGTACCGGCGCCGGTGACGGCGGAGGCCGCCAGGCTGCGCTCGAACACGCCGGCGGCCTCGAGGGTGCCGGATGTCGTGGTGGCGCCGAGAACCAGCGGACTGCCCGCAGGCAGGCTGCCGGCGCTGCCGAGAATCAGGGTGCCGTTGGCCACCGTGGTGGCCCCCGTGTAGGTGTTGTTGCTGTTGCCGAGCACCCAGACACCCGCACCGGTCTTGCTCAGGCTGGTGACGTTGGTGCCCGAGCCGCTGTCGGTCAGCTGGGGATTGAAGCGGTTGTCGCCGGTGGACGTGCCCGTCAGGGTCAGCAACTGCGGGCCGATGCCGCTGTGGACAATGGCGCCGGGGTTGCTCCAGACAATGGCGTTGCCGTTCGGCGCGGCGCTCGACAGGGTCGCCCCCGAACCCGCCAGGGTGAACAGGCGGTTGGTGCTCATCGACCGCATGCCGACCACCAGGTCGAGCTGGCGCTCCACGCCGGTGAAGACCAGACCGCCGGTGCTGCCGTTGAACACCAGGCTGGCGGCGTTGGTGGCGTCGCTGGTCGCATCGCCCGCGCCGATGCCGCTGGGCTGGCCGATGTCGGCAAGCACGTCGACCGAGACCAGGCCGGTGGAACCGATGGTGGTGCTGCCGGTGTGGTTGCTCTGGCCGAACCAGTTCTGCGCGCCGGTGCCAACCTTGACGACGTGGATCTGTCCGGCCGTCTCCTGGAAGCCGCCGTAGGACGTGCCGGTGCCGTTGCCGCCGCCGACGGTGAGGGTCGCGGGCGAACCGGAGGCGTTGATGACGGTGCCGTTGCTGTTCCAGGCGCCGACTGCGGCGCCGGGCGTGACGCCGTTCAGATCGATGAACGTCCCCTGACGCAGAGTGACGGCCGAGTCGGCGGCGCCAAAGGTGCTGCCGTCGCCGGACAGCCGCAGCGTGCCCTCGTTGATGTTGACCGTACCGGTCTGGGCGTTGGCGGCGGCCAGCACGAGCACGCCGGCGCCGTTCTTGGTGAGCCCGGTGGCACCGGTGATCTTGCTGGCCACGGTGAGCACGTCGGTCGACAGGTTCACCCGCGCCACAAAGGCCTGGCTGGCGGCCATGGCAAGCGCGGTGCCGCCGGTGATGGTCGACACCCCGCCGGTGGCGAGCACGCCGCCCGCCGACAGCGTCAGGGTCTGGCCGTCGTTGATGGTGAGGGTGTGGCTGCCGTCGATCTTGAGGGTGGTGATCGTCAGCGTGTTGGCGGCCAGGCTGCTGGCCATGCGGTTGTTGCTGGAAGCGACCAGCCCCGCGTCGGCGTTCACGAAGCCGGCATCGCCGCCGGGGCCGTAAACCGGAGCGCGCAGCACGTTGGACTGGCGGTAGGCGAAATCAGCCCCTTCCCAGTAGTTCGTCCGGCTGATCAGACCGTTGGCCCCCGTGATGGTGATCCTGTTGGTGGTGAAATCCGCGCCGACGAAGTTGATGCTGCCGCCGCCGCCCGTTGACTGCGAAGCGAAGCTCAACGACGCGGAGCCGCCCAACCCGGGCGTCAGCTTGATCGTGTTGGCACCCGAACCCGAATTGAGCACGTCCAGCGCCTGGACGTTGTTGACGCCGGGCTGGCCGACAAACTCCAGAGTCGCGCCCGCATAGACGTTGCTGTTGCCGAAGGTGATGTCGTTGGCGGCGGGCAGGACGGTGGAGGTGGCCGCATTGGCCTTGAGCACCAGCGTGCCGTTGTACAGCGTGGTGACGCCGGTGTAGGCGTTGGCGCCGGCCAGCACCCAGGTGCCGGGGCCGGTCTTCGCCAGGCTGACGGCGCCGCCGGCGGCGTTGTTGGGGATGCTGCCGTTGATCGTGTTGGCGGCCGTGCTGGTGCCGCCCAGGGTGAGCGTCTTGGCGTTGGCCGAAGTGCCGCCGGTGGCCGTGAAGCTGGCGTTCAGGATGACCGGGCTGGCGCCGGGCTGGCTGGCGTAGAGACCGGCGCCGCCCGTCGTGCCGGCGAGGTTGATCACCTTGCTGGTGGTCAGGCCCAGGGCCGTCGGGGTGACGCTGGTGCCGACCATCAGGTTGGCCGTCGTGGTGCTGGCACCGATGTTGATGGCGGCGGTGTTGTTGGTCAGCGAGCGGAAGTCGGTGATCGCCAGCACGCCGCCGTTGACGTTGACCGCGCCGTCCAGCGTGGACGCCGTGCCGGTGATGGTCAGCTGGCCGGTGCCGGTCTTGGTCAGCACGTGGTCGAAGGCAGCCGCGGAGGCGATGATGCTGCCGTTGATCAGGGTGTTGCCGTTGCCGCCAATCGTGAAGGTGCGGCTGCCCGTGTTGTTGGCGTTGCTCCAGAAGTTGCCGGTGAAGGCGGCGGTGCCGCCCAGATTGTTGGTGAGGGTCGAGTTGTTGTCGCCCGCCGTGCTGCCGACAACCGGCGCGGTGGTGAAGCTGATGCCGTAGCCGTTGCGGCCGTTCAGCGTGAGCGTGAAGTTGTCCTCGTAAGCCAGCTGGCCGAAGGCGACTGTGCCGTTGAGCGCCGAGCCGCCGAGGCCGTGGTCGGCAAAGATCGTGGCGTTGTTGCGCTGGTAGACGTTCGCCGCCGCGCCGCCGGCCAGGACCGAAGGCGCGTCCATGCGCACTTCAAGCGTGCCGGTGTTCAAATCCAGCACGCCACCGGTGCCGGTGGCCGTGCGGGTGCCCAGGACATTCTCAGTGCTGATGCGCACGGAACTGATCGTGCCGGTAGCGCTGCTGCCCACACGCACGACGCCCGAGAAGCCGCTGGTGTCGGAAGGCTGCAGCAGCAGCGTGCCCGAACCGGTTTTTTCCAGGGTGCCGGTGCCGGTCAGCACGCCGGTCAGCGCGTAGCCCGCCGTGCCCGTCGTATTAGCCGAGCCGCCGAGGCCAGTGACCGTCGTTCCCGCCGTTCCCGCCACGTCCAAGGAACCCGACAGGGTCAGCAGGCCGTTGGCGGAGGTGATGCGCGTGCTCTGCAACCCGACGCCGGCGCTGATCGCGCCGGAAAGCTCGTTGCGGCCGACACTGATGACTGCAGCACTGCGGTCGCCGATCGGCCCGTGCCCCTGCAGCGAGAGGTCGCGGGTGAAATTCATGCCGGACGCGAACGAACCCGCGAGCACGAGCGAGCCGCCGCTGTAACCGCGGGAACCGGAGCCGGTGACGACCACGGCGGAGGTGTCGGCGCCGAGCGCCCCGGGAGCGCCGATGATCAGGGTGCCGTTCGCGATGGTGGTGGTCCCGGTGTAGTTGTTCGCCGCGTTGCCGAGCCGGACGGCGCCGCCGCCGGTCTTGGTCAGCCCGCCATTGCCGGTCAGCAGCGAATCCAGCACGCTGTAGGTGGCCAGATCCGCGCGCAGGGCGCCGGAAGCCAGCTGCAGGCTGCCGCCGCTGAGGGTGTAGTTGTTCTGCAGCCAGAGGCTGTTGGCCAGGCTGCCGGCGCCCAGGGTCAACCACTGCGGATTGGCCAGCGTGCCCGGATTCGGGATGGCCAAAGGCATCAGCACCTCGTCGGCCAGGCTGGGCAGAAGACCGCCGCTCCAGTTCGCCGCCGTGCCCCAGTTGAAATCCGTGCTGCTGGCTGCCGTCCATTGCACCGTGGCCCCCTGCAGAGGCTGGGCAATCTGCCACAGGGCCATCAGCGCGGCGAGGCTCGCATTCAGGGGTTGACGGTGACTTCGAAGGAAGGACATGGCGGGTTGGGGCACGGTGAACCCATGAAAGAGCATGGGCGGCCAGCACCGTGGGTTGGTGTGCGGGCGCGCCAGCGCGGTCAGGGAGGGTTGGGGGTTGTCCGATTTACAACGAATTCGAACGAACTGATTTTTAACAATTTGCCGATTTCGGGTAAAGCTTTCCCGTTCCGTCGCCAAGTTTTTCCGCAACCCTCAAATCCCTCCTAGATCGATCGTCTAACCACGAAGTTGCCAGCATGAAAAAACCCGTCCGACCCAGGGTCGGACGGGTTGAATCAGCACCTCGCGGCCCCTAGGCTAAACCAAGGTCACCATGGGGACCGTCAGCGGTTGCTGACTGGACTCCGGCGTCTGGAAAAACGACACCTGGCCGGTCTGCACGTCGTACAGCGCGCCAACAATGGCCACCTTGCCCTCGCGCACCAGGCCGTCGAGCGTGCTGCTGCGTTCGCGGATCTTGCGCATCGTGCGCAGGATGTTGCGGCGCGAAACCTCGTTGGCGTAGGCCGCCTTCTCGCCCGGCAGCCAGGCGTCCGACTTCTTGCAGGTGGACGGATCCACGGACTTCTGGATCTCGGAGATCAGGCTGTCGAGGTTGACGCAGCCAGTGGCGGCGGCCGCCGTCTGCTGCGAGCAGATCAGGTCGACGGCGGCGTTCACCGCTCCGCAGGAAGTGTGGCCCATGACCAGGATCAGCTTCGCGCCGGCAACCGCGCAGCTGTACTCCATGCTGCCCAGCACCTTGTCGCGGGCGATGTTGCCGGCGATGCGGACGCTGAAGATGTCGCCCAAGCCGAGGTCAAAGACCAGCTCCGCCGGGGTGCGCGAGTCGATGCAGCTGAGCACAACGGCCATGGGGAACTGCCCGGCAGCCGTGGCATCGACCTGGCGGCCCAGATCGCGGGTCAGGCGCGCACCGTTGCGGAAACGCTCGTTGCCCTCCTGGAAGATGTCCAGGACGCGCTGCGGAGTCAGGGCGCTCTGCACCTCGCGACTGCTGAAGTCGACGTACTGGATGCGGTCCTCCAGCTGCGGATACTTGTCCCGGAAGCCGGTCAGACTGACCTTCACCCCGTGAACCGTCGCCGTGGTGGCCTGGAAATCCTTGATCAGGTCGAGGATGTCCGGATCGATGTAGTCGGTGCTGCGGGCGTCGATGAGCACGTGGCCGCCCGACGGAATGCTGCGCAGGCTTTCTTCCAGCGAGGCGCGGTTGAAGAAGCTGACCTGGTTGGCCAGCTCGATGCGCAGCACTTCACCGGTGACGTGCTTCTCCATGACCTTGCGCAGCGGCCGGCGGGCGTTGCTGTGCAGGATGAAGCCGATGGCGACGCCGAGCCCGATGAGGATGCCCACCAGCAGGTCGGTGAAGACGATGGCGAGCACGGTGATGATGAAGGGCAGGAACTGGTTGCGACCCTCGTTCCACATCTGCTTGAGCAGCTTCGGACTGGCCAGCTTGAGGCCGGTCATCATCAGAATCGCCGCCAGCGCGGACAGCGGAATCTCGTTGAGCCAGGTCGGCACCAGCATGACGCAGCCGAGCAGCAGGACGCCGTGCCAGATGGCGCTGAGCTTGGTCTGCACGCCGGCGTTGATGTTGACCGAACTGCGCACGATGACGCTGGTCATGGGCAGGCCGCCGATCAGGCCCGAGGCCAGGTTGCCCACCCCCTGAGCCAGCAGTTCCCGGTTGGGCGGGCTGCTGCGCTGCTGCGGGTCGATCTTGTCCACCGCTTCAAGGTTCAGCAGCGTTTCCAGCGAGGCGACGATGGCGATGGTGACGGCGGACAGGTAGACGGCCGGGTTGCCGAGCACGCCCCAGTCCGGGAAGCGCAGGAACCCCAAAAACTCGGCCGGACTGGCCGCCACCGGCACCTGCACCAGGTGCGAAGCCTCGATCGTCCAGTCGCCGCCAATCCGGCGCAGGATCAGGCTGACGACCACTCCGAGCAGCACGACCACGAGCGGGGCCGGCACCGGCGACTTTTTCAGCAGCTTGATCCGGTCCCAGACGATCAGCAGCAGGATCGACAGACCGCCGACCAGGGCGGCGCCGGGCTGGATGTCAAACCAGGCCTCGATCAGTTCCGAGAAGGTGTTTTCGTTGTCCGCCTGAAGGAAAGACTTGTTGCCCATCGGGTCGGCATCGTGGCCGACCACGTGCGGGATCTGTTTCAGGATCAGGATGACGCCAATCGCCGCCAGCAGGCCCTTGATGACGCTGGACGGGAAAAAGGCGGCGATGAAGCCCGCACGGCAGACGCCGAGGACGATCTGGATCACGCCGGCCAGGGCCACGGAGGTGAGGAAGGCTTCAAAGGTGCCCAGAGCACCGATTTGCGCCGCGACAATGGCCGTCAAGCCCGCGGCCGGGCCGCTGACACTGGTGTGTGAACCGCTGAGCATGCCCACCAGAATGCCGCCCAGGATCCCGGCCACGATGCCGGAAAACAGCGGCGCATTCGAGGCCAAGGCCACGCCCAGACAGAGGGGCAGGGCCACCAAAAAGACGACGAGGCCGGAAGCGAGATCGCGCGGCACAGTTTTCGGGGAGAGCAGCGAGGTTTGGGTCATGGTGTGGATGGGGTTGGTCGGATTACCCCCGCACGATGGGGCCAGCGAAGGCCAAAATGCGGGGTGAACTGGGACGCCCTCATAAACGCAGCGTTCAACCGTTGTCCGCTAAAACCATTCCCGGTTTGCTCTTATTCAGATATAAAGGTTTCCTTTATTTAGATGCCTTTTTGCGTCAGATTCATGCATTTCGCCCGATTTTGACGGCGGTACGGCCGTGCTTGCCGTTTTGCCGCGGTTGCGACCCGAATCGGTCAGCCCTTCAGTATGACCGCCTCCCGACGCGGCTCGAAGGCGCGTTCAGCGGTCGCCTTGCAGCACCAGCACGAACACCAGCTGGCCTTCGCGCCAGCGCGGTCCGCCGATGAACAGGGGGCTGCCGGGCCGCAGCACGGTGTCCGTTTTCACCAGCACCTGCTGGTCGCGCCAGAACTGCAGGTGCAGGTTGACCCCGCCGCCCGCGGCCGGGCCTTTGGAATCGACCTTGAGGAACAAGTCCTTGGAAGGCACCACCCAGGATTCGTACTCGCGAAAGACGTCTTGGAGGTGCTGGCCCAGGATGTCAAAATGCTGGTAGCCGAAGACCCTGCCCAGGCGCTGCGGCAAGTCGCCGAGACCCGCCGGCGGCTGTTCCGTCGAAGCCGCCGCGCCCTTGCGGTCGTTGCAGGCATAGACCAGGGCGCCCCAGACCTTGCCGTCCGTGGCCGGTTTGGCGGCCGGACGCGGCGCCACGGGCGCGGGCTGCTGAGCCGGCGCCCCGGACAGGGCGGCGGCCAGCAGGACGGCGAGGCAGGCAGCGTGTTTCATCCGCGCGGGTGGGCTGCCAGCAGGCGGGGTTGGTTGCGGGCGTCCTTGGCCACCACGAGCACGACCTCGCCGTGCCGGCCATACAGGGTCGTGGTCGCCAGTTCAGTCTCCGTCTCGCTGCGTTCGATGTGGTGGCCGACGATCTTGCGGTCGGCCGGCAGTGCCTCAAGGCCGTCGAGCAGCAGCACGGTGGCCTGCGCCGCTTCAGAATGGAAGACGCGGGCCTGGACGCCGGGATTGGGCGCGTAGGTGCTGAGCACCCGACTGTCCGCGGCGGCTTCCTGCCGCCAGATCATCACGCCGGCCACCAGCACGGCGGCGGCGGTCGCCAGAGTCGCCCAACCGGGAGCGCGCAGCCGCGCCAGCCAGCCGGCGCGCTGCGGCCGGGACACGGGCGAGGCCTCCTCCTGGGCGAGGCGCACCTGGATCTGCGAATTGAAAAAATCGGCGTAGGGCACCGGCATCTCGGCCGGCAGGTGCGCGCGCAGGTCCCGGCTCAGGCGCTGCAACTGCTCCACCTCCCGCCGCAGGGCGGGATCGGCGTCCAGGCGGGCGGTGAAACGCGCGTGTTCCGCAGGGGGCATTTCCCCGTCCAGCCAGCGGATCAGGTCGTGGTCTTCAGGCGGCGTTTTCATAGGTGTCCTTGAGCAGTTCCTGGAGTTTTTTGCGAGCGTAAAAAAGCCGGCTCATCACCGTGCCCAGCGAGCAGGGAATGCGCGCCGCCATTTCCTCGTACGGCAGCCCTTCGATTTCGCGCAGGAGGATGACCTGACGGTGGTCGGGGCTGAGCTGGGCAATGGCGGCCCGGATGCGCTGGCCGAGCTCGGCGTTCTTCAAGGCGACGTCCGGCGCGGTGTCGCCATGCGGCACGGCTTCCGCGCCGGCGGCGATGCGGTGTTCGGTGCGGGAATCGTCGAATTCACCGTCGCCCTGGATCTTCTTTTTGCGCAGCCAGTCGTAGGTGACGTTGTGGGCGATCCGGTACAGCCAAGTGTAAAAACTGGAGTCCAGCTTGAACTGCGGCAGGGCGCGCCAGGCCTTGATGAAGGCCTCCTGCGCGAGGTCCCAGGCCTCGGTTTCATTCTGGATCATGTGATAGGTCATGGCATACACCCGACCCCGGTACCGGTTCACGAGGGCGTCAAACGCCCGCGTGTCGCCCGCCTGGCAGCGCTTGACCAAGTCGGTGTCCGGGACTTCGCCAGAATCAGGCGCAGTGGAGGCGGGCATGGGTTCGGGATGGCAGAAGCTAAAGACGGATGCCAAGAGCGGCCTATTCAAGCCAATCTTGCCGCGGTCCGGGCGATCCGTCAAAGGCTTGCCGCAGCCCCGGCCGTCCGGATTGCGAATTGCGTGCAAAAGCCGGTGGCCTGTGCGTTGGTTTGTCCCCAGACATGCCCTCCCCTTCCCTCTCCGTCCTCGTTCTCGGCTGCGGCAGCATCGGCGAACGGCACCTGCGCTGCTTCCTGCATACCGGACGGGTGCGTGCGGCGGTCTGCGACACCAACAGCCGGCTGGTCGCGGAAGTCGCCGTCCGCTACGGCGTGCCCGGCTTTGACAGCCTTGAGGCGGCCCAGGCCGCCTTCGCCGCCGACGCCTGGGTGATCTGCACGCCGGCCCACACCCACCTGCCGCTGACCCTGCGGGCGCTGGAACTCGGGCGGCACGTGCTCATTGAAAAGCCGCTGGCCGTCGATCTGGCCCAGGTGCCCGCCGTCCGCCAGGCCTTGGCCGCCTCGGACCGCCATGTCGCCGTGGCCTACGTCTACCACGCCATGCCCTGGGTGCAGGCCCTGCGCGCCGCGCTGCAGCAGGGCGACCTGGGCGCACCCAAGCACGCCAGCATCGTCGCCGGCCAGCATTTCCCCAGCTTCCGCCCCGCCTACCGCGAGATCTACTACACCCGCCATGAAACCGGCGGCGGCGCCATCCAGGACGCGCTGACCCACTTGGCCAACCTGATGGAATGGCTGCTCGGCCCAACCACGCGCCTGTACTGCGATGCCGCCCACCAGGTCCTGGAGGGCGTCACGGTCGAGGACACCGTCAACGTCAGCGCCCGCCACGGCGACATCCTGGTCAGCTACGCCATGAACCAGTTTCAAGCGCCGAACGAGGTGGATCTGCGCATCCACTGCGAACGCGGCAGTCTCGCCATCGAATGGCAGCGCCGCCGCTGGGGCGTGCAGAGGCTCGGCGAAGCCGACTGGACCTGGCACGAGTCGCCGCCACTGGAGCGCGACGAACTGTTCACCCGCCAGGCCCACGCCTTCATCGACGGCGTCGAAGGCGGAGCCTCGCCGCTGTGCACGTTCGAAGAGGCCGTGCAGTCGCTGAAATTCAACCTCGCCGCCCTGGAATCCGCCCGCACCGGCCAGGCGATCGCCCTGTCATGAACGCCCCCGCCGAACTGCGCCTGGCCATGCTGGGCATGATCGAAGGCAACGGCCACCCCTACTCCTGGTCGGCCATCGTCAACGGCTACGACCCGGCGGAGATGGCCCACTGCCCCTACCCGGCCATTCCCGGCTACCTGGGCCGGCAGCCCCTGGAATCGATGGGCATCCCCGGCGCGCGCGTCACCCACGTCTGGACCGACGATCCCGCCGACGCCCCGAAGGTGGCCGCCGCCAGCCTGATCGGGCAGGTCGTCGCCCGGCCCGAGGACGTCATCGGCCAAGTCGACGCTGTGGTCATCGCCACCGATGACGGCAACGACCATGTCCGCCGGGCCCGGCCCTTCATCGAGGCCGGCCTGCCGGTGTTCATCGACAAGCCACTGGCCACCAACCTGGACGACCTGCGCCAGTTCGTCGCCTGGCAGCGCGCTGGCAAGGTGCTGCTGTCCACCAGCGGCATGCGCTACGCGCCGGAGATGCGGCTCGACGCCGAACAGCAAGCGCAGATCGGCGACCTGCGCTGGATCACCAGCTTCACCTGCAAGACCTGGGAACGCTACGGCATCCACGCCCTGGAGGCCGTGTATCCGCTGCTCGGCCCGGGTTTTGTCAGCGTCCAAACCCAGGCCCAGGACGGCTCCGACCTGGTCCACCTGCGGCACGCCTCCGGCGTCCAGATCACGCTGGCCGCCATCCACGACGCCTACGGCAGCTTCGGCGCCGTGCACCTGTACGGCACCCGGGGCCAACTGGCGCTGCGCCTGACCGACACCTACCACGCCTTCCGCGGCCAGCTGGTCGCCTTCGTCGACCTGCTGCGCAGCGGCCGGCCGCCGTTCGCTTTCAGCCAGACCGTCGAACTCATGGCCATCCTCATTGCCGGCATCCAGAGCCGGGAGCAGGACGGCCGCCGCATCGAACTCGCCCCCCTGCTCGCCTCCCTCGCATGAACGCCCTCGAACGCTTCTCCCTCCAGGACAAGGTCATCCTCCTCACCGGCGGCGCCGGCCTGTACGGCCGCGGCCTGGCCGCCTCGCTCGCCGAAGCCGGCGCGACCCTGATCATCGCCGCGCGCGACGTCGACAAGCTGGAGGCCGTGGCGGCCGAAGAGCGCGCCCGCGGCCACCGCGTCGAGGCGGAAACCCTCGATCAGGGCGAGGAGAGCTCGGTGCAGGCCCTGCACGACCGCCTGCTCGCGCGCCACGGGCGCATCGACGGCCTGGTCAACAACGCCGTCGCCCGGCCGATGAAGGGCGCCCACGGCACGGTGGCGCAGTGGGAGGAGTCGATGCGCGTCAACGCCACCGGCGTCATGCTCATGCACCGCCTGTTCGGCCGCGCCATGGCGGAGAGCGGTTCCGGCAGCATCGTCAACATCGGCAGCATCCAGGGCATGATCGGCCCCAGCTACGAGCTGTATGAAGGCACCGCCATGGGCGACATGCCGCCCGACTACTTCTTCCACAAGGGCGGCATGGTGAACCTCACCCGCTTCTACGCGGCCCTCTACGGCCCGAGCAGCGTGCGCGTCAACTGCCTGGCGCCCGGCGGCTTCTTCAACCAGCAGCCCGAGCCGTTTTTGCAGCGCTACTGCGAGCACACCATGCTCGGCCGCATGGCCGACCCCACCGATCTCGGCGGCGCGGTCATCTTCCTGCTCAGCGACGCCTCGCGCTACATCACCGGCGTCAACCTGCCGGTCGACGGCGGCTACACGGCGAAGTGATCAGAGCAGCCCGACCGGCCGCAGATCGGCGCCGGGAAAGAGCCTGGCAGCCATGCCCGCGTCCAGGCCCAGGCTGCCGCGCAGCACCTCGGCGAACACCCGGCGGAAATCCGTCTCCAGCAGCAACCCGCCCGGTCCGGGCGTGTTGACGCTGAATTCGTCGTCGGCCTGTACCGGCCAGCGCCCGAGAATCCGGCCGCCGCGCACGCGGTCACCGAGGGCCATGAACGCGAAGCCGCGGCCGTGGTCCGTGCCCAGCGAGGCGTTCTCGTACAGCCGCCGGCCGAACTCGGTGGTGATCATCACCGTGTACCGGCCGCGCAGCGCGCGCAGGTCGGTCTCAAAGGCCGCCAACCCCTCCGCCAGCAGGCGGATGCGCTCCGCTTGGGCGCCGCGGCTGCCGCCCTGGAAAAAGTGCGTGTCCCAGCCGCCCAGGTCGATGCAGGCCACCTGCAGCCCCAGCCGGGCCTTGATCAGCCGGGCGATCTCGCCCAGGCCGCGGCCGAAGGCGTCCTGCGGATACGCGGCGCCGTTCTCCGCCGGCGCCGGCGCGGCCTGCAGGGCCGACACGCGACGGAACAGCTCCAGCGTCTCGCCGCCGCGCGCGCCGAGCAGCGTCACCTCGGCGCCGTAAAGCGCCTGCAGCGCCGCCGCCACGGGCGCCGCGCCGCCGGACGGCACTTCGATGGCGATGTCCCCGAGCCGTTCAAGCACGCTGACCGCGGGCGCGCCGCGCAGGGTTTCCGGCAGCGC
>CAYYJK010000085.1:0-13036 GCA_964472185.1 uncultured Prosthecobacter sp.
TTCCTTCTTGTCGGCGGTGCTCGTTTGAATGTCGGCCATATGTTGCGGTTTGGTTAGGTCCGCCATTCTGCCGCAGGACCGCCTTGCCATCCATGCACGGCTCGGCCAGACTTGTGTCGTTTTTCGCAACCTGCCATGGCCCAGAACGACTCCTTCCTCAGCGTGGTGCCCGCCGGCTCCGCCCACCGCGTGCAGGGACGCCGGACGGTGTCCTACCCGAGCGTGACCGTGGACATCCTGGCCACGCGCAAGATCGAGTTGCACGAGTGGGAGCTTCGGCGCTTCGCCGATCCGTACTGGCGCCTGTACTGGCCGCTCAGCAGCGGCGGCCTGGTCGACATCAACGGCCAGGTGACACCGCTGTCCCCCGGCAGCCTGTACCTGATTCCGCCGCACACGACCTTCAGCACAACCATGCGCCGCCGGTTCAGCAAGTGGTACGCGCATTTCAAGCTGGGCCGCCTCGCCGACCGCGCCACGCCGGGCATCTACCGCGTCGCGGCCACGGACGCCCTCAAGTCGGTCGTGGCCCGCCTTTCGGCCAGCGACCCCGACGTGCGCTTTCCCTGGCTGACCATCCAGTTCGTGTCCCAGGCTCTGGAACTGCTGCCCGGCAGCGTGTGGACCCAGCAGCGCACCGACGCCCGCGTGCTGAAGGCGCTCGACTTCATGAGCGCCCACCTCAGCCTGAAGATCACCGCCGAACAGATCGCCCGCTTCGCCGGCCTGAGCGTGCGCAACCTCAACCACCTGTTCCAGCGCGAACTGCGCCAGGCGCCGATGCGCGTACTGCTCGACTACCGCCTCGACGAGGCCTGCCGCCTGCTGCGCAGCGACACCACGAGCATCGAGGAGATCGCCGAGCAGTGCGGCCTGGTGAACCGGCACTACCTGAGCCGGCTGATGCGCCAGTACCGCAACACCTCGCCAGCCGCCTACCGCAGCGAGCAGGTTTGGTCATAAGCATCACTAATCTTTTGATCTAGATATTGAAATGTCAGGTTTTAACTTACATTTTTAACATTGTCCTGATTCCCAATTTCTGAAATGTTTTTCGTAAGCCCAAATTCCCCCAGGCCTAGTTTCCAACCTTCAAATCGGTATCATCAGCCTCTTGGGTGCCCCGCAAACTTGGTTCTGAAAGACTCTGCGGCATGCCGAACAAAAACCAGTCACCCTCTGCACTTTTCAAGGCGCGGCGGGCTTTCCGCCAGCGCAAGCGGGCTGAAGCCGGGCTGACTCGGTCTCGTCATATTCATGCTGAATCTGTCCCTGCCGCCCTGCCATCAGATCAGCTACTCAGCCTCATTTACGAAGCCATTCCACAGGCCGTGGCCTGCTGTCGCCTGCTTCGAAATGAACGTGGCATCGCCGTCGACTGGTTGCCACTGGCTGCCAACCCGGCCTTTGAACAACTCCTGGAGTGCAGCGGCCTTGCCGGAGCAAGAAGGGCCAGCCTGGGGCTTCCTGGCCTGCGAGATTCTCATGCCTCCGTCTTGGAACTGCTGGTGGATGCGGCACGCAGCGGCATGCCGGCCGAGCATGAAATCCTGCTGCAGCCATTGGGCAAGTGGGTGCGTCTGTCCCTTTCCAGCCCCGCTGAGGATCATGTCGTTCTGGTTGCCGAAGACATCACCGCCAGCAAGCAGCACGAACGCGAGGCGCTGACTCACGTGCAGACCCTGGGCCTGCTGCAGAACCTCAACCACGTCTTCATTCGCGAGGACAACCTGCAGACGGTTCTGGACGAGATTGTCGCCGCGGCGGCAGCCATCAGCGGCGCGGAGATGGCCCAACTGGAACTGATCGACGCGCAGTCGGGCAAGCTTCACATTGTCGCTCACACGGGCTTTTCCGACCTCTGGTTGAACCACTGGTCGACGCATGACGAATCGACCGCGGAGTCGCTGGAGCGCTGCCGGCGCCTCTGCATCGAAGACCTGCAGGCCGACGGCGCCAAAATCCTCAAGGGTCACCGCAAAACGCTGCGGCAGTCCCGGATCCGCGGCTTCGTGCAGACGCCCGTGCTGGGGCGTGAAGGACGGATGCTCGGCGTCATTGTCACGGCCAGCCATGCGCCGCAGTCCTGCAAGGCATCGACGCAGCTGCATCTGGACCTGCTGGCGCGTGCCACGGCGGACATCCTGCAGCACTTCGAATCCGAGCGTTCCCTGCAGCGGAAGGAGGAGGAACTGCGCGAGGCGCAGCGGCTGGGCCATGTCGGCAGCTGGCTCTGGAACCCTCAAGCCGGCGCCAAGACCGCCCGTTTTTCCACGGAACTCCTGCGCCTGTTCGGCCTGCCCTTGACGCAACCGCAGCAGGTATTGCACGACCGCAAGGGCGGCATCTTCCCCGATCACAGCTGGAGCCGTCTGCACCGGGCCATGCAGAAGACGCTGCGCACGGCCAAACCGTTCAGCCTGGATGCCGAGGCCGCCCAAAGCGACGGCACCGTCAGGTGGGTGAGCGTGCGCGGCGAGGTCGCCCGCAGCGAGACGGGTGCCATCGTCGGCCTGCGCGGCACCATGCAGGACATCACCGACAGCCGGCGCGCCCGGGAGGCGCTGCGCGAGAGCGAGCTGCGCTTCCGCGGCATCTACATGCACGCGGCCCTGGGCATCGTCATCATCGATCTCGACGGCCGCTTCGTGCAGTGCAATCCGGCCTACTGCGGCATCACTGGCTACACCGAGGAAGATCTGTCGACCCTGGGGTTCCAGGTGCTCCTGGAACCGCTCGGACATGAAGCGATTCCGGACCAGGTCCGCCGCCTGCGCACGGGGGCGCAGGAACACTTCGAGCTCGAGGGCGAGTACCCGCGCAAGGACGGCGGCCGGGTGCCGGTGCACATGAACGTCTCCCTGCTGCCGGACGTCTCCGGGGAGCCCGCCCAGCTCCTGGTGCTGGTGACCGACATGACGCAGACCCGGCAGGCCATGGAGGCACTGCGCGACAGCGAGGCGCGTTTCGGCGTGATTTTCCACCAGGCCATCACCGGCATCACGCAGGCCGACCTGAACGGGCGCCTGACCGCCGCCAACGACTACTTCTGCCAGATGCTGGGCTACACCCGCACGGAGTTGCTGGCGCTGTCGCTGCAGGACATCACCCACCCCGACGACCTCGCCATCTGCGAACACGAAATCCGGCAACTCGTGCAGGGCGGTGCGAACTTCCATCTGGAAAAGCGCTACCTGCACAAGGACGGCACCGCCCTTTGGGTGAACACGCGCGTCAACGCCATCCGCGACGCGGAAGGGCATGTGCAGTCGCTGGTCGGCATGACGGTGGACATCACCGAGCAGAAACGCCTCAGCGACGCTTACGAGCGGCTGGCGCGCCTGCTCAACCTGGCCCGTGACACCGTGTTCATGCGCGACATGGAGGACCGCATCACCTTCTGGAACCGCGGCGCCGAGGAACGCTACGGCTGGAGGGCCGAGGAGGCCCTGGGCCGGACCGCGCAGGAGCTCCTGGTCGCGGAACTGCCGGTGCCGCCCGCGCAGATTCTGGCGGAACTGCAGGCGACCGGGCACTGGGAGGGCGATCTGGTGCATCACGCCCGCGACGGCAGTCCGCTCATGCTCGCCAGCCGCTGGTCGCTGGAGCGCGACCGCCGGGGACGGCCGCTCGGCATTTTGGAAATCAACAACGACATCAGCGCCCGTCTGGCGGCCGAACGGGCGCTCCAGGCCAGCGAGGAGCGGCTGCGCCTGGCCCTGGACGGCGCCGACATGGGCTCTTGGGAATGGGACCTGCGCAGCCACCGCTTCCGCTGCAACGCGCGCGAATTCCAACTGCTTGAACTCTCGCCCGAAGACCGGCCGCAGACCGTCGAGGAGTTCCTCAAAAACGTGCACAGCGAGGACCGGGACGGTCTGCTCCGGCACGTGGCCGAGTTGCAGCATGCCCCCGGGGATCATCAGATTGAATTCCGTGTCACCACCGCGGACGGCGGCATCCGCTGGCTGGCCGGCAAGGGCCGCGTCGTGCGCACCGACGCCGGCGAGCCGGAATCGCTGTACGGGGTCCATTACGACATCACCGACTCCAAGCTGGCCGAACAACGCCTGCGGGAAGGTCGGCGGATGCTGGAACTGGCCATTGAAGGCGCCAACCTGGGAACCTGGGACTGGAACTTGGAGACCCAGCAGCTGCGCTGGAACGAACGCGAGTTCAAACTGCTGGACCTCCAGCCTCGCGATGAGCAGGTACCCGTGGAGGAGGCGTTGAACCGCCTCCACCCTGAGGACCGCCAGCCGGTGATGGACGCGATTGATCAAGCCCTGCGGGATAACCGCGGCTTCCACATGGACTTCCGCGTGATCCACACGGACGGCTCGGTGCACTGGCTGGCTGGCAGTGCTCGACCGGTTCTGGACGGCGGCAGAATCACCCGAATCGCCGGCGTTGACTTCGACATCACCGAGCGCGTCGAGGCGACACGCGCCCTGGCCAACCTCAACGCCACGCTCGAACAATTGGTGAAGGAGCGCACCGCCTCGCTGCAGAACCGCGAGGAGCGCCTGAACGCCATCCTCAACACCGCCCACGACGCGATCATCACCATTGATTTCGATGGCATCATCACCGGCATCAATCCGGCCACCACGCGCATGTTCGGCTACACCGAGGCGGAGCTGGTCGGGCATGACGTGCGCATGCTGATGCCCTCCCCCTACAGGGAGGAGCACGACGCCTACCTGGCCCACTACCTCCACACCAATCTGGCGCAGATTATCGGTGCCGGCCGGGAAGTGCCGGCCCAGCGGAAGAACGGCACGATCTTCCCGATCGAACTGGCCGTCAGCGAGATCCGCCACCTCCGCCTGTTCACCGGCGTGATCCGCGACATCAGCGAGCGCAAGCGGCTCGAGCACGACCTGCTCGACATCAGCGAGCGCGAGCAGTGCCGCATCGGCATGGACCTGCACGACGGTCTCGGCCAGGAGATCACCGCAATCTCCATCTTCAACAACTCCATCCTGCAGGATCTGCGGGCCGCCCAGCGGCCCGAAGCCGCGAACGTGGCCCGCCTCGGCGACATGCTCACCCGGGCCGGCCGCGAAATGCGCCAAATCGCGCGAGGTCTGCAACCCGTGGAAAAGGACCCCAGCGGCCTGATGGCCGCGCTGGAGAACCTGGCGGCGCTCCACCGCCTGACCCAGACGGTGACCTTCATCCTGGAATGCCCGGAGAAGATCCTCGTCCACGATCACGTCGCCGCCACCCACTTGTACCGCATCGTCCAGGAGGCCGTCCAAAACGCGCTCAAGCACGGCAAACCCAGCAGCATCACAGTGCGACTGCTCCGCTGCAACCACCGGGTCGTGGTGGAAATCCAGGATGATGGCAACGGCCACCGTGAAGTGATAAATCCTTCTGGTGGACGATCATCCGGCCATTCTTGAGTCGCTGGCGCACCGCCTGAAACAGGAGCCCGACTTCCAGGTCTGCGCCGGTGCGAGCAACGGCCGCGAGGCGCTCAAGGCCATCGCGGAGCACCAGCCGGATCTGGTCATCCTCGACCTGAGCCTGCCCGACAACCACGGCCTGGAGCTGATCAAGGACATCCGCAGTCAGCATCCGTCCGTGCGCCTGCTGATCTTTTCCATGCATGACGAGAGCCTCTACGGCGAGCGCGCGCTGCGGGCCGGCGCCCAGGGCTACCTGATGAAGCATGAACCCCCGGAGAAGGTTCATGAAGCGGTGCGCAAGGTCCTGGACGGCAAGATGGCCGTCAGCGAGGATCTCATGCAGAAGATGCTCGGCCACGTCACCGGCTCCCGGAACGGCAGCCTCAATCCGGTGGACCTGCTTAGCGACCGCGAACTCGAGGTGTATCAGATGATCGGCATGGGCCTCGGCACCAAGGAGATCGCCTACCGCCTGGGCCGCAGCATCAAGACGGTGGAAACCCACCGCATGCGCATCAAGGAGAAGCTCGGCATCGGCTCCGCCCCTGAGCTCATTGCCGTGGCGGCCTCCTGGATCGCCGAGAGCCATTGAGCCGGCCCGCCAGGCCGCGCCTTGATCCCGGCGCCAACACGCCTAGTTTGCGCCCATGAAAAAGCTGCTGATTGTCCTGGGCGCCTTGGTTCTGCTCACCGCGGCCGGCTTCGGCGCGGTCTCCTGGTGGATCATGCAGAAGCTTGGCCCCGAAGTCTGGGTGGAGCAGGCGGAGGCGCACTGGAACTGCCGCGCCCACATCGACGATGCGGCGCTCAGCCTGTTCCCGCAGCCGGCCAAGCTGATGTTCAAGGGTGTCCGGCTCGCGCGGCGCGACGCGGAAGTGGCCAAGCCGCTGGCGCAGCGCGCGCCGCTGGCCGACGACAGCAGCGTGGTCCTGATTCCCGAACTGGTGCTGGAGGTGAAGCTGGAGGACCTGCTGAAGCGGCGGCTTTTCATTGAGCGGCTGCGCATCCTCGCCCCCGTCGTGCGCGAAGTTCAGGATCCCGAGACGGGCAGCTCCCTGGAAGCCCTGTTTCAGAGTCCCGAAACCGCCAGCGCGGCTGCGCAGGCGCCGGACGCCAAGCGCGAGACCGCGCCGCCTCCGGCCGCAGCCCTGCCGACCGCGACCGGCACCGAACCGCGGCCGGCGGGCGCCCGCGAACCCGCAGCCAGCTCCGGCGGCTTTGCCTACGCCGTGCAGCAGGCCAGCCTGGAGCGCGGCAGCCTCGACATCACCAGCGGCACCACGCGGGTGCAGATTCAGGACCTGGACCTCAGGCTCAGCGGCATCGACATCGATCCCGCCGATCTGGCGGGGCACAACCGGATGCGCGCCGAACTGAAGAGCCGCATCCTGGTCACGGGCATGGCCCGCATCGGCGGCAGCAAACGTCCGGCCGAACTCGCCCGCCTTGCGCTCAGCGGCGACGGCGAGATCCGGCCGCTGGATCCGAAGACCGGGCGCTGGCGCCCCACCACCGACCTCCGGCTGACCCTGGCCAAGGAATCGGTCCTCGCCGGCCACCTGACCATCGGCGACGCCGCCGGCAAGGACCTGCGCAAGCTCCAGCTGTACGGCATCGACCTCGCGCCGGTGCGCATCGGCGGCCCGCTGATGCAGGACGCCCTGGTCAGCGGCCAGTTCCGCAACGACCGTTTCACGATCCGCCAGCCGGCCCTGTTCGTGTTTCCGGACTACGAAGTGGCGCTCGAGCCCAAGTCCTGGATCGAAGCCGCCCGGGACCGGCACGAAATCGACCTGCGCCTGTCCTGCGGTCCCGCGCTGCAGACGCGCCTCACCGAAGGCATCGCCAAAGCCGGGCTGGGCGAGTCGATGGCCCGCGGCGTCAGCAAGGCGCTGGCCGACGAACGCGGCCGCATGACCTTCGACATCGAGTCCGCAGGCGCGCTTTCCAATCCCAAGGTCGAACCGAAGACCGACCGCGTGCTGAAGAACCTGCTGCGCGGCGAGGGCCTGGGCGACCTGCTGCAGGGGCTGCTCAAAAAGCTCTGAGCCGGAACCGGCTCAACCCGCCTCCGCCGCCAGCCGCTCGATGCGGGCCGCGAGTTCGACGTCCAGACGGGTCAGGCCGCCGGCGCTGTGGGTGCTCAGGCGCACGCCCACTTGGCGCCAGCCGAGGTGCAGATCCGGATGGTGGTTGCGGCGCTCGGCTTCGGCCGCCACCCGGTTCACCCACTCGACCCCCTGCAGGTAGCTGGCAAAACGGAAGGTCTTGACCAGCTCCCCTTCTGCCACGGTCCAGCCCGGCAGCGCGGCAAGAGCGGCCTGCAATTCGGCAGCGGCAAGCAAGTCGGCCATGCGCCTAGTCTAGACCGGTTCAGACGGAACGAAAGCCGAATTCCCCGGCCAGTTTCAGGCACTCAGCCACCGGCCGCAGCCCGAGGGAGGGCGTCGCGTGCGTGAGGCAGGCGGCGGCGGTGCAGACGGCCAGCTCCAGCGCCTCGCGCGTGGCGAAGCCCTCATGAATGCCGTGCAGGTAGCCGGCCGCGAAGGCATCGCCCGCGCCGGTGGCGCCGACGATGAACCCCGGCGGCAGCCGCAGCGAGGGCTGATGGATGACGCTGCCGTCGCGGTCGGCCACCACCGCTCCGGCTTCAAAATGAATCACCACCTGGCGGCTGACGCCTTTGGCGAGCAGGGCGCGCGCCACCGCCCCGGCCGCCACGACGTCAACCGGCACGGTCTTGAGATCGACGCCCGCCACCTTGCCCGCCTCCACCTCGTTGATGATGAGGTAGTCGGTGTGCGGCAGCGCCGCCTCGGCGATCTGCCGGAACTGCGGGTTTTCCGTGCTGACGATGTCCACCGAAGTCCGCAGGCCGGCCTGGCGCGCCGCCGCCAGCACCTGCGCGGCGGGCGTGCCGCCGCCGGGCAGCAGGCGATCCATCTCGTCGAGCAGCATCAGGTAGCCCAAATGGAACAGGCGGGCGCGGGTCCGGCTGAAGTCGAAATCCGCCGCCCCGAGCAGGGCGTTGGCGCCGCGCTGGTGGAAGAAGGTGCGCCGGCCGCTCGAAGCCACGGTCATGGCGTCGGTGTACGAGGTCGGAGCGCGGTCGGTCTGGCGCAGCTGGCCAACGTCGATGCCGGCCTCCCGGCAGTCGCGCAGGATCCAGTCTCCGTTGGCGTCGCGGCCGACCAGTCCGGCCGCCTCGAGCGGATAGCCCGCCTGCATCGCCGCCAGATCCTTGAGGACATTGTAGGGCCCGCCGCCGTTGCTCGACGTTTCGCTGCGGATGTCGGCGAGCATGTCCTGCTCCGGGTAGGCGTTGATGATCTTGACGTAGTCGATGATGAAGTTGCCGCCTGCGAGGATGCCGTTGCGTGGGGACATGATGAGTGGGAAGGCTGGGTGAATGCCGGGCCTATGCTATCGCGGCGGCGGCGGCAATCTGTCAATCTTTCCGGCACCGGCACTCCGGGCTTTCCCATCTTGACACCCGTGTGGCGGGCGACATGCTCCACGACACCCCCCAGCCCGCCCCGTTGCCATGCATTCCTCCCTTGAACTGAAGCGCGAAGTCGAAGCCATCCAGATCCCCAGCGGCGACGCGATCAAGCTGCCCCTGGGCATGAAGGTGATCATCACGCAGTCGCTCGGCGGCACCTACACCGTGGCCACGGACTTCGGCCTGGCGCGCATCAGCGCCAAGGACGTCGACGCCCTGGGCATCGACCCCGAAGCCTCCAAGAAGGAGGCGGAGAGCACCTCGTCCAACGTCCCCGAAGACGCCAGCGACCTGGAAGCCCAGGTCTGGAACCAGCTGAAGAACGTCTACGACCCCGAGATTCCGGTGAACATCGTCGATCTCGGCCTGGTGTACGACTGCCGGGTCGAGCAGACCGAGGACGGCAAGCACCGCGCCCTGGTGAAGATGACCCTCACCGCCCCGGGCTGCGGCATGGGGCCGACCATCGCCGCCGACGCCCAGAGCCGGATCATGACGATCGAGGACATGGACGACGCCCTGGTCGAACTGGTCTGGGAGCCGGCCTGGAATCAGGGCATGATTTCCATCGAGGGCAAGATGAAGCTCGGCATGATCTGAGGCCGGCGCCTCAGAGAATGAGCATGCAGTCGCCGTAGCTGTAGAAGCGGTAGCGCTCCCGGATCGCCTCCGCATAGGCCTGCCGGATCAGCTCCGGGCCGGCGAAGGCGCTGACCAGCATGATGAGGGTCGACTTCGGCAGATGGAAGTTGGTCAGCAGCGCGCCGACGGCCTGGAACCGGTGCCCGGGGTAGATGAAAATGTCCGTGCTGCCGCGGGCCGCCACCACCCGGCCGTGGTCGCGCGCCACGGTCTCCAGCGTGCGCAGGGCCGTGGTGCCCACGGCAATGACCCGGTCCGCCTGCGCCACCGCCGCCGCGGTCTCCGCACCGACTTCGTAACGCTCGGAGTGCATGACGTGCTCGCGGATGTCCTCGACCTTCACCGGCTGGAAGGTGCCGACCCCGACGTGCAGGGTGACAAAGGCGTGCGGCAGCCGCTGCAGCAGTTCCGGGGTGAAATGCAGCCCCGCCGTCGGCGCCGCGATCGCGCCGGCCGCCTGGGCGAACACCGTCTGATAGCGCTCGCGGTCGGCCGGCTGGTCGTCCCTCCCCATGTAGTGCGGCAGGGCGAGGTGGCCGTGGGCCTGCTCGTCGACCTCGCGGTCAAACTCGATCACCCGGTCGCCGTTCTCGAGAATCTCGCGCACCGTGCCCGTCGCCGCGCCGATGGCCACCGTGTGGCCAAGCCGGAAACGCTTGCCCGGGCGCACCATGCAGCGCCAGCGCGTCGGCGACAGCGGCTCGACACGCAGCACCTCGCGCGTGCCGTCGTTGGAAAAAAACCGCGCCGGCACCACCCGGGTGTTGTTGAGCACCCAGAGGTCGCCCGGCCGCGAGTACGCCGGCAGGTCGGTGAAACGGCGGTGCTCCAGCCGGCCGCTGTCGCGGTGCACCACCAGCATGCGCGAGCCCGAACGCTCCGCCAGCGGCTCGCGGGCGATCAGTTCAGGCGGCAGATGGTAGTCGAAGTCGGAGGTGCGCACAGCACGCACATGAGTCGGATGGCGGATTCGGGCAAAGGGAATGTTGGTTTTCCGCCTCGGGCTTGATCAAACCGGGTCCCCGGCCGACGTTTGGGTTCCAAGTCATCCCCCCGGATGACCGCACAACCCACCCTTCACGCTACACAGCCATGAGCCAAATCGTTCCCCTCATCTCCTCCGGCGTCGCCGGCCCGCTCGGTGTCCTGCATCTGCCGCGCCTCTGGTTGAAAGCCTCGCTGGCCGCCGCCGGCAAGCTTCATTCCGACTACCCGGGCTGCGGCAAAGGCTACGACGGCATGACCCTCGCCGCCCTCGGCATCCGTGAAGAGGATTTCCTGGCCTTCATCGCCACCAAACCCACCTACGTCCAGCTGGAAGCCTGGGTGAAAGCCTATCCCGGCGTCAACCTGAGCAAGGCCAACCTGTACCGGCACAACCAGGCCATTCTGGGCTACATCCACGGCGACGACGTCCGTCAGGGCATCCTCAAGGCTGTCGGCCTGCCCGATGACGGCGGCGTCAATCCCGGTGCCGTGGACCTGAACAACCTCGACGACTGGCAGACCCTCTGGGCCACTGAGATCCAGTAAACCGCCGCCCGCGCGGCGGAACGCAGGGCCCGGGGAAGCACGCTTCCCCGGGCCCGGTCGTTTTCAGCCGGCGGCTCAGCGGCTGCGCCGCCGCTCCGAGGCGGGCCTCGACCCGGAAGAACTCGCCGCGCTGGGCCGGCTCGCGCTCACCGAAACGGGGCGCTCCGCCCGGCCGCTGGGGGCAGGCCGGCTCGACTCCATGCGCGGCATGGACCGCGGGACGGCCGAGGAGGACGACCGCTCCAGAGTGCGGAAGCTGCCGCCCGGACGGCTCAGCTCGCGCGGGGCCGGCAGGCTGGGCGTTGCAGGCGCCGTTGTGCCCAGGGTCTGGCCACGGAACGAACTCGGCCGGCTCACCCGCGAGGAGTAATCCCGGCTGCCGCTGGAGTAACGGCGGCGATCATGGTCGTTGTGATCATGGTGGTGATGCCGGTCGTAGTAGCGGTTGCCCAACCCGAAAAAGCCGAGCGAAAATCCCGAATAGTAGGGGCTGTAGTAGGGGTAGTACCCGTCGTAATAGCCCCCGTAGTAACCTCCGTAGCCGCCATAGCCGCCGGAATAGTAGCCGCCCGAGCCATAGTAGTCGGGGTAGGCCACGCAGGAACTGAGCACCGTGCCGGCGAGGGCGGCGGCAAGCAGGGAACGCAAAAAGGGTTTCATGATTGACGGATTGGACTGGCAACGGCGCCCATGCATTCAAAAGCCGATCCATGCATTTGGCAATTCCGCCCGCTTCGTCGCCACTTTCCCCTTTGCATTCGCCACCAGTTCATGCCTCATTGAATTCCCAACGCCATGAAATTCAACCTTCCGCTTCTCGCCGCCGCCGCCTTCACGTTTGCCGGCTTGACCGGTCAAACCCCAGCCCAAGAAACACCGCCCGTGAGTGACGCCAAACCTGTGAAAATCGTGATGGACACCAGCAAGGGTGCCATCGAACTCGAACTCGACGCCGCCAAAGCCCCGGCCACCGTCGCCAACTTCGTGCAGTATGTGAAGAAGGGCCACTATGACGGCCTGATCTTCCACCGCGTGATCCCGAATTTCATGATCCAGGGCGGCGGCTTCACGGCGGACATGCAGCAGAAGGCCACCGACGCGCCGATTCAGAACGAGGCCAAGAACGGTCTGAAAAACGTCCGTGGCAGCATCGCCATGGCGCGCACCTCGATCCCTCACAGCGCTTCCAGCCAGTTCTTCATCAACCTCAAGGACAACAGCTTCCTGGACTACCCGGGCCAGGACGGCTGGGGCTACTGCGTGTTCGGCAAGGTCACCAAGGGCCAGGAAATCGTCGACGCGATTGCCGCGGTCGAGACCACCAGCAAGGGCGGGCACCGCGATGTCCCGGCGGAGGCCGTGACCATCAAGAGCGCCAAGGTCGCCGAATAAGCCGGCAGCTTCCCCACTCCAGGCCAGCCTCCCCGCGGAGGCTGGCTTTTTTTTGGCCGGTACGCGCGGCCGGGCCCGACTTGCGCCCGGCCGCCGCCTCTCCATCGGTAGGCCATGCCCCGCATCCCGGAAGAAACCCTGCAGCAGGTGCTCGCGGCCACGGACATCGTGGACCTGATCGGGCGCGCCGTGCAGCTGCGCCGGGCCGGGACGAACTATCTCGGGCTCTGCCCCTTCCACACCGAGAAGACGCCCTCGTTCAACGTCCGCCCGTCGACGAACACCTACCACTGCTTCGGCTGCGGAGCCGGCGGCAACGCCTTCCGATTCCTCATGGAACACGACGGCTTGACGTTCATGGAGGCCGTCAAGCGTCTGGCCGACAGCGCCGGCATCCGCATCGAGGAGGAGGTCTGGGACGCCAACGCCGAGAAGGCGGCCAAGCTGCGCAGCGCGGTCATCCGCGTGCATCAGGAAATCGCCGCCTGGTACCACCAGCTGCTGATGAAGCACCCCATGGCCGACGCCGCCCGCCAGTACCTCAAGGGCC
>CAYYJK010000086.1:0-1323 GCA_964472185.1 uncultured Prosthecobacter sp.
CACGAAGACTCCCTCCCCCACGCCGCCCACGCATGAGCCAGTTCCGCAAGTTCATTCTCCTCCTTGGTGCCAGCTTCGGCCTGCCCTGGCTGTGCCTGATCGTCGTCCCGGCGGTCAAATACCAGTCCCTGACGCAGCTTGCCTACGACAAGGAGCGCGACGGCGTCGAAGGCCTGTATCCGCCGGCGCCGATCAACCGCCAGGGGCAGCTGGTGTACGCCCGTGAAGGCTGCGTCCAGTGCCACACCCAGATGATCCGCCCGAGCCAGCTCGCCCTCGACGGCTGGCGCAAGGGCTGGGGTCAGGACCAGGAGGCCCGCCCGGCCGTTCCGGTGCGTCCGAACACCCTGCGCGACTACCTAGGCGAACCCTACGCCTTCTTGGGCGTGCACCGCAACGGCCCGGACCTTGCCAACTACGGCTGGCGCGCGCCGGACCGGGCGACGATCCACCGGATGCTCTATGCGCCGCGGTCGCTGCACGACTGGTCCAACATGCCGTCCTTCGCGCATCTGTACAGCAAGCGTCTCGCCCAGGGGCCGGCTTCCGCCAAAGCGCTTAAGCTGCCGGCCAAGCATGCTCCTGAAGCCGGTTACGAAATCGTGCCGACCGCCGAAGCCGAGGCTCTGGTCGACTACCTGCTTTCCCTGAAGAAGGACTACCCGGTTCCCGGCGAGTCCGCCGCTGTGGCCGCCGCTCCCGCCGCCCCGGCCAAAAAGTAACCCGGTTTTTCTGCGAGCCCCTGCCCATGAGCGCCCCCTCCTCCTTTCCCAACCCCGACAGCACCGATCTGGACCGTCTGCACGCCGCCGTGAAGCGCGAGAAGGCCGATCTGGAGCCCGGCCACGAACCCGCGCCGCTGTGGGTGCTGTTCCTGTTCATGATCGTCGCCATCATCGCCGGCGGCCAGCTGGGACCGATGACCGGCGGTTTCAGTTTTGAAGTCAGCAATCCGTTCTCGATCGCCCAGGCCGGCGACCCCCGTCCGGGCGGCGGTGACGGCGCCGCTGCGGCGGATCCGTTCCAGACGGCGATGAAGAAGGGCGCCAGCGGCTACGCGGTTTGCGGCGGCTGCCACCAGGGCAACGGCAACGGCATCCCCGGCCAGTTCCCGCCGCTCGCGGGTTCCGAGTGGGTCACCGGCGGCACGGAGCGCCTGGTCCGCGTCGTCCAGCACGGCCTGACCGGCGCGATCACCGTCAAGGGGCAGGGCTACAACACCCCCGGCGGCATGCAGGCCTTCGGCGCCGCGATGTCCGCCGGCGATCTGGCCAACGTGCTGACCTACATCCGCAACAGCTGGGGCAACGAAGGCACGATGAT
>CAYYJK010000086.1:1423-9160 GCA_964472185.1 uncultured Prosthecobacter sp.
TTTAACCCCGACAACTTATGAGCGCCGCCGCCACCACCCATGACCACTCTCACGGAGAGGGTCACGCGCATGATCACCACGAGCCGGGCTTCCTCGGCAAGTACATCTTCTCCTGCGACCACAAGGTCATCGGCGTGCAGTACGCGCTGAGCGGCCTGCTGTTCCTCCTGCTGGGCTTCTTCCTGATGATGCTCATGCGTTGGAGCATCGCCTTCCCGGGCCAGCCGGTTCCCGGCCTGCAGTTCTTTGAGAGCCTGCCGCTGGTCGGCGGCCTGTTCCACGACGCGATCGGCCGCTGGGCCCCCGGCGGCGTGGTCAACGGCGAACTCTACAACATGCTCGGCGCCATGCACGGCACCATCATGGTGTTCCTCGGCATCGTGCCGGTCGGCTTCGCCGGGTTCGTCAACTTCGTGATGCCGCTGCAGATCGGCACCATCGACATGGCCTTCCCGAAACTGAACATGTGGAGCTTCTGGCTGTTCTTCGTCAGCGGTGTCATGATGCTGGCGAGCTTCTTCGTCGGCACCGGCGCGGTGCAGACGGGCTGGACCATGTATTCGCCCCTGGCGTCGACGACGACCCTGGCGGTGACCAACGTCTGGAACCACGGCCACACCTGGTGGCTGCTGGCCATGGTGTTCAACATCTCCGCTTCGCTGCTCGGCTCGGTCAACGTCATCACCACCGTGATCAACCTGCGCGCCAAGGGCATGAGCTGGATGCGCATGCCGTTCTTCTGCTGGGCGATGCTGGTGACCAGCTTCCTGCTCCTGCTGGCCTTCCCGCCGCTGGAAGTCGCCGCGCTGCTGCAGTTCGTCGACCGCGTGTTCGGCGCCAGCTTCTTCCTGCCGACCGGCCTCATGGAAGGCGGCCAGCACCTCGACATCTCCGGCGGCGGCAGCCCGCTGCTTTACCAGCACCTGTTCTGGTTCCTGGCGCACCCCGAGGTGTACGTGCTCATCCTGCCGGCGTTCGCGATTCTGTCCGATGTCATCCCGGCCAACACCCGCCGTCCGCTCTGGGGCTACAAGTCGATGGTGTACGCCGCCCTGACCCTGGGCTTCCTGAGCTTCCTGGTCTGGGCGCATCACATGTACCTCACCGGCATGGGCACGATGATGTCGACCTACTTCCAGATCACCACGGTGCTGATTTCCGTGCCCTCCGTGATCCTGCTCACCGGCCTGATGATCTCGCTTTGGGGCGGTTCCATCCGCTTCACGCCGCAGATGCTGTTCGCCTCGGCATTCCTGCCCATGTTCGGCATCGGCGGCCTGACCGGCCTGCCGCTGGCCTTCACCTTCATCGACCTGGCCCTGCACGACACCTACTACGTGATCGGCCACTTCCACTACGTGGTCGCCCCGGGCACCATCTTCGCCATCTTCGCCGGCGTCTACCACTGGTACCCGAAGATCACCGGCCGCGTGATGAGCGACTTCCTCGGCAAGCTGCACTTCTGGCCGTCGCTGCTGGGCATGAACCTGATTTTCGCGCCGATGTTCATCCAGGGCATGGGCGGCTTCCACCGCCGCTGGTACGACGGCGGCAAGTACTTCGAGCAGACCTCCTCGGCCTCGAACTGGATCACCGAACTCAACTCCGCGGTCTTCGGCCTGTTCGGCATGGACGTGCCCAACAACCTGCTCGGCCTGAACGTGCTGATGTCCGTCGGCGCCTTCATCCTCGCCCTCGGCCAGGTGCCCTTCATCCTCAACGTCTTCCTCAGCATCAAGGGTGGCCGCAAGGTGGAGAGCGACAACCCCTGGAACTGCACCACGCTCGAGTGGGCGACGCCGACTCCGCCGCCGCACGGCAACTTCACCTTCGAACCGGTCGTCGTGCGCGGTCCGTACGAATACAGCGTGCCCGGCGTGGCCCAGGACTACTTCCCGCAGTGGGAGATCGAACCCGGCAAGGCCGCCCCGGTTCCCGCCGGTTCCGCCGCCGCCCCCGCCCACCATTGATCCACGTCTCCCTGACAACCGCTTACTGAATCACGCCTCATGGACATCCCTTACACCGTCCAAGCCCGTCCGGACACGGGTCTCTACAACGCCAAGATCGGCGTCTGGCTCTTTCTGGCCTCCGAAGTCATGCTTTTCGGCGGCCTGTTCTCGGCCTACATCTTCCTGCGCGTCGGCGCCGACTACCACTGGCCGGTGCACGAGCTGAACGTCACGCTCGGCTTCGTCAACACCATGGTGCTGATCGCCTCGTCGGTGACGGTGGTCATGGCTTGGGCCTCGCTCAAACTGCGCCGCATCCCGCAGTTCAAGATGTACCTGCTGATCACCGTGCTCTGCGCGCTGTGCTTCATGGTCATCAAGAGCTTCGAGTACAAGGCCAAGTTCGAGCACTACGCGGTCAAGCTCACCGACGGCACCTTCCTCACCGGCCACCTGCCGCAGGGCTACACGGTCAAGTTCGGCGAGGCGACGGAGCTCAGTCTGACCGTGCAGGCCGAGAAGGCCGCGGTGGACGCCGACCCGGTCAAGCACGTGCTGCCCTACCTGCAGGGCGGCGAGGCGAAGTTCAAGACCGAGGCGGGCGGCGACATCACGCTCGACAAGGCCGGGTTTGCCCGCTTGCGCGAAGAGGCGCTGACCAAGGCCAAGGAAGCCGGCAAGACCACCGCCACCATCAAGCTGAAGGCGGCGGCGCCGCTGAAGTTCGAGGTCAAGCCCTCCAAGCTGCTGAACTACACCGCCACGACGCTCACCTTCCGCGACGGCACCGTCGCCGCGGGCAAGCTCCTCGACGACAGCATGCTGATCGCCGTTGACGGTGTGGACACGCGCTCCGTCCCGGACGCCGAGAAGTCCCTGGCCTGGGGCAGCCACTACCTGGGTGACGCCTGGAAAAAGGCTTTCGTCGCCAACCGCGACCACCATCTGCAGTCCTTCAAGGAGAAGTTCCCGACCCGCGACCCGCAGAAGAGCGCGACCCTGCAGAAGGAGGCCTTCTTCCTGCAGATCAAGTCCGCCACCCCCGAATCGCACGGGGACGGCCACGGCGCGCACAAGGCGGAAGCCAAGGCGGCCGAGGGCGGTCATGGAGACAGCCACGGCCACCACCCCGAGGTCAGCGTGGCCAAGAAGGACATCGCCTTCTACTCGAACTACACGCCCAAACTGAACACCTACTACGCCATCTACTTCACGCTGACCGGCCTGCACGGCCTGCACGTGATCGCCGGCGCGATCGTTCTCGGCTACTTCCTGTTCTTCGACGGCAAACTGCTGCGCGAGAACCCCGAGCATCTCGCCAACCGCGTCGAGGTGGGCGGCCTGTTCTGGCACTTCGTCGACCTGGTGTGGATCTTCCTGTTCCCGCTGCTGTATCTCCTGTAACCACCCGCACGCCCCGCTGTCATGGCTGACACCCCCGAACAAATCCAGAAGTCGATCAAGAAGTACCTCCTCATCGGAGCGACGCTGATCGTCTTCACCGTCATCACCGTGGCGCTCTCCTACGTGGAGCTGCCGACCCACGGCCTGAACATCCTGGTCGGCATGATCGTGGCCGCCTTCAAGGCCTCGCTGGTGGCGCTGATCTTCATGCACCTGAACCACGAGAGTTCGCTGATCTACAAGGTGCTGGCTTTCACCTGCACCTTCGTGCTCGCCCTGTTCGTGCTTACCATCTTCTCGGCCAGCAACCCGCTGGTGTTCGACGGTTTTTACGAAATGTTCAAGTAGCCCACGGCCATGTCGCTCAAGCACTTCCATCTGGTCTTCCTGTTCTTCGCCATCCTGTGCGACCTGGGGTTCTTCCTCTGGACGCGCCTGCTGCCGGAGCGCGCGGAAGCGCTTGGGGTGGCGTGGCTGGGCCTCTTTGCCGGCTGGCTCAGCCTCGTGCTGACCGCTTACGGCGTGTGGTACATCGTCCGCAAGAGCCGCACCATCATCATTTGAACCCATCATGAAGCTCCTGCTGCCGCTCGCCTGCGCCACCTGCCGCCCCGATCCCGGGAGCGTCATGGCCCAGGCTCAGGACATGGCCGTGCTGGTCATGCTCGGCTTCCTGGCCCTCGGCCTGGGCGCCGTCGGCCTGATCGTCTTCAACTTTGTGCGCAAGCAGCGGTGCCTCGCCGCGGACGGTCAGCTTTAAACTCCCTCTCCCCCGTATCTTTTCCATGAGCGTCTCCGACATCAACAACCTGATTGGCATCACCCCCAACGCCTCCGAACACGGCGGTCTGGTCGACCACATGCTGGGCTTCGTGCACTGGTTCATGCTCATCCTGTTCATCGGCTGGTCGATCTTCCTGACCATCGCCTTCCTGCGCTTCCGCCGCTCGAAGAACCCCCGCGCCGACTACCACGGCGTGCGCAGCCACGCCTCGACCCACATCGAGATTGGCGTGGTCGTCGTCGAGGCGATCCTCCTGCTCGGCTTCGCCTTCCCGCTCTGGTCGCATCAGGCGGACAATTTCCCGACCAGCCCCGACACCATCCGCATGCGCGCCATGGGCGAGAAGTTCCTCTGGAACTTCCAGTACCCGGGCGCGGACATGATGATCAGCACCTGGAACCCGCGCAACATGTCGCCGGCCAACATGACCGGCCGCGATCTGCACGATCCCAACGGCAAGGACGACTTCGTCAACCCCGGCACGATGAAGCTGCCGGTCGGCCGCCCGGTGATCGTTGACGTCGCTTCCAAGGACGTCATCCACAACCTGGCGCTCGTGCCCATGCGCGCCGCTCAGGACGCCATCCCGGGCGTGAAGGCCCACATGTGGTTCAAGCCCGTCAAGGAGGGCACCTGGGACATCATCTGCGGCCAGCTTTGCGGCCCGGGCCACGCCCAGATGAAGGCCATCCTCGAAGTCATCCCGCAGGCGGAGTACGACGAATGGGCCAAGGAGCAGTCCGCTGCGGCCGCCGCCAAGTCTGCGGCTCCCAAGACGGCCGCCAACTGACCCGGGGCCCGCGCCTTGCCTGCTCGCGCGGGTTTCAGTCACCAGTTCTATCCCGGACCCCGCAGGCGCAGGCTTGCGGGGTCTGCGTTCCTCCCCCAGACCATGTCCCGGACACGCTTCCAGCAGGTCGCCTTGGTGGCCTTCATCGCCGTCGAGGTGCTGATCTTCGTCGGCGCCGTGGTGCGCGCGACCGGTTCGGGACTGGGCTGCCCCGACTGGCCGTTCTGCTACGGTCGCATGGTGCCGCCGACCCGGGCGGAGGACATCGATTTCACGCACCTGGACCTGGAGAAGTTCCGGGCCAAGGCGGCCCGTCACGGCCGCGATCCGGCGAGCATCACCCCGGAGACGCTGCGCGCCGAATTCGATCCGGTGGCCACCTGGGTGGAGTACGTCAACCGGCTGACCAGCCTGCCGGTCGGTGCCAGCATGCTGGCGCTGCTGCTGGTGTCCTTCGGCCAGATCCGCCGGGGCAGGGCACCGGTCTGCGCCGCCGCGGTCGGCGCGTTTTTGCTGACGGGCTTCAATGCGTGGCTGGGGGCGCGAGTGGTGTTCAGCGGGCTCAAACCCGGCACAATCACCCTGCACATGGCGCTCGCCATCCTGCTCCAGTGCCTGCTGGTGTACGCTGCCTGGCGTGGCGCCGACCGCCCCTGGCGCCTGCCCTGGCGGGTCGCGCCGTCGGCCGGCCTGCGCCGCTTGGGCTGGTTCCTGCTGGCCCTGATCGTGATTGAGGGCGTGCTCGGCTCGCAGGTGCGCGAGCTGACCGATCATCTGGCCTTCAGCCACGCCGGCGAGCCGCGTGCGCTCTGGGTTCGCGAGTTGGAGCAGAGCCTGGTGTACCTCGTGCACCGCAGCTTCTCCTGGCTCATCGTGGCGGCCGGTCTGGCCTTTGCCGGCTTGGCGAAGCGGCGCCTGCACCGCCTGGGCTGGCTGGAATGGGGCATCCTGGCGCTGATTCTGGGGCAGATGCTGCTGGGCGTCGTGCTGGCCCACGTCGGCATCCTTGGCATCGCCCAGGTGCTGCACATCGGCCTGTCGTCGCTGCTGGTCAGCGGCCTGTTTCTCTGGCTGCTCGGGGCGGGCGGAAACTCCGTCAGAGTCCCTGGCGCAACCGCCGAGGTCGGCTAAACTGCGCCCGACATGTCCGACGCCGCCAGCACGCCCAACGAAACTCCCGCCCGAACCTGGACGATGGGGGACCTGCTGGTGCTGACCAAGTTCCGCCTCAGCGCGCTGGTGATTGTCACGACCTTTGTCGGCTTCTGGCTGCGCTCGCGTTCGGCGGCCGGCCTGGACGGCTGGCTGCTGCTGCACACGCTGCTGGGCAGCAGCCTGGCGGCTTTTGGCGCGGGCGTGTTCAACCAGCTCATGGAGATCGAGCCGGATTCGCGGATGACCCGCACTGCCGACCGGCCGCTGCCGGCCGGCCGGGTCAGCCCGAGCGCCGCCTTCGGCATCGGCTGGCTGCTCAGCGCCTTCGCGCTCATCCATCTGGTCGCCAAGGTGAACTTTGAGGCCGCCGCCCTGACGGCCCTGACGCTGGCCGTCTACCTGTTCATCTACACGCCGCTGAAGCAGCAGGCGCCGGTGAACACGCTTGTCGGCGCGGTGTCCGGCGCCCTGCCGCCGCTGATCGGCTGGGCCGGCGCGGCGGGCCCGCTCGGCCACGAGCAGGCGTACATCCGCTGGAGCCTGCTGTGGGAGCCCGGCGCCATCTACCTGTTCGTGCTGCTGTTTCTCTGGCAGCTGCCGCATTTCCTGGCGATCAACTGGATGTACCGGGACGAGTACCGGCGCGGCGGCTTTGTCATGCTGGCCAACGACGACGAGGCGGGCGAGCGCACCTCCAAGCATGCGCTGGCCTACTCGGTGGCGACCCTGCTGCTGATGTTCTACCCGGCGGTCGCGGGGCTGGTGCACACGGCCTGGTTCCTGCCGCCGGCGCTGCTGCTCGGCGGCTGGCTGTGCCGGCTGGCCCTGGCCTTCCAGAAGAACCCGGAACGCGCCACCGCCCGCAAGCTTTTCTTCTGCACGCTGATGTACCTGCCGGGCATCCTGATCGTAACCTGCCTGGCTTGGCGCCGCCCCTGAGCCCTTCCCCATGAACGCCCCTGCTGCCAAACCCTCGCTCGCCCCCTGGGCGATCTGGACCCTGATCATCGTCGCCGTTCTCGGCGTCGTGGTCTATTACAACTACCTCGTCGCCATGCAGCAGAAGCAGCGCGGCGAGGAAAAGGCGCGCCCCGCCTTTCTCGGCCGGGTCGAGCGCGACATCGTGCTGACCGAACGCAGCGGCAAGCAGGTGCATCTCGAGCAGCTGCGCGGCAAAATCATGCTGGTTTCCTGGGTGTACACCCGCTGCCCGCGCGGCTGCGCCGGCGTGATCGCCAAGCTGAAGAAGCTGCAGGAGGAGTACCGCAATCACCCGGACATCCACATCGTCTCCTTCACGCTCGATCCCGAAGACACGCCCGAGATGATGCGCAAGTTTGCCTCCGGCATCGGGGTCCAGGAATCGGATCCGTGGTGGTTTGTCAACGGCCCCAGGGACGAGGTGCGTCGCTACATGACCGACTACTTCAAGTTCCGGCCGGTCCAGGACCTGCCGGAAGCGGAGCGCCTGTCGCCGGACG
The DNA here is from genome assembly GCA_964472185.1 of uncultured Prosthecobacter sp. Classification (GTDB taxonomy): domain Bacteria; phylum Verrucomicrobiota; class Verrucomicrobiia; order Verrucomicrobiales; family Verrucomicrobiaceae; genus Prosthecobacter. The sequence goes on from CAYYJK010000086.1 coordinate 8,990, forward strand.
ACAAGTACATCCACGATCTGCGCGTGGCGCTGATCGACTCGAAGGGGCACCTGCGCGGCGCCCTGTATGACCTGATGAACGCGGACCCGCAGTACCAGGAGTTCTGGGATGCGCAGATCCGCAAGGATCTGGACTACATCCTCAAGGAGAAGGAAAAAGCCCGCTGACCGC
>CAYYJK010000086.1:9260-12855 GCA_964472185.1 uncultured Prosthecobacter sp.
ATCCGCAAGGATCTGGACTACATCCTCAAGGAGAAGGAAAAAGCCCGCTGACCGCCGCACCACCCGAATTTCGTGCTCCATCCGCCATGACCGTCTTTGACCTGCCCAAGCTCTACACCTGCTTCAACGCCTGCGCGCTGCTCGGCATCGTGCTCGGCCTGCTGTTCATCAAGGCGGGCCGGCGGCGTGCGCACATCGTCAGCATGGGCGTGGCCCTGCTGTTTTCCGCGGCCTTTCTCGCCTGCTACTTGTACTACCATTACCAGGCCGGCCACGTGGTGTTTGCCGGCCAGGGATGGGTGCGCACCGTCTACCTGAGCATCCTGTTCAGCCACATTCCGCTGGCGGTGATCAACCTGCCGATGATCATCCTCACCGTGGTGCCCGCGTTGCGCCAGCGCTTTGACCGGCACAAGCGCCTGGCCAAGTGGACGGTGCCGATCTGGATTTACGTTTCGGTCACCGGCATCATCGTCTACCTGATGTGCTACGAGTGGTACGGCCCGCCAATCCGCGGGTGATTCAGGGGCTGCCACCGGCCCTGTGCGGGACCTCGGCGCCGGATCAGGCGATCCGGTCCGCGCCGAAGTGGGGCCGCAGCGCGTCCGGAATGCGGATGCTGCCGTCGGCCTGCTGGAAGGTTTCCACGAGGGCGACAAACAGGCGGGCGAGGGCGGTGCCGGAACCGTTGAGCGTGTGCGGAACGCGGTTTTTGCCGGCCTCGTCCTTGTAGCGCAGGTTCATGCGGCGCGCCTGGTAGTCGCCGAAGTTCGAGCAGCTCGACACTTCCAGGTAGCTGCCCTGCCCGGGCGCCCAGACCTCGATGTCGTACGTCTTGGCCGAGCCGAAGCCGAGGTCGCCGGTGCAGAGTTCGATGACCCGGTAGTGCAGGCCGAGCAGCTGCAGCACCTTTTCGGCGTTCGCTGTCAGGCTCTCCAGCTCGTCCATGCTGGTTTCCGGCGTGGTGATTTTGACCAGCTCCACCTTGTCGAACTGGTGCATGCGGATCAGGCCGCGCGTGCCCAGGCCGGCGCTGCCGGCCTCGCGGCGGAAGCAGGGCGTGAAGGCGGCGTAGCGGACGGGCAGCTGCTCCAGCTTGAGGATTTCATCGCGGTGCAGGTTGGTCACCGGCACCTCGGCGGTCGGGATGAGGTAGAGGTCGTCTTCGCCGCTGTGGTAGACTTGGTCGCCGAATTTGGGCAGCTGGCCGGTGCCGACCAGGCACTCCGGCTTCACCAGCAGGGGCGGGCTGATCTCCTGGTAGCCGTGCTGCGAGGTGTGCAGGTCGAGCAGGAAGTTGATCAGGGCGCGTTCCAGGCGCGCGCCCTGGCCGCGGTAGACCACGAAGGCGCTGCCGGTGATCTTGGCGCCGGCTTCGAAGTCGATGAGGCCGAGCGCGTGGCCGAGCGCGGTGTGGTCCTTGGGCTCAAAATCGTAGGCGGGCTTTTCGCCCCAGGTCCGCACTTCCGGGTTGTCCTCGGCGCTGGCGCCGACCGGGCAGGCCTCATGCGGCAGGTTGGGCAGGCCGAGCAGCAACTCGCGCTGGCGGGCGTCCGCCGCATCCGCCTCGTGGCCGATCTGCTCGATGCGGGCGTTGATGCCACGCACCTCGGCCTCGATGGCGCCGGTGTCCTGGCCGTTCTTTTTGGCGATGCCGATCTCCTTGCTGATGCGGTTGCGGTCGCCCTGCAGTTTCTGGCGCTCGGTCTCCGCGGTCCGGCGGGCGTGGTCGATGGCCAGCACCTCATCCACGACGGCGGCATGGTCGCCACCGCGGGCGGCGAGGCGTGCTTTGACGAGATCGGAATGGTCGCGGATGAGGCGGATGTCGAGCATAGGACAGGAAGAGTAACGGGGGCGGCATTTTTGTCGAATGCCGAATGCATCGGCCGGTGCCAGGATGGCCGGCGTAACCTCGTCCACCGCCCATGGCTCTTCCCCGACGCTTCCTCCGCCTCCCCATCGCCGTCCTGCTGGTGAACGGCACCGTGAGCGCCTGGCTGATCGCCACCGATCACGTCGCCCGTTCCGTCGGGGTCCTGCTGCTCGGGCTGCTCAGTCTGCTGGCCTTCGGGCTGGGCTGGGCGCTCGGCCATCCCGGCCGGCGCTGGCGGCGGCTCGGCGCCCTCCTGCTCGCAGGGCTCGTGCTGGGAGCGGTAGGGCGGCTGCTGCTGCGCTACGACGGATCGGCGGACGGCACGGCGCTGCCCCGGCTGGCGTGGCGTTGGCAGGCCGGGCCGCTGCCGCCGAAGCTGGCGCCGCCGCCCGCGGCAGCCAGCGCCGTCAGCCCGGCGCCCGAAGGACTGGAGGACTGGCCGGGGTTCATGGGCCCGGGCGGGGACGGCCAATTGCCTGCACCGGACTGGCAGACGGACTGGCGCGCGCATCCGCCGCGCGAGGTCTGGCGTCAGCCGGCCGGCCTGGGCTGGTCGGGTTTCGCCGTGACCGGCAACCGTGCCATCACCCAGGAGCAGCGGGGTGACGATGAATGCGTCGCCTGCTACGAGGCCTGCTCAGGCAGGCTGCTTTGGCTGCATGCCGAGCGCACCCGCTTCAGCGAGCCGCTCGGCGGCGACGGGCCGCGCGCCACGCCCGCGGTGGCGGCGGACGGCCGCACCGTCTTCACCCTCGGCGGCACCGGCGTGCTCAACTGCCTGGAGGTGGCCACCGGCCGCCTCATCTGGCGGCGGGAGGTGCTGGCGGAAACCGGCTCGGCCAACCTGACCTACGGCAAGAGCGGCTCACCTCTGCTGGTGAACGGTTGGGTGGTCGTCACCGGCGGCGCGGCGGGGCCGACCTTGCTCGCTTTTCGCCAGGACGACGGCGCTCCGGTCTGGAAGGGCGGCGACGAGCCGGCGAGCTACAGCACGCCGGCCCTGCGCACCCTGGCCGGCCGCGCGCAGCTCGTTTCGGTCAACGCCGGGTCAGTCACCGGCCACGATCCGGCCACGGGAGCGGTCTGGTGGCGCTTTGCCTGGCCGGGCGACTACCCCAAGGTGGGCCAGCCCTGCGCGGCCGGTCCCGACCGGCTGCTGGTGACCGCCAGCTACGGCCAGAAAAGCCACCTGATCGAGGTGCGTGCCGGGGCCGGGCAGGCGCTGACGGCCGAAGCGGTGTGGACGGCCTCCAGCCCGCGCACCAAGTTCAGCAGCGCCACCCGCGTGGGCGAACGGGCCTACGCGTTGGACGAGGGCACGCTGGTGGCCCTGGATCTGCGGCGCGGGGAACGGCTCTGGCGGCAGGGGCGCTACGGTTTCGGCCAGCACCTGCAGGTCGGCTGTCTGCTGCTCATCCAGGCCGAGTCCGGCGAGGTGGTGCTGGTGGAGCCGGAGGGGCAGGGGGCCCGGGAGCTGGGCCGCCTGCGCGCGCTGAGCTCCAAAACCTGGAATCCGCCCACCCTGGCCGGCCGCTGGCTGCTGCTGCGCAACGACCGCGAGATGGTCGCTTATGAACTGGCTCCGCGCGGAACCGCGCGGGAAAACTGAATCCGGATCGCGGCGAAAATCGAACTGGATTGCGGAATCCCTCCGTTCATGACCTTTCGCATGCGCTTCCTTGCCGCCTTCTTCAGTGGACTGTTCGGCGCCGCCCAAGC
>CAYYJK010000087.1:0-12700 GCA_964472185.1 uncultured Prosthecobacter sp.
GCATGACCATCACGACGGAGCAGTACGAAAAATTGGGGTCGTTTTATCTGGGCCGTTCCTACGATCCGGCGGCGGAGCAGCTGCAGGACGAGCTGGTTCTGTACGATGCCAAGGATCTGGTCACCCACGGCGTCGTGTTGGGCATGACCGGCTCCGGCAAAACCGGTCTGTGCCTGGCCCTGCTGGAGGAGGCGGCCCTGGACGGCGTGCCGGTCATCGCGGTGGATCCGAAGGGCGACATCGGCAACGCCCTGCTGACCTTCCCCCAGCTCAGCGCCGAGGAGTTCGAACCCTGGGTGAATGCCGACGACGCCAGGCGCAAGGGCCAGCCGGTGGGCGAGTACGCCGCCGCGCAGGCGGCGCTCTGGCGCCAGGGGCTGGCCGACTGGGGGCAGGGGCCGGAGCGCATCCGCAAGTTGCGCGAGACGGTCGACATGGCCATCTACACCCCGGGCAGCAACGCGGGCCTGCCGGTGTCCATCCTCAGCTCGCTGGACTGTCCGGCGGCGGCGATCGTCGAGGACACGGAGGCCTTTGCCGACCGCATTGAAAGCACGGTGTCCTCCCTGCTCGGGCTGATGGGGATCGACGCCGATCCCGTGCAGTCCGCCGAGCACATCCTGCTTTCCAACATCGTCGCCCACGGCTGGCGCAAGGGGCAGAACCTCTCGCTCGAAACCCTGGTGCACCAGATCCAGCAGCCGCCGGTGCGGAAGATCGGGGTGGTCGACATCGACAGCTTTTGCCCGGAGGCGAAGCGCAGCGCCCTGGCGATGAAGCTCAACCACCTGATCGCCTCGCCGGGTTTCGCGGCCTGGCTGGAAGGCGAGCCGCTCGACATCCAGAGGCTCTACTACACCGCCGACGGCCGGCCGCGCGTCACCATCTTCAACATCGCCCATCTCAACGACAGCGAGCGGATGTTCTTCGTCTCGCTGCTGCTCAACCAGCTGCTCGGCTGGATGCGCGCCCAGCAGGGCACGACCTCGCTGCGCGCCCTGTTCTACATGGACGAGATCTACGGCTACCTGCCGCCCAGCGCGATGCCGCCCTCGAAGAAGCCGATGATGATCCTGCTCAAGCAGGCGCGCGCCTTCGGTCTCGGGCTGCTGCTGGCGACCCAGAACCCGGTCGATCTCGACTACAAGGCCCTGGCCAACATCGGCACCTGGTGGATCGGCCGCCTGCAGACCGAGCGCGACAAGGCGCGCCTGCTCGACGGTTTGGAGGGCGCAGTGAGCGGCGCTGCCGGCGGCTTTGACCGGCGCCGGCTGGAGTCGGCCATTTCCGGGCTCGGCAACCGCATCTTCCTGATGAACAACGTTCATGAGGACGCGCCGCTGATCTTCCACGTGCGCTGGGTGATGAGCTACCTGAGCGGGCCGCTGGCGCGCGAGCAGGTGAAGCGCCTGATGGATCCGCGGCGTCCCGCCCGGGCGGCGGCGCCGGAGGCGGCCGATGCGGGCTTTCTGCCGCCCGGGGCGGTGGCGGCGGCCGGAGATGCCCGCAACCGCGTCAAGCCGAAGCTGCCGGAGGAGGCGGCGGAGTACTTCTTCGCCTCCGATTTGGAGCCCGAGCGGCTCTGCTACGTGCCCGCGATGCTGCGCAGCGCGCGGGTGAACTTTGACGACTCCAAGCGCCGCATTACCGGCGCCAGCCGCGTCACCCAGGTCAACCCCATCGATGCGGCCAACCAGCGTGTGCTGTGGGACCGGCGAATCGAGCTGCCGGGCGATGCGGATCCCGCCGCCTGGCAGCGCGAGCCGGTCGAGGGCGCGGCCTACGGCGAGCTGCCCGGCGCCGCCTTGAAATCCGCCACCTACGCGGGCATCCGCAGGGACTTCGCCGACTGGGTGTATGGCAACCACGCCTTGGAGGTGCATTTCAGCCCGCTGCTGGAGGCCTACTCGAACCCCGGCGAGACGGCGGATGTCTTCAAGGCCCGGCTGACCCAGGCGGCCCGCGAACGGCGCGACCAGGCCGTGGAAGAGCTGCGCGAAAAGACGGCGCGGGCGCTCAAGTCCCTCCAGGACAGGTCTCTCAAGGCGCAGGTCCGCGTGGACACCCAGAACGCCCAGGCCACCAGCGCCAAGCTGTCGACGGCCGTTTCCATCGGCAGCAGCCTGCTCGGGGCCTTCTTCGGCCGCAAGGGCGGGCTCGGCTCCCTCGTCCGCGGCAGCACCGTCACCGGCGCTTCCCGGGTCATGCGCGAGCATCAGGAGGCCGCGGCGGCGGCGGCCGAGCTGCAGCGGCTGCAGGCGGATCAGGCTGCCCTGGAGCAGCAGCTCGCCGATGAAACCCAGCGCATCCGCGACCAGCACGAGCTGGCGGCGCTGCCACTGGAAACGGTGAAGCTGACGCCGCTGAAAAAGAACATCCAGGTCGATGCCGTCGGCATCCTCTGGCTGCCGCACGAATGCGTCGGCGGCGAGTTGCGCCCGGCCTGGACCTGAGCCGCGTTGCGGCTTGATCTCCGGCGCCGGCGGGCGCATGGCTGCCTCCCGCCGTGACTGCCGCCGCCCTGATCCGCCTTGTTCTTGCCAAGCTCGCCGACGAACTCGACGTCCTGACCCGGGGCGCCAAGGCCTCGTTTGCCGCCGCCACGGATCCGGACAGCAAGGCCGAGAACAAGTACGACACGCGCACGCTCGAGGCCTCGTACGTGGCGCGCGGGCAGGCGCAGCGGGTGGAGGAGCTGCAGCAGGCGGTGCAGGAGTTCCGGCTGCTGCTGGCGCGCGCGGGAACGCCGGTGCCCAACATCGGCCCGGGCTCGCTGTTCAAGCTGCAGGGGGCGGATGGCGCGGACTGGTACCTGATGGGGCCGGCCGCCGGCGGCACCGCCGTGACTTGGGAAGGCCGGGAGGTGCTGGTCATCACGCCGTCTTCGCCGCTCGGGCGCCAGGTGCTCGGGCTGGGAGCCGGCAGCACGCTGGCCTGGCCGCCGGGGCGCACGCAGCAGGTGCTGGAGGTGCTTTAGCGGATCAAATCCGCGCCGTGCCCGGCGCACGCCGGCTGGCGTCGGTGAAGTAGGCTTCCATGCGCTGGCGCAGATCGGCGTAGAAGGTCTGGGCCATGTCCTCGAGCATGCCGGCCGTGGCGGACACGCCGCCGGCGGCCTGACGCTCGCGCTCCACGCGCAGCTTCTCCTGGAACGCCTGCTCCAGCTCCATGAGGTGCTCCAGGAACGCCTTGGCCGCGCGCGAGCGGTCGACCCCCTCGATCAGGGCGCGCTCAAGCGGCCGGTTCTGGGTGACGTGCAGGAAGGGGCTGTCCACCAGCTGCTTCATGTAGCGGTCGAAGCCCTTCAGGAAAGCCAGGCGTTCGCGGTCGAACTTGACCTCGTCGCAGTCCACCAGGCTGTCGTACGGGCCGGGTTTGGAGAAGAATTTCACCACCAGCGGGATGGTGTCGACGAGCATGAACAGCGCCGACAGCACCAGGTAGGCGATCAGCGCGAAGCGTCCGCCCTCGGCGCCCTCCTCAAACAGGCGGTGCAGGGCCAGGGTCTGGGTGAGGATGTCCTGGCGCGGCTCGGCGCGGATCGCGGCGATGCGGGTCTGCTCGTCGGCGCTCAGGCGGGCGGTCTCCGCATGCAGGGTGTTGAGCTGGGCGAGCAGGCTGTCGATCTGGGCCTTGAGGGTTTCGCGGATCGAGTTCTGCTGGCCGACAAACTGGTCCGCCTGCTGCTGCTGCACCTGCTGCTTCAGCGCGGTCAGCCGGGCCTCCTCGGCCTTCCGTTGGGCGGCTTCGTCCGCGGCGCGCGCGTCGAGCGCGGCGTTGACGCCGTCTTCGGTCGCCTTGATCTCGGCGACCAGGCTGACCCGGTTCCGGGTCAGGGTGTCGAGCAGGCCGCTCAGGCGCGCGGACTCCGCGCGCCGCCAGGTGAGCTGGTCTTCCTGGATGCTCTTGGCGCGCGGCCCCAGGCCGATGATGCCGCTGCGCTGACCGTTGACCTCGCGCTCAAACTCGGTCTGCCAGTGGTTGAGTTCGGCGGCGATTTTCTGATACTCGGCGCTGAGTTTGGCCATCTCCGCATCAAGGGCCTGCAGACGGGCCTGGCCGGGGGTGGTGGCTTCGGCGATGCGGGCCTCGCGTTCGGCCTTGGCCTTCTGCTCGTCGGGCGTCAGCGGCCGGGCGGCCGGCTGGCCGCTGGCGTCGAGGAAGCTGGCGCTAAAGCTCGCGTTCCAGGCCTCGCGCTGGGCGGCGATCTGGGCCTCCAGCGGCTTGACCCGGGCTTCGACCAGGGCCTTCTGGCGCGCGCTTTCCTGGCGGGCCGCCTCGACGTCGCGCTGGCGGTCCTGCTCGATCGCCGAGGTGATCGTGTCGCGGAACAGCAGCAGCGTCAGCGGGTGCGAGATGGTGATGCCCATGAGGGCGGCGACGACGAGGCGCAGGCCGAACTGCGCGGCCTTGCGGACGATGTTCTGGTAGGCGCGGTAGGTCGCCAGCAGGGCGCGGTCGACCGTCAGGATGATGAAGGCCCAGACCAGGGACACCGGGGCGATGATGCGCCAGTCCGCGGTGAGGGTGGACAGCGCGTAGGCGCAGGCGATGGCGGCGAAGGTGCAGGGCACCAGGACGGTGGCGCCAAAGGCCACGTACTTGCGCCTTTCCCAGGCCGGGCAGGCGTCGAGATTTTCACCCGAGGCTCCGGAGAGCCAGAAAAAGACGCGTTCGAGACGGTCGTGCAGGGACATGGGAGGAGGGGCGGTGGCCCGGCGGCCAAAGTGCGCCCAGTCCCCCGAATGTCAAAGGCGGAACGGCACCGGCCGGTTCACGCCGCCGGCGGGGCGGGGGGCGGCGAGCCGGTCTGCAGGATGCGGCCGAGCGTGGCCACCATGCCGCCGACATCGCCGAGGTTGGCCGGGATGATCATGGTGTTGTTGACCGAGGCCAGGCGACCGAACTCCTGGACGTACTGCTCGGCGACGCGCAGGTTGACGGCTTCGCGCCCGCCCGGCTGGTTGATCGCCAGGGCGATGCGGGCGATGCCGTCCGCCGTGGCGTTGGCCAGCAGGGCGATCTCCTGGGCCTTGCCCTCGGCCTCGTTGATCTGCTTCTGCTTGAGGGCCTCCGACTGCTTGATGGTTTCCTGCTTGTAGCCCTCGGCGACGTTGATGCGGGCCTCGCGGTCGCCTTCGGACATCGCCACCTGCGCACGCCGCTCGCGTTCGGCGCGCATCTGCTTTTCCAGCGCGTCCTTGACGCTCTGCGGCGGATTGATGCTGGAGATCTCGTAGCGCATGATCTTCAGGCCCCAGGGCTCCGAGGCCTTGTCGAGCGCCTCGATGATGTTGGCGTTGATGCTGTCGCGCTCCTCGAAGGTGCGGTCGAGGTCCATCTTGCCGATCTCGGAACGCAGGGTGGTCTGCGCCAGCTGGCGCGCGGCAAAGAGGTAGTTGTCGACGCCGTAACTTGCGCGCACCGGGTCCATGACCTGCAGAAACAGGATGCCGTCGATCTCGATCGAGATGTTGTCGCGGGTGATGCACATCTGCGACGGTACGTCGATGACCTGCTCCTTGAGCGTGTGGCGGGCGATGATGCGGTCGAGGAAGGGGATGAGCACGTGGAAGCCGGCGTCCAGGGTGCGCGAGTACTTGCCCAGGCGCTCGACGACGTCGGCCTGCTTCTGCGGCACGACGCGGGCGCCCTTGACGATGGCGGTGATGACCAGGGCGGCGAGGCCGAGGCTGACGATGGTGCCGAATTCGACGATCATGGCGGGGAGCGGTTGCGGTTAGCGTGGGGTGACTTTCAGGCAGAGGCCGTCGACGGCGGCAATGACCGCGGTGTCGCCGGCCTCAAGACTTGTCTCCGACTGGGCGCTCCAGGGCACGCCCTTGAATTCGACTTTGCCGCGGTGGCCGGGGGCGATGCGGCTGAGCACGCGCACTTCCGCGCCCTTGAATTCCTCGACGCTGCCGGCGATGGCCGCATCCTGGCTGGCGCCCAGGAACCAGCCGCGGCAGAGCCGGCGCAGGCCGAGCAGCAGCAGGAGCGAGGCGACGGCAAACACCAGGAACTGCGCGCCGACCGTGCCCGCCCAGCCCGTCCAGGCGGCCAGCGAAGCCAGCCAGGCGCCCAGGCCGAGAAAGACCAGGACAAATCCCGGCGTGACAAACTCGGCGAGCACCAGAACCAGGCCGGCAAGGAACCAGAGGATGGCGGCGGACATGGGGCGATGCTGACGGAAGCCCTCGGTTCGGGCAACTACAAAAAAGCCCCGGGGTTTCTACAGCCGGTGCTTAGCCTGCGGTTGAGGCGCCGCTCGGCCGGCTGACCGAGCGCACCGCCGCGGCCAGCGCGGCGAGATCCACCTGCGCCGGGATCGCCGTGGCGGGCGGCGCGCGCCGCCCGCCACGGCGATCCCGGCGCAGGTGGATCTCGCCGCGCTGGCCGCGGCGGTGCGCTCGGTCAGCCGGCCGAGCGGCGCCTCAACCGCAGGCTAAGCACCGGCTGTAGAAACCCCGGGGCTTTTTTGTAGTTGCCCGAACCGAGGGCTTCCGTCAGCATCGCCCCATGTCCGCCGCCATCCTCTGGTTCCTTGCCGGCCTGGTTCTGGTGCTCGCCGAGTTTGTCACGCCGGGATTTGTCCTGGTCTTTCTCGGCCTGGGCGCCTGGCTGGCTTCGCTGGCCGCCTGGACGGGCTGGGCGGGCACGGTCGGCGCGCAGTTCCTGGTGTTTGCCGTCGCCTCGCTCCTGCTGCTGCTCGGCCTGCGCCGGCTCTGCCGCGGCTGGTTCCTGGGCGCCAGCCAGGATGCGGCCATCGCCGGCAGCGTCGAGGAATTCAAGGGCGCGGAAGTGCGCGTGCTCAGCCGCATCGCCCCCGGCCACCGCGGCAAAGTCGAATTCAAGGGCGTGCCCTGGAGCGCCCAGTCGGAGACAAGTCTTGAGGCCGGCGACACCGCGGTCATTGCCGCCGTCGACGGCCTCTGCCTGAAAGTCACCCCACGCTAACCGCAACCGCTCCCCGCCATGATCGTCGAATTCGGCACCATCGTCAGCCTCGGCCTCGCCGCCCTGGTCATCACCGCCATCGTCAAGGGCGCCCGCGTCGTGCCGCAGAAGCAGGCCGACGTCGTCGAGCGCCTGGGCAAGTACTCGCGCACCCTGGACGCCGGCTTCCACGTGCTCATCCCCTTCCTCGACCGCATCATCGCCCGCCACACGCTCAAGGAGCAGGTCATCGACGTACCGTCGCAGATGTGCATCACCCGCGACAACATCTCGATCGAGATCGACGGCATCCTGTTTCTGCAGGTCATGGACCCGGTGCGCGCAAGTTACGGCGTCGACAACTACCTCTTTGCCGCGCGCCAGCTGGCGCAGACCACCCTGCGTTCCGAGATCGGCAAGATGGACCTCGACCGCACCTTCGAGGAGCGCGACAGCATCAACGCCAACATCATCGAGGCGCTCGACAAGGCCTCGGAGCCCTGGGGCCTGAAGATCATGCGCTACGAGATCTCCAGCATCAATCCGCCGCAGAGCGTCAAGGACGCGCTGGAAAAGCAGATGCGCGCCGAACGCGAGCGGCGTGCGCAGGTGGCGATGTCCGAAGGCGACCGCGAGGCCCGCATCAACGTCGCCGAGGGCTACAAGCAGGAAACCATCAAGCAGTCGGAGGCCCTCAAGCAGAAGCAGATCAACGAGGCCGAGGGCAAGGCCCAGGAGATCGCCCTGCTGGCCAACGCCACGGCGGACGGCATCGCCCGCATCGCCCTGGCGATCAACCAGCCGGGCGGGCGCGAAGCCGTCAACCTGCGCGTCGCCGAGCAGTACGTCCAGGAGTTCGGTCGCCTGGCCTCGGTCAACAACACCATGATCATCCCGGCCAACCTCGGCGATGTCGGCGGCATGGTGGCCACGCTCGGCCGCATCCTGCAGACCGGCTCGCCGCCCCCCGCCCCGCCGGCGGCGTGAACCGGCCGGTGCCGTTCCGCCTTTGACATTCGGGGGACTGGGCGCACTTTGGCCGCCGGGCCACCGCCCCTCCTCCCATGTCCCTGCACGACCGTCTCGAACGCGTCTTTTTCTGGCTCTCCGGAGCCTCGGGTGAAAATCTCGACGCCTGCCCGGCCTGGGAAAGGCGCAAGTACGTGGCCTTTGGCGCCACCGTCCTGGTGCCCTGCACCTTCGCCGCCATCGCCTGCGCCTACGCGCTGTCCACCCTCACCGCGGACTGGCGCATCATCGCCCCGGTGTCCCTGGTCTGGGCCTTCATCATCCTGACGGTCGACCGCGCCCTGCTGGCGACCTACCGCGCCTACCAGAACATCGTCCGCAAGGCCGCGCAGTTCGGCCTGCGCCTCGTCGTCGCCGCCCTCATGGGCATCACCATCTCGCACCCGCTGACGCTGCTGCTGTTCCGCGACACGATCACCTCGGCGATCGAGCAGGACCGCCAGCGCGACGTCGAGGCGGCCCGCCAGGAAAGCGCGCGCCAGAAGGCCCTGGTCGAAGCCCGGGTCAAGCCGCTGGAGGCCCAGATCGCCGCCCAGCGCGAGGCCTGGAACGCGAGCTTTAGCGCCAGCTTCCTCGACGCCAGCGGCCAGCCGGCCGCCCGGCCGCTGACGCCCGACGAGCAGAAGGCCAAGGCCGAACGCGAGGCCCGCATCGCCGAAGCCACCACCCCCGGCCAGGCCCGTCTGCAGGCCCTTGATGCGGAGATGGCCAAACTCAGCGCCGAGTATCAGAAAATCGCCGCCGAACTCAACCACTGGCAGACCGAGTTTGAGCGCGAGGTCAACGGTCAGCGCAGCGGCATCATCGGCCTGGGGCCGCGCGCCAAGAGCATCCAGGAAGACCAGCTCACCTGGCGGCGCGCGGAGTCCGCGCGCCTGAGCGGCCTGCTCGACACCCTGACCCGGAACCGGGTCAGCCTGGTCGCCGAGATCAAGGCGACCGAAGACGGCGTCAACGCCGCGCTCGACGCGCGCGCCGCGGACGAAGCCGCCCAACGGAAGGCCGAGGAGGCCCGGCTGACCGCGCTGAAGCAGCAGGTGCAGCAGCAGCAGGCGGACCAGTTTGTCGGCCAGCAGAACTCGATCCGCGAAACCCTCAAGGCCCAGATCGACAGCCTGCTCGCCCAGCTCAACACCCTGCATGCGGAGACCGCCCGCCTGAGCGCCGACGAGCAGACCCGCATCGCCGCGATCCGCGCCGAGCCGCGCCAGGACATCCTCACCCAGACCCTGGCCCTGCACCGCCTGTTTGAGGAGGGCGCCGAGGGCGGACGCTTCGCGCTGATCGCCTACCTGGTGCTGTCGGCGCTGTTCATGCTCGTCGACACCATCCCGCTGGTGGTGAAATTCTTCTCCAAACCCGGCCCGTACGACAGCCTGGTGGACTGCGACGAGGTCAAGTTCGACCGCGAACGCCTGGCTTTCCTGAAGGGCTTCGACCGCTACATGAAGCAGCTGGTGGACAGCCCCTTCCTGCACGTCACCCAGAACCGGCCGCTTGAGCGCGCCCTGATCGAGGGGGTCGACCGCTCGCGCGCGGCCAAGGCGTTCCTGGAGCACCTCATGGAGCTGGAGCAGGCGTTCCAGGAGAAGCTGCGCGTGGAGCGCGAGCGTCAGGCCGCCGGCGGCGTGTCCGCCACGGCCGGCATGCTCGAGGACATGGCCCAGACCTTCTACGCCGATCTGCGCCAGCGCATGGAAGCCTACTTCACCGACGCCAGCCGGCGTGCGCCGGGCACGGCGCGGATTTGATCCGCTAAAGCACCTCCAGCACCTGCTGCGTGCGCCCCGGCGGCCAGGCCAGCGTGCTGCCGGCTCCCAGCCCGAGCACCTGGCGCCCGAGCGGCGAAGACGGCGTGATGACCAGCACCTCCCGGCCTTCCCAAGTCACGGCGGTGCCGCCGGCGGCCGGCCCCATCAGGTACCAGTCCGCGCCATCCGCCCCCTGCAGCTTGAACAGCGAGCCCGGGCCGATGTTGGGCACCGGCGTTCCCGCGCGCGCCAGCAGCAGCCGGAACTCCTGCACCGCCTGCTGCAGCTCCTCCACCCGCTGCGCCTGCCCGCGCGCCACGTACGAGGCCTCGAGCGTGCGCGTGTCGTACTTGTTCTCGGCCTTGCTGTCCGGATCCGTGGCGGCGGCAAACGAGGCCTTGGCGCCCCGGGTCAGGACGTCGAGTTCGTCGGCGAGCTTGGCAAGAACAAGGCGGATCAGGGCGGCGGCAGTCACGGCGGGAGGCAGCCATGCGCCCGCCGGCGCCGGAGATCAAGCCGCAACGCGGCTCAGGTCCAGGCCGGGCGCAACTCGCCGCCGACGCATTCGTGCGGCAGCCAGAGGATGCCGACGGCATCGACCTGGATGTTCTTTTTCAGCGGCGTCAGCTTCACCGTTTCCAGTGGCAGCGCCGCCAGCTCGTGCTGGTCGCGGATGCGCTGGGTTTCATCGGCGAGCTGCTGCTCCAGGGCAGCCTGATCCGCCTGCAGCCGCTGCAGCTCGGCCGCCGCCGCCGCGGCCTCCTGATGCTCGCGCATGACCCGGGAAGCGCCGGTGACGGTGCTGCCGCGGACGAGGGAGCCGAGCCCGCCCTTGCGGCCGAAGAAGGCCCCGAGCAGGCTGCTGCCGATGGAAACGGCCGTCGACAGCTTGGCGCTGGTGGCCTGGGCGTTCTGGGTGTCCACGCGGACCTGCGCCTTGAGAGACCTGTCCTGGAGGGACTTGAGCGCCCGCGCCGTCTTTTCGCGCAGCTCTTCCACGGCCTGGTCGCGCCGTTCGCGGGCCGCCTGGGTCAGCCGGGCCTTGAAGACATCCGCCGTCTCGCCGGGGTTCGAGTAGGCCTCCAGCAGCGGGCTGAAATGCACCTCCAAGGCGTGGTTGCCATACACCCAGTCGGCGAAGTCCCTGCGGATGCCCGCGTAGGTGGCGGATTTCAAGGCGGCGCCGGGCAGCTCGCCGTAGGCCGCGCCCTCGACCGGCTCGCGCTGCCAGGCGGCGGGATCCGCATCGCCCGGCAGCTCGATTCGCCGGTCCCACAGCACACGCTGGTTGGCCGCATCGATGGGGTTGACCTGGGTGACGCGGCTGGCGCCGGTAATGCGGCGCTTGGAGTCGTCAAAGTTCACCCGCGCGCTGCGCAGCATCGCGGGCACGTAGCAGAGCCGCTCGGGCTCCAAATCGGAGGCGAAGAAGTACTCCGCCGCCTCCTCCGGCAGCTTCGGCTTGACGCGGTTGCGGGCATCTCCGGCCGCCGCCACCGCCCCGGGCGGCAGAAAGCCCGCATCGGCCGCCTCCGGCGCCGCCGCCCGGGCGGGACGCCGCGGATCCATCAGGCGCTTCACCTGCTCGCGCGCCAGCGGCCCGCTCAGGTAGCTCATCACCCAGCGCACGTGGAAGATCAGCGGCGCGTCCTCATGAACGTTGTTCATCAGGAAGATGCGGTTGCCGAGCCCGGAAATGGCCGACTCCAGCCGGCGCCGGTCAAAGCCGCCGGCAGCGCCGCTCACTGCGCCCTCCAAACCGTCGAGCAGGCGCGCCTTGTCGCGCTCGGTCTGCAGGCGGCCGATCCACCAGGTGCCGATGTTGGCCAGGGCCTTGTAGTCGAGATCGACCGGGTTCTGGGTCGCCAGCAGCAGCCCGAGACCGAAGGCGCGCGCCTGCTTGAGCAGGATCATCATCGGCTTCTTCGAGGGCGGCATCGCGCTGGGCGGCAGGTAGCCGTAGATCTCGTCCATGTAGAACAGGGCGCGCAGCGAGGTCGTGCCCTGCTGGGCGCGCATCCAGCCGAGCAGCTGGTTGAGCAGCAGCGAGACGAAGAACATCCGCTCGCTGTCGTTGAGATGGGCGATGTTGAAGATGGTGACGCGCGGCCGGCCGTCGGCGGTGTAGTAGAGCCTCTGGATGTCGAGCGGCTCGCCTTCCAGCCAGGCCGCGAAACCCGGCGAGGCGATCAGGTGGTTGAGCTTCATCGCCAGGGCGCTGCGCTTCGCCTCCGGGCAAAAGCTGTCGATGTCGACCACCCCGATCTTCCGCACCGGCGGCTGCTGGATCTGGTGCACCAGGGTTTCGAGCGAGAGGTTCTGCCCCTTGCGCCAGCCGTGGGCGACGATGTTGGAAAGCAGGATGTGCTCGGCGGACTGCACGGGATCGGCGTCGATCCCCATCAGCCCGAGCAGGGAGGACACCGTGCTTTCAATGCGGTCGGCAAAGGCCTCCGTGTCCTCGACGATCGCCGCCGCCGGACAGTCCAGCGAGCTGAGGATGGACACCGGCAGGCCCGCGTTGCTGCCCGGGGTGTAGATGGCCATGTCGACCGTCTCGCGCAACTTGCGGATGCGCTCCGGCCCCTGCCCCCAGTCGGCCAGCCCCTGGCGCCAGAGCGCCGCCTGCGCGGCGGCGTACTCGCCCACCGGCTGGCCCTTGCGCCTGGCGTCGTCGGCATTCACCCAGGGTTCGAACTCCTCGGCGCTGAGCTGGGGGAAGGTCAGCAGGGCGTTGCCGATGTCGCCCTTCGGATCCACCGCGATGACCGGCACGCCGTCCAGGGCCGCCTCCTCCAGCAGGGCCAGGCACAGACCGGTTTTGCCGGAGCCGGTCATGCCCAACACGACGCCGTGGGTGACCAGATCCTTGGCATCGTACAGAACCAGCTCGTCCTGCAGCTGCTCCGCCGCCGGATCGTAGGAACGGCCCAGATAAAACGACCCCAATTTTTCGTACTGCTCCGTCGTGATGGTCATGC
>CAYYJK010000088.1:0-12696 GCA_964472185.1 uncultured Prosthecobacter sp.
GTGGCGGAGGGGCTGATACAGGGGGATGCCCGGCTGCGCCACCGGCTTCTCCAGAACGTCGTCCCCTTCCCGGGCCTTTCCGGGCCGCATGCGGGAAGATCAGCGTTTTTTCCCGCCCTGGCGCTCGCGCTGCAGCCGCTCGTAGCCGCTTTCGATGAAGCTGAAGTCGCGGCAGTGGGCGCGGGCGTCGTCGAGGCTGATGAAATCGTAGCTGAGCAGGTGCAGCAGGCTGTCGTCGATCGTGTGCATGCCCTGGGCGCCGCCGATCTGGATCAGGCTGGGCAGCTGGTGCAGGCGCTGGTCGCGGATGCAGCCGGCGATGGCGCTGCTGACGGTCATCACCTCCGAGGCCATGACCCGGCCCTGGCCGTCGGGCCGGCGAATGAGATGCTGGCAGACGACGCCGCGCAGGCAGTGGCTGAGCTGGGAAGCCACGTACTCCTGCTGGTCCTTGGGATAGGCGTCGAGGATGCGGGTGATCGTGCTCGGGACGTCGGTGGTGTGCAGGGTGCTGATGACCAGGTGGCCGGTCTCGGCCGCCGTGATGGCGGTGCGCATGGTCTCCAGGTCGCGCAGTTCGCTGACGGTGATGACGTCGACGTCCTGGCGCAGCGCGCTCTTCATCGCCCGGGCGAACTCGTGGGTATCGAAGCCGACCTGGCGCTGGCGGATGATGCTGCTGCCGTGGTGGAAGACGAATTCCACCGGATCCTCGATCGTGACGATGTTGCAGGAGCGCTCGCGGGCGATCGTCTGGGTCATGCTGCAGAGCGTCGTCGTCTTGCCGGAATTGGACACGCCGGTGATCAGGATCAGGCCGTCGCGCAGCCCGCACAGGCTCTGCACCGTCGGCCCGTGGCCGAGCTGGGTCAGGTCGGGGATCTGGTCGGGGATGAAGCGGAAGTTGCCCTCGATCCGGCCCATGCAGAAGCAGGCGTTGCCGCGGAAGCGGCCGATGTGGTCAACCTCCATGGAGAAATCGAGCTCGAGCTCCTGCTCGAGCCGGGCCCGCTGGGTGTCCTTGAGCGCGCCGAGCACGAGCTCGCGCACGTCCTCAGCGCTGAGCACCTCATGGGTAACCGGGGTCATCTTGCCGTGCAGGCGCATGGTCGGCGCCGCCCCCGGGGAAAGATGGAGGTCGGAGGCGCCGGCCTGGATGGCCATGGCGAGGTACTCGATGAGGTCGTAATGGTGCATGGAAAATGGGACGGAGGCGGAGTTGGGGCGCCGGGCGTCAGCTGATGCCGCGGGCGGCGCGGCGGAATTCGGACTCGTTGCCACTGGCGAGGATGGCCTCGCCTTCGCTGATGAGGCCGTTTTCGAAAGCCTCGACGATGCCCGCCAGGAAGGTCCGGCAGGAGGGATCGCCGCCGCGGCGCATGTAGTCGCGCACGTTCGCCATGTCATGCCCGGCGATCCAGCTCTTGATCGCGCCCTGGTTCTCCAGGTGCTCGAACAGCAGGTGCAGGCCGCCATCGGCGCACGGGATCAGCTTCTGGCAGAACGCGCCGATCAGCTGCTGCGACAGCAGGTACAGCCCCAGGCCGGCCTGCTCGGGCGGAAACAGATGGGCCAGACGGTCGACGGCATCGACGACACTGTCGCTGTGGATCGAAGCCAGCACCAGGTGCCCGGTCTCGCTGGCCTGGAGCGTGGCCAGCGCGGTCTCCAGATCGCGGATCTCGCCGACCATGATGACGTCCGGCGCCTGACGCATCGCGCCGCGCACGCCGCGGGCGTAGCTCTCCGTGTCGCGCCCGACCTCGCGCTGGGTGAACAGGCAGTGCTGGTTGGGAAAGATGAACTCGACCGGATCCTCGATCGTCACGATGTGGCGTGCGCAGTTCTCGTTCAGCCACTGCAGCAGCCCGGCCATGGTCGTGCTTTTGCCCATGCCGGTCGGGCCGGAAATGAGGATCAGGCCGCGGTTGCGCGCGGCCCAGCGGGTCAGCAGCGGCGTCGGCACGCCCAACTCCTCCAGCACCGGCAGATCGGAACGGATGCGGCGCATGACCACGCACAGCCGGCCGAGGGACTTGTGCAGGTTGACCCGGTAGCGGGTGCCATTGGCCGAAACCAGGCTGGAATCGGAATCGGTGTCGGCCAGCGACGCCGCGCCGCAGGCCTGCCACAGCGCCTGCATCGGCGCGGCGGACATGGGCGCATCACCCAGCAGCATCAGCTGCTCCTGAATTTTCAGGCGGGGCGTTTCGCCCTCCATCAGGAAGACATCGCTGGCCTGGCTGGCATCGGCCGCCTGAAGGATCTCGTCTAGGGAAAGGGGCATGGTGAATTTGAAAACAAACCCGATTCGCAGGCGTCTGTCGAGACGCTTGTTGAACGAAGCCGGCAAAGACGCCCGCCCGCAGCCCGGGCGCGATGGAGGGCCGCGCAACGCGGCCGTGATGCGTGCGCAAATTGAGCGCATGCGGCCGCATTCGGCTTGCGTGTCCTACAGCATTCCTCTATACAAGGCGGCCAATGTCAAAATCATCTAAGCAAGGCCTCAATCGCCTTTCGCGCATCCTGGGTGCCGCCCTGCTCCTAGGCGGCTTGAGCTGCACCAAGCACAGGGTCATCCAGATGGAGATTGACCAGGTTTCCAGCCAGATGCGCGAGCAGGAGGCCGAGCTGCAGCAGACTCAGGAACAGTTCAAGGGGCTCGGTCATCTGGGCGCCCTGGACGCCGCCGGGGACGCACAGTACGCCCAGGTGAAGGCCAAGCTCAGCATGCACATCAAGGAGCGCGACGGCCTGGTCAAGGAGCATGAGCAGAGCGCCGCCCGGCTGGCCGCCCTGAAGCAGCGCCTGGAAGCCTATCAGGCCGGCAAGTACGACACCGCCAAGTAACCCTCTCCCGAGCCATGGAAATCCGTTTTTTGTTCTACTTCGCCGCCTTTGTCGCCGTCATCCTGACGTTTTACGGCGTCAATTACACGACTGAGATCGACGAACTGCGCCAGGAGCACACGGCGATGCTCAGCCAGTCGGAAGAACTGGCCAAAGCCCTGAACATTCAGAAGCAGCGGCTGACGCGCAAACAGGAGATCATTCCATACATGGTCGCCGCGACCAAAATGGAGGAGGAGGCCGCCGAATGGCGCAAAAAGGCCGCCCAGATCAAGGAGGAGATCAACCGCACCGAGGCCCTGTTCGTGGCGCTGGTCAAGCGCACCCGCACCGACGCGCCGGGCATGATCATTCCGGAAATGCATCTGGCCAACGGCCAGCACCTGAAGGGCGCCAAGATTGTCCGGCTGGAAGGCCACACCCTGACCCTGGCCCACGAGGGCGGCATCACCAACGTGCACTCGGACGATCTGCCGGCCGACCTGCGCGGCAAGTTCGGCTACGCGCTGGACCTGCCCGGCCTGAACTTCGCCGGCGAAGTCGACCGGAGCTCGGGCAAACCGGGCTTTGTCACCATTCCCGCAGGCAACGGCTCCGCCACCGACAGCAAAAAAAGCGGCCGGCCCCTGGGCAGCCAGCCGACTTCCTCCGCCGACCGCTACCGCACCGGCGATCCCGGGCTCTGGAATCAAGTCACCCGCGAGGAACTCGGCCGCGCCTACATCCCCGGCCAGGGCTGGCTTCAGGTCGGTCCGAACGGCCCGATTCCGAAGGCCGGCCGCTGAGCCCGCCGGATCGCGCTTGCGAAGTCGCGCTCCGCCCCTAAGTCATGGGGCCCAACCGCCCCTGCCGCTTGATCCGCTACCCCGCCGACCTCCCCATCACCGCACGCCGCGAGGACATCCTGGCGGCGATCCGGGCGAACCAGGTGGTCGTGCTGGCGGGTGAGACCGGCTCGGGCAAGACCACCCAGCTGCCGAAGATGTGCCTGGAGGTGCTCGGCGACGGCCCCGGGCGCATCGGCTGCACCCAACCGCGGCGCGTGGCGGCGATGAGCGTGTCCCGCCGCGTGGCCGAGGAACTCGGCGTTGACTGGGGGCGCGAGGTCGGCTGCAAAATGCGTTTCAACGACGACACCAGCCGGCAGACGCGCGTCAAGTTCATGACCGACGGCATCCTGCTGGCCGAGATTCAGGGCGATCCCCTGCTCCGCGACTACTCGATGCTGATCCTCGACGAGGCGCATGAGCGCTCGCTCAACATCGACTTCCTGCTCGGCTACCTGAAGGGCCTGCTGGGCCGCCGGCCGGATCTCAAGCTGCTCGTCACCTCGGCCACGATCGACACCGAGGCCTTCAGCGCCCATTTTGACGGCGCGCCGATCCTCGAAGTCTCCGGGCGCCTGTATCCGGTCGAGGTCCGCTACCGGCCGGTCGGCGAGGACGACGAGGATCCCTCGCACATCGGCGCCGCCCTGGGCGCGGTCGAGGACATCCTGCTGGAGACCCGCGAGGGCGACATCCTGGTCTTCATGCCGACCGAGCGCGACATTCGCGAGACCCGGGACCTGCTCGACGGCCGCCTCGGCCAGGGCTGGGAGGTGCTGCCGCTGTTCGGCCGCATGGCCGCGCACGAGCAGCAGCGCGTGTTCGCCCCCGGCCCGAAGCGCCGCGTCATCGTGGCGACGAACGTGGCCGAGACCTCGATCACCCTGCCCCGGATCCGCTACGTCGTCGACACCGGCCTGGCGCGCATGAGCCGCTACAACCCGCGCACGCGCACCAAGCGCCTGCCGGTCGAGGCCGTGTCGCAGAGCAGCGCCAACCAGCGCGCCGGCCGCGCCGGGCGCATCCAGGACGGCGTCTGCATCCGGCTCTACTCCGAGGAGGATTTTCTCAAGCGCCCGCGCTTCACCCAGCCGGAGATCCAGCGCGCCAACCTGGCGGAGGTGATCCTGCGCATGAAGGCGTTCCGGCTCGGCGAGATCGAGAGCTTTCCCTTCCTCAATCCGCCGGTCAGCGCGGCCATCCGGGCGGGCTACGACCTGCTGCGCGAGCTGGGGGCCATGGACGACACGCACGCGATGACCGCGACCGGCCGCGAGCTGGCGCGCCTGCCGCTGGATCCGACCCTGGGCCGCATGCTCCTGCAGGCGCGTCAGGAGGGCTGCCTGACCGACATGCTCATCCTCGCCGCCGGGCTCAGCATCCCGGATCCGCGCGAACGGCCCGAGGAGAAACGCGAGCTGGCCCAGGCGGCGCACAAGGCCTTCGCCGCCCCGGATTCCGACTTCCTCAGCCTGCTGAAGATCTGGCGGGCCGCGCCGGATCCGGAGACGACCGGCAAGAACGCGCTGCGCAAGTTCTGCAAGGCCGGCTTCCTGAGCTTCACGCGCATGACCGAGTGGCGCGACGTCTGGCAGCAGCTGCGCGAGGCGTTTCCCGAGTCGCGCACCGCGGCGCCGGTCGCCGCATCGCCGGACCGGGAGGAGGTTTCGCACGACCCGGCGCTGCACCGCTGCATCCTCGCCGGTCATCTCGGCCACATCGCCCTGCGCCAGGAGCGCAACCAGTACAAGGCGGCGGGCAATCGCGAGGTGACGCTGTTCCCGGGCTCCAACCTGTACGAGCGCCGCGACAAGAAGGACAAGGCCGGCCAGGAGAAGTCGCGCCAGCCGGCCTGGATCGTCGCGGGGGAGATCGTCCAAACCTCGCAGCTGTTCGCCCGCACCGTTGCGCGCATCGATCCGCAGTGGGCGTCGGAACTCGGTGCACACCTGCTGGAGCGGCGCTACAGCGAGCCGCACTGGAGCGCCAAGGCGGCGCGCGTGCTGGTCACCGAACGGCAGCTGCTGTACGGGCTGGAGGTGAAACGCCAGCCGGTCGATTTCGGCAAGATCGATCCGGCCGCCGCGACGCTGCTGTTCATCCGCGGCGCCCTGCTCGACGGCGCCAGCCAGCTGCCCCACCGCTTCCACGCGCACAACCGCAAGCTGCGCGACCGCCTGGAAGCCGCCCTGACCCGGGTGCGCAGCAGCCGGGTCTACGCCATCGAGGAGCACCTGTTCGAGTTCTACCGGGCCCGGCTGCCGCAGGGCATTTCCTCGGTGCACGATCTCAACCGCCTGCTGAACGAGCGACTGCGCGACCAGCCCGACTTCCTCTGCGCCCAGGAGGCCGATCTGACCGGTGGCGACGACCTGTCCAGCGACCTGCAGGCTTTCCCCGAGCAGACCGAACTGGCCAACACGGTGCTGCCGATCCGCTACGCCTACCGGCCGGGCGAGGAGGAGGACGGGGTCACGGTGCAGGTGCCCCTGCCCCTGGCGGAGCAGCTGACCAGCGGCCAGGTGCTGTGGCTGATTCCCGGGCTGCGCGAGGAGCAGATCACCACGCTGCTGCGCGCCCTGCCCAAGGCGCGCCGCCGCGACCTCATGCCGCTTGAGCAGACGGCGCGCACCATCGCCCGCGAGTTCGACCCGGGCCGGGCGGATTTCCACGAGGCGCTGGCCGCCCATCTGCGCGAGCGCTACCGCGTCGAGGTGCAGGCTTCGGACTGGGAGTCGCAGAGCCTGCCGGCCTACCTGCAACCGCGGGTGGAAATCATGGCCCAGGGCCGCCAGCCGCTGGCTGCCGGCCGGAATCTGGACAGCCTGCGCGACCAGCTGCGCCAGCAGGCCCGGCCGACCGGCGCCTGGGAACGCGCGGCGGCCCGCCTGGAACGGCCTTCCCTGAGCCAGTGGTCGTTTGGCGATCTGCCGGACAGCCTGGTCGTCGAAACCGTGCTCGGCGTGCCCCTGCTCGGCTACCCCGGTCTGGCGCTGCGCGGCCCGGAAGTCGATCTGCGCCTGTTCAAGCATCCGGAGGAGCGCGAGCGGCACACGCCCGCCGCGCTGCGCCGGCTCGCCGAGAACCTCCTGGCCAAGGACATCGCCTGGCTGCAAAAGGAACTGCGCAGCCTCGACGCGCGGCCCGCGCCGGCGAAAAGCCTGGGGTTCCAGAGCGGCCTGGCCGCCCTCGAGCAGCGCAGCACCAGCGCGCCGGCGCCGGAAAACCGTGCGACGGCGGCCGGCGAGCATCTGCTGGCCCATGCGCTGCGCCTGGAACCGCTGCTGCCCCTGACCGAACAACGCTTCCTCGACCTGTGCGAGCGGGCCCGGCGCGAACTGCCGGCGCTGGCGCACCGTCTGCGCGAACTGCTGACGCAGATCGAAGCGCTGCGCCAGGCGATTCTGGCCGCACCGCGGCGCTACCCCGGCCTGGAGGAGGATCTGGCCCGCCTGCTGCCGCCGGACCTGCTGCGGGTCACGCCGCATGCGCAGCTCCAGCACCTGCCGCGCTACCTCAAGGCGGTCCAGCTGCGTGCCGAGCGCGCCCAGCACAATCCGGCCAAGGACCGCGACAAGGCCGCCCTGATCGCGGATTTCCGCGGCTGGGAGCGCGAGGTGAACGACGCCAACCGCGAGTCCTTCCGCTGGCTGCTGGAGGAATACCGCGTCTCGGTGTTTGCCCAGGAGTTGGGCACGGCGCAACCGGTCAGCGTCAAGCGCCTGGAAGCCCTGCTGGGCTGAGTCCGCGAAGGATCTCAGGCCAGCAGTTCGGTGACCACGCGTGCTTCGGGTTTCTCCACCAGCACCTGCTCGACGCCGTTGCGCTTGTAGCTCAGCTTTTTGGCGTCCAGGCCGAACAGGTGCAGCAGAGTCGCATGGTAGTCGAAGTGGTTGACCACCTTGTCGACGGCGTGGTGGCCGAACTCATCGGTGGCCCCGTGAGCGTAGCCGGCCTTGAAGCCGCCCCCGGCCACCCACATGCTGAAGCCGTAGGTGTTGTGGTCGCGGCCGACGCTTTCGCGGCCCTTGGCACCGGCGCGGTTCTGGATCACCGGCAGGCGCCCCATCTCGCCGCCCCAGTGGACGATCGTGGTGTCGAGCAGGCCGCGCTGCTTGAGGTCGATGACCAGGGCGGCCGCGGGCTGGTCCACCTGCTTGCAGGCGGTGGGCAGCGATTTCAGGATGTTGCTGTGATGGTCCCAGGTCTGGTTGCCGGTGAACAGCGAGACGAAGCGGACGCCGCGTTCGACCAAGCGGCGGGCAATGAGGCAGCGGGTGCCGAACTCCTGGGTCTCCGGCTTGTCGATGCCGTACAGCTTCTTGGTGGCCTCGCTCTCCTTGCTGATGTCGAGCGCCTCCTTGGCGGCGGTCTGCATGCGGGCGGCGAGCTCGAAGCTCTGGATGCGCGCCTCCAGGTCGCTTTCGCCGGCGCGCGCCTCGGCGTGCTCGCGGTTGAGGCGCTGCACGAAGTCGAGGTAGCGGCTCTGCGCCTCGCCCTTGAGGGACATCGGCGGATCGAGGTTGAGGATGCGCGGCTCCTTGGGACGGATGACGGTGCCCTGGTAGACCGAGGGCAGCCAGCCGTTGCTGAAGTTGTCGACGCCGAGCACCGGCAGGCCGCGCGGGTCGGTCAGCGCCACGTAGGCCGGCAGGTCCTGGTTGTCGGAACCCAGGCCGTACGTGACCCAGCTGCCGAGGGTCGGACGGCCGCCGACGATCTGGCCGTTGAGCAGGGCGTAGATGGACTGGCCGTGATTGTTGACGCCCGTGTGCATCGAGCGGATCAGCGTCATCTCGTCGGCGATGCCGCCCATGTACGGCACCAGATCGCTCATCTCGATGCCGCTTTCGCCGCGCTTGCGGAATTGCCACTGCGGGCCCATGACCTCGCGGCTGGCGCCGGCGGCATCGTCGTACTTGATCTCGCCCGGGAAATCCTTGCCATCGAGCTTCATCAGTTCGGGCTTCGGCTCGAACAGGTCGATGTGGCTCGGGCCGCCCTGCATGAACATCGAGATCATGGCCTTGGCCCGGCCGAAGCCGTGCGGCGGCTTCGGCGTCAGGTCGAAATGCTGCGGCGCGCCGCCCGCCAGGGCCGGATTGGCCAGCAGCCCCTGCTCGCGCAGCAGGGTGGCCAGGGCGATCGTGCCCATGCCGTAGGCGCCGGAGAGGAACTTGCGGCGGGAAAGAGCGGATTCAGTCGACATAAAGAAACTCGTTGGAACTCAGCAGGGCGTGGCAGAAAGCGGCCAGTCCGAGCAGTTCGGGAGCAGCCGCGGCCTTCTCTTCGGGGCCGGCGACGTGCTCCAGCTTGGCCGGATGCTCGCGGTAGTGCGCGATCTGCGCCTCAATGAAGGACGCCGCTTCGGCCTGGTCGGCCATGCTCGGCGCGCGGCCGTAGGCCAGCTGCCAGCCCCGCTGGATCTGGCGGTCGAGGGCGGGCCCGGCTTCGCGCTGCAGGCGCAGGGCGAAGTCCTGAGCGTGCTCGCGCATGTAGGTGTTGTTCATCAGCAGCAGGCTCTGCGGGCTGACGGTGGTGACCGGGCGCGCGGCGCAGTTGGCGTCGGTCATCGCCGGCGCGTCGAAGGCGGCGAACATCTCCAGGGGCATGGAGCGGCGCGCCTGGACGTACAGGCTGCGGCGGTGATCCTCGCCGTTCAGCGAGACGAACTTGCCGGTCTGCCGGCCGGCGGTGTCGCGCGTGTCGATGCCGATGATGATCTGCCCTTCTTCGCTGAAGGTCACCGGCACCGGCTCGCCGCCCTGTTTGGGGTTGAGCTTGCCGGACACGGCGAGGAAGGCGTCGCGCAGGGTTTCCGCCTCGAGGCGCTGGACGTTCATGCGGCTGAGCAACCGGTTGTCCGGATCGAGGCGGTCGCGCTCGGGGTCGCGGCGGGAGCCCTGCCGGTAGGTGCGGCTGGACAGGATGACGCGGTGCAGGTGCTTCAGGCTCCAGCCGTTGCTCATGAACTCGCTGGCCAGCCAGTCCAGCAGCTCCGGATGGCTGGGTTTCTCGCCGAGCTGGCCGAAGTCGCCGGGCGAATTGACGATGCCCTTGCCGAAGTGGCGCATCCAGACCTGGTTGACCAGCACGCGCGCCAGCAGCGGGTGGGTGCCGTCGGTCAGCGACTGGGCGAAGGCGAGGCGGCGGCCTGTGGTCGGGCGGTCGGCGGCCTTTTCCGGCACCTCGATGCGGCGCTGGCCAGCCAGCACGGTGAGGTCGCCGGGCTGCACCTTGGTGCGCGGCTGCTCGATGTCGCCCCGGTGGAAGATGTAGGTCGCCGGCACGGCTTCGGGCTTGAGCGGCTGTTCCTGGAAGGCGTGCAGGAACTCCTCCTTCGGCTTGCGGGCGCGCACCTCGGCGGCCTCGGCGGCCATCTTCTTCAGGGTGTCCGCGTGCTTGGTTTTGTAGGTGGTGTCGTAGAGGTAGAGCGACCCGGCGCTGAGCTGGTTCACCCGCGGATGGGCCTTGAGCAGCTTGACCTGCTCGGGCGTGCGCTTCTTGACTTCGGTGCGGTAGGCCGCATGCAGGGCGGCGCGATCCTTCTCCGCGGCCTTGGCGACCTCCTTGTCCAGCACCTCGGTGATGAACTCCTCCTGCTTCTTCAGGCGGGCGGCATCCAGTTTCTTGGCCTCCTCCTCGATCTTGGCGCCGGCGGCGCGCTCTTCGTCGGTGAGCAGGGACACCAGGCGGCCGTTCGGCGAACGCCAGCGCGTGGTGTCGAACCCCGGTTCAAAGACCGCGCGCAGCCGGTAGTAGTCCGCCTGGCTGATCGGATCGTAGCGGTGGTCGTGGCACTGGGCGCAGCTGATGGTCAGGCCGTAGAGCGTGGTGCCGACGATCTTGAGGGTGTCGGCGATGGTGGCGTTCTGCGCCGCCTTGTCGTTCATGGCGCCCGTGCCGTCCGCCGCCATGCGCAGGAAGCCGGTGGCGGTGATCTTCTCGATGGCTTCCGGGCTGAGGTTCTTGTGCGGCTGCGGCACCATCTCGTCGCCCGCGAGCTGCTCGCGGATGAACTGGTCGAAGGGCTTGTCGCGGTTGAGCGACTGCACCACGTAATCGCGATACTTGTAGGCCCATTTCCGCTCCAGATCCTTGTCGGTGTAGCCGTCGCTGTCGGCGTAGCCGGCCAGGTCGAGCCAGTGGCGCCCCCAGCGCTCGCCGTAAGCCGGCGAGGCGAGCAGCCGCTCGATGAGGTTGCGCAGGGCAGCCTGCGGCTGGCGGATCGATTCGGCCTCAAAGGCCTGCACCTGTTCCGGCGTCGGCGGCAGGCCGGTAAGGTCGAAAGTCATGCGGCGGATCACCTGGGCCGGCGAGGCCTCGGGCGAGAAGCCGAGGCCGTTGTCCTTGAGCTTGGCAGCCACGAAGGCATCGACGGCGTTGCCCACCGCCTTGCCGGCACCCTGCGGCAGGGCCGGCCGGCGGATCGGCTGGAAGGCCCACCAGGCGCGCTCTTCATCGGTGAAGACGTGCTCCGGTCCGAGCTTTTCCGGTTCCGGACGCGCGGTCAGCGCCCCCTGGGCGATCCACTGCTCGATGGTGGCGATGTCGGCGTCCTTGAGTTTGGACTTGCCCTTGGGCATCTCGCCGGATTTGAGCACCTCCAGCAGGTGGCTTTCCGCCGCCTTGCCGGGGGCGATGGCCGGCCCGGATTCGCCGCCCTTGAGCAGGTAGCGGGCGAGCCGCACGTCCAGACCGCCCTTGATCTCCCCCTCTTCGCCATGGCAGTGGAAGCAATGCGCCTTGAGGATGGGGCGGACGTGCTTTTCAAAAGTCAGGCCTGCCGCCGCATGGGCGGAAAGACTGCTGCCGGCAAGCAGGGCCAGAAGGAACGGACGACGGGAAATCATGGGCTTGGGTGGCATACGGCTGGAGGCGCGCCGGTCTTGCGGCAGGCTCCTCTGGACGCCCCCGCCAGCATGAGCTATGCCGAGGGCCATGCACATCACCAGCTCCGGCAACGAACGCCTCAAGCAGGCCCGCCGCGTCCGCGACGGCCGCGTGCCGGACCGGCTGTTCGTCGAGGGGCTGCGTCTGGCCGAGGACTGCCTGCGCTCCGGCGCCGTCATCGAGGCCTGCTTTGCCGCGCCTCCGGACAGCGAACGCGCCGCGCGCCTGCTGCGCGACCTCGAGCAGGCGGGCGTGCCGGTGCTGCTCACGGCGCCCGCGGCCCTGGAATCGCTCAGCGCCACCGTGCACAGCCAGGGGGTCATCCTCCTGGCCAGCCGGCCGCAGCACGATCCCGAAACCTTTTTCCGGCAGCGCCACAGCCTGCTGCTCGCCCTCGACCGCGTCCAGGATCCCGGCAACCTGGGCACGCTTCTGCGCACGGCCGAGGCGGCCGGGGTCGAGGGCGTGCTGCTGCTGCCGGGCTGCGCCGACGCCTTTGCGCCCAAGGTGCTGCGCAGCTCGATGGGCTCAGCCTTCCGCCTGCCGGTGCTGGATGCGGTCAGCACGGAGGAACTGGTGCGCCAGGCCACCGCACACGGCCTGCAGCTGGCCGCTGCGGCCGGCGGCGGCGAACTCGAACACTTCGATTACGACTGGCGGCAGCCGACCCTGCTGGTGCTCGGCAATGAGGCCAACGGTGTCAGCGAGCCGCTGCTGGCCGAATGCGCCGCCCGGCTGCGCATCCCCATGCAACCCGGGGTCGAATCGCTCAACGTCGCGACGGCCGGGGCGGCGATGCTGTTTGAAGCGGTCCGCCAGCGGCGGCCTCAGCGCCCGAGGTAAACGGCGCCGAGAGGCGGCAGATCGAAGACGAGGCTGCACGGCTGACCCTGCCAGGGCACGGCGGCCGCCTGCATCGGCAGCGGATTCACCATGCCCGTGCCGGCATAGCCGGGCGCATCGGTGTTGAGCAGTTCCCGGTAGGTGCCCGGCTCCGCCACGCCGATCCGGTAGCCGCGGCGCGGCACCGGCGTGGCGTTGACCACCACGTAGACCTGGCCGCCGTCGGGGGCCTGGCGGACAAAGGCGAAGATGCTGTTGTCGCCGTCGTTGGCGTCGAGCCAGG
>CAYYJK010000089.1:0-3557 GCA_964472185.1 uncultured Prosthecobacter sp.
AACCACAGCAGGCCCTGCTGGTAGGTGCGGTGCTCCTCGATGATCTCGCGGCGGCGCTCGTAGCTGGCCTCGGGGTAGTCGTAGTTGTAGCCGATGTTGTCGAAGCTGAACGGCCCGTGGTTGTTGGTGTCGGTCTTGTGGTTCGGCACCGGGTCGAACTTGTCAAAGAACTCGCCCCAGCCGGTCTGCAGCACGCGCAGCAGCAGTTCGTACTGGCTGGCGTCGTACTTCTCCGGCTTGGGGAACGGGATGCGGTTGGACGGGTCGTTGGTGTAGCAGGCGCGGAAGCAGTAGGCCTGGACGCGCTTGTCGCCTTCGCCCTTGACGCCGGGATCGTCGGTGCTGATGCGCGCCAGCACGCCGCTTTTCGGGTCGCCCGGGACCTTGTACGGGCTGATCGGCTCCTTCACCGCCCCGAAGTGGTGGCGATGGTGCAGCACGCCGACCTGGATGCCGTTGTGCTCCTCGCCGTAGACGCGGTTGGCTTCGCGGCCGACATGGTAGTCGACGCCGGCGGCGGCCATCAGGTCGCCCTCGTAGGTCGTGTCGAGGAACATCTTGCCGCGATAGCTGCGGCCGTCGAGCGTGGTGATCGAGACGATGCGGCCGCCCTCCTTGCGCACGCCCTGCGCGCGGTCCAGCCAGGCGTCGCGCACGACCTCGATGCCGGCTTCCTTGACCCAGGCTTCGAAGACCTTTTCCGCCGCGCTCGGCTCAAAGATCCACATGGTGCGGTTCTCGCCGTCCATGGCCGGCGTGCCCTGGCCCTTGTTGCCGTACTGCTCGCGCTCCTGCTGCACCCAGGCCTCCGGCTTCTGGTAGTGCTGGTAGATGCGGTGGTAGAACTCGCGCGACAGGCCGCCGATGACCGCCTTGTTGCCGGTGTCGGTGAAGCCGAGGCCGCCGCTGCTGAGACCGCCGAGGTGCTTGTCCGGGCTGACGACGATGACCGACTTGCCCATCTGCCGGACCTGCACCGCGGCGGTGATGGCCGCGCAGGTGCCGCCGTAGATGACGACGTCGCGTTCGACGGTTTCGGCGGCGGGCAGGCCGGAGCCGGCGAGCGAGAAAAGGACGATGAGGCGGAGGGGGAGTCTCATGGGGGTGGCAATCGGGCAGCAAACGCCGCGCTTGTCAACGCGCAGCGCAGACCGAAGCCGGCGCTTGGCTTTTGCCCGGAGCCTGTGCTATGTCGGCGAATGGATGTCAGCATTTTTGGACTGGGTTATGTCGGAGCGGTCACCGCCGGGTGCCTTGCCGAGCAGGGGCACTGCATCGTCGGCGCCGACGTGCAGCCCGCCAAGGTCGACGCCTTCAACAGCGGCCGCTCGCCAATCATCGAGCCCGAACTGGACGCCCTGCTCGCCGCCGCCCGTAACGAAGGCCGCCTGCGCGCCACCACCAGCGCCGCAGAGGCGGTCGCCGCCACCCAGGTGAGCATCGTCTGCGTCGGCACGCCCTCGCTGGAATCCGGCCGGCTCAACCTCGACTACGTGCGCAAGGTCAGCGAGCAGATCGCCGCCGCCCTGCGCGCCAGCGGCAAGCGCCACGTGATCCTGTTCCGCAGCACCATGCTGCCCGGCAGCACGCGCCTGCTGGTGCGCGACTTCTTCGAGGACCTGCGCGCCGCCGGCCAGGTGCGCCTCTACTACTGCCCGGAGTTCCTGCGCGAAGGCACCGCGGTGAAGGATTTCCGCGAGCCCTCGCTGGCCGTGGTCGGCACCCACGACGGCGCCGAACCCGAAAGCGCCGAGGCGCGCGAACTGCTCGGCGGCACCCCGGCCGTGCTCGGCTGGGAGGGCGCGGAGACGATCAAGTACGCCTGCAACTACTTCCACGCCCTCAAGGTCGGCTTCGCCAACGAGATCGGCCGCCTGTGCAAGTTCCTCGGCGAGGACGGCACGCGGGTCATGGACGTGGTCTGCTCGGACACGCGGCTGAACATCTCGAAATACTACCTCAAGCCGGGCAATCCCTTCGGCGGCTCCTGCCTGCCCAAGGACGTCAGCGCCCTGCTGTCCCTGGCCCGCCAGGAGGGCGTCAACCTGCCCCTGCTCGACAACACCCTCGACACCAACCAGGCGCACCTGGATCTGCTGATCAAGCTGATCACCAGCAAGCCGACACGGCGCGTCGGACTGCTCGGCCTGGCCTTCAAGGCCGACACCGACGACCTGCGCGGCAGCCCGATGGTGGCGGTGGCGGAAACGCTGCTCGGCCGCGGCTACGAGCTGAGCATCTACGACCCCAGCCTGAACCTGTCCCGCCTGGTCGGCGCCAACGAAGCCGAGATCCAGCGCCGCATGCCGCACCTGGCCTCGCTGCTGAAGACCGACGCCCGCGAGGTGATCGAGGCCAGCGACCTCATCGTCGTCTCGCAGAAGTGCGTGGCCGTCGCCGACCTCGCCGCCTGCGTGCAGGCCGGCCAGCAGGTCATCGACGTCAACGGCTGGCGCGAACTCGCCGGCCTGCCGTGGCGCTACGAGGGCCTGTGCTGGTAGCCGCCGGCCTCAGCGGAACCAGCCGCGGATGCGGTTGAACAGGCCGCCCTCGCCGCGCGGTCCGCCACGGCCGGGTCCGGGCTGGGCGATCACGCCCTGGTGGGCGCCGCAGTAACCGCGCGGCAGCAGGTCGAGCGGCACCTGGTCCTCGTAGGCGGTGCCGGCGGCGCGGCAGGAGGGGCCGGCCAGCTGGCTGCTCAGCCGGCACAGGGCGGCGCGGGCCAGGCGCGGCTCCGCGCGCGGACCGGCGGGAATGTAGCCGAGCTCGACCGCCTTCTTGACCACGTCGGCCCAGATCGGAATGGCCAGGCGGCTGCCGTAGCCTTCGCTGATGATCGTCTGCGGCTTGTCCAGGCCGACCCACACCCCGCAGGTCACGCGGTCGGTGTAGCCGGCAAACCAGGCATCCTTGTAGTCGTTGGTGGTGCCGGTCTTGCCTCCGGCCGGCTCCTTGAAGCGGTGCTCGCCGCGGATGCTCGCCGCCGTGCCGCGGTCCATGACCTCGGCCAGCAGGCGGCGCATCAAGTGCGCGACTCCGGGACTGACCACCTCGGCCTCGATGACGCTGGCGCTGTACAGCACCGTGCCGTCCTTGTCGGCGATCTTGTCGATGAGGAACGGCCGGCGGCGCAGGCCGTTGTTCGGGAACAGGCTGAAAGCGCTGGTCAGCTCGCGCACGTTGCCGCCCAGGTTGCCGATGAACACCTGCGGCGTGCGCTCGGCGGCGCCGCCGAGGCCGGCATCGCCCAGCAGGCCGAGCACGCGGTCCAGTCCGGCGGTGTTGCCGACGCGCAGGGTCATGGTGTTGCGGCTCTGCACCAGACCGTAGGCCAGGGTCTGCTGGCCGTTGAACCGGCCGTCGCTGTTCTGCGGCGACCAGCCGGGGCTGGCGCCTTCGATCTCGCCGGGCTGGATCGGCGCATCGTCGACGAAGGTGCCCGGCTTCATGCCGCCGGCGAGGGCCGCCGCGTAGACAAACGGCTTCACCGTCGAGCCGATCTGGCGCTGGCCCTGGGTGGCGCGGTTGTACTTGCTCTGCGCGTAGTCGCGGCCGCC
>CAYYJK010000089.1:3657-6952 GCA_964472185.1 uncultured Prosthecobacter sp.
GGCGCTGGCCCTGGGTGGCGCGGTTGTACTTGCTCTGCGCGTAGTCGCGGCCGCCAACGACGGCGAGAAGGCCGCCGGTCTCGTTGTCGATCACCGTCACCGCGCCCTGCACGTAGGGCGTGACCGCCAGCTCCTGCCGGCCGTCCCAGGCGGCATCCACCGAGGCCTTGCTCGGATGCCGGTAACCCGGCAGCTTTTCGACGGCGCTGAGCCGCCGCTCCACCGCCTGCTCCGCAGCGGTCTGCAACTCCTGGCACAGTGTCGTGTACACCACCAGGCCGCCGTCGAGAATCTCGTGGTCCTCGAGGATGCGGTCGAGGTCGCGGCGCACGACGTCGAGCGCGTAGCCGCCCTGGCTCTGGAAGGCGGGCTGGGCGCGCAGGGCGATGTCCGCGTAGCGGGCGGCCAGCTCCTCCTCGGCGGTGATGCCGCCGGTGGCGAGCAGGCGCTTGAGCACGTCGTTGCGCTCGCGCAGCGCGCCGTCGAAATTGCGGAAGGGCGAAAAGCGCACCGGACTGCGGATGATGCCCGCGATCATCGCGCCCTCGCTGAGGTTCAGCTCGCTGGCATGCTTGCCGAAGTAGACCTGGCTGGCGCGCTGGATGCCGTACAGGCCGGTGCCGAAGAAGATGCGGTTGACGTAGTGCTCGAGGATCTGGTCCTTGCTCCACAGGCGCTCGATGCGCCGCGCCAGCATCATTTCCAGGAGCTTGCGGTGGAAGGAGCGGTCGTTGAGGTCGGGGTAGCTGTTGCGCGCCAGCTGCATGGTGATCGTGCTGGCGCCCTGGACGACGCGGCCGTCCTTGACGTTGCGCAGGAAGGCGCGCAGCACGCCGATGTAGTCGATGCCGCCGTGGCTGTAGAAGCGCGCGTCTTCGCGCGCCAGCAGCGCCTTGATGAAGTGCGGCGAGACTTGGCTGATCGGCACGACGATGCGGTTTTCACCGTGCATGCGCCCGAGCAGCTCGCCCTGCGCGTCGAGCACGACGGTGCGTTCCGGCATCTCGCCGAGCCGGGTGAGGTCGTAGCGCTTGGCGAGCTTGGAGTAAACGCTCAGCAGCACCGCGGCGGCGAGGATGCCGAGCAGGCCGCCGCCGAGGGTCAGCAGCAGCAGGAACCGGCGCACCGCGCCCAGGAAGGAGCGGCGCGGGGGCGGTCGGTGCTGGGCGGTCGGACGTTTCATGGACGGAGGGGAGACGGCGGCCCGGTGTTCGGCATTCGAACGGCCGGGACGGACTCCCGTCGGAATCCGGAAATCAAACCTCAGGAAGCCACTTTTGTCCAAATGAGTCTTGGCCTGCGCACCCGTGCGAGACTGGGCTTGCTCCCGGCCGGCGAAACGGGGAAACTTCCGGCTGCCGCATCCGTTTTCTCCAGACCCATGAAAACCGCCCTTCTGCTGCCGGTCCTGTGCTGGACGCTGCTGAACCCGGCCGCCGCCCAGGCGCCGGCCGGCGAGACCGGCATGCCGGCGATTCAGCGGGTGCAGAAGACCGTCCAGGCACTGCTCCCGCAGGTGCGGCCGGCGGTCGTCGCGATCCTGACCGGAGACGGCACGGCCAGCGGCGTGATCATGAACGCCGACGGCCTGGTGCTGACCGCCGCGCACGTGGCGGAACGTCCCGGGCGCACCCTGCAGGTGGTGCTGGACGACGGCAGCGTCGTCCAGGGCCTGACGCTCGGGCTCGACAAGACCACCGACGCCGCGCTGCTGCAGCTGCGCGACAGCAAGCGCCGCTGGCCCCACGTCGCGGTCTCCCGGCAGGTCAGCCACGCGCGGCCCGGCGACTGGTGCTTCGCGCTCGGTCACCCCGGCGGCTTTGACAAGTCGCGCGGCGTGGTCCTGCGCGTCGGCCGCGTCATCAAGCAGACGGCCAACTCCCTGCAGACGGACTGCGTGCTCATGGGCGGCGATTCGGGCGGCCCGCTGTTCAACCTGCAGGGCGAGGTGATCGGGGTGCACAGCCTGATCTGGGAGGCGCGCGACGAGAACATGCACGTGTCGATGGCGCCCTTCCTGCGCGCCTGGGAGGACATGAAAAGCAGCCGGGTCATCCACGTCTGGAGTACCGGCAGCGGCGGCTACCTGGGCGTGGCCACCGCCCTCAACGCCGGCGGCGGCCTCGAAGTCCTGGACGTCCTGGCCGGCTCGCCCTCGGCACAGGCCGGCCTAAAAGCCGGGGATGTCATCCTCAGCCTCGACGGCGAGGCGATGACCGAACAGGCGCAGTTTTCCAACGCGGTGCGCATGCGCGCCGCCGGTGACCGGGTTCGGCTTGGGCTGCGCAGCCCCGGCGGCCCGCGTGAAATCACCGTGCAACTCGGCACCCGCCCCAAGGAGGAAGGATGAAACCCGCCCGCACCCGCTTGGTCGCCCCTCTCCTGTCGGGCCTGCTCGCCGTCGCCAGCGGCAGCCGGGCGGAACTGCGCGAACCGCTCACGCCGGCGGAACGGACCAACGGCGCGCAGACCCTGGCGCCGCTGCGCGCCCTGCAGGAGGATCTGGGACGCCGGATCGGCCGCATCGTCGACGCCCAGGGCCGGCAGGTGGCCACCGCCGTCTGGGTCAGCGCCGCAGGCCACCTGCTGACCAAGGCCAGCGAGGTCCCCCGGATCGCGGACTGCCGGGTGGAATGGGGCGACGGCCGCAAGGCCGCGCTGCGGGAGGTGCGCCGCGACAGCGCCCGCGACCTGCTCCTGGCGCGGGCCGCCGGGGTCACTGCCGTCCAGGCGGCGAGCTTCAGCCCCGCGCAAGCGCTCAGCCTCGGCCACTGGGTCAGCGCACCCGCACAGGGCCGCGAGCTGCGCCTGGGCGTCATCAGCGCGCAGCGCCGGCGCATCCCGGGACTCGGCGCCGCCATCGGCGTGCGCATGGACGAAAGCCTGACGGGCGCGGGCGTGCGCATCGCCGGCGTGGCCGAGGACAGCCCCGCCGCCGCTGCGGGCATCCGGGTGGATGACGTGCTGACCGAACTGGCGGCCACCCAGGTGCAGAACTACCGGCAGGTCAGCGAGCTGATCTCCAAGCGCCAGCCGGGCGAAGAAATCGACGTCGCCCTGCGTCGGGCCGGCAAGGAGGTCCGCCTGCGCGTCCGGCTGGCCAGCAAGACCAAGATCATGGCCAACTGGGAGGGCGAGGACTTTGCCAACGGCGGCATCTCGATCCGCACCGACAACTTCGCGCAGGTGCTCCAGCACGACCTGCCGCTGGCGCCGGCCGACATGGGCGGACCGCTGATCGATCTGGAAGGGCGCGCC
This sequence comes from uncultured Prosthecobacter sp., assembly GCA_964472185.1. Taxonomy (GTDB): domain Bacteria; phylum Verrucomicrobiota; class Verrucomicrobiia; order Verrucomicrobiales; family Verrucomicrobiaceae; genus Prosthecobacter. Next base: position 6,916 of record CAYYJK010000089.1, read on the forward strand.
ATCGGCCTCAACATCGCCCGCGTCGACCGGGTGACCA
>CAYYJK010000089.1:7052-9367 GCA_964472185.1 uncultured Prosthecobacter sp.
GATCTGGAAGGGCGCGCCATCGGCCTCAACATCGCCCGCGTCGACCGGGTGACCACCTTTGCCCTGCCCACCGAGGCCTTCTGGCCGGAGGTGCAGCGCTGGATTCAGGCCGACCTGCAGCCCAAGCCGCCGGCGCCGGTCAAGGCGGACCCGCCAGCTGCAGCGCCGCCCGCGCCGCCCGCAGCGCCGCGTCCGGCACGCTGATCGGCCGCATGCGCTCGCGCATCTCCCGCCCCAGCCGGCCGCCGTCCGCCAGCACGCGCTGCACCGCCGCCGCCGTCTCGCGCGCCGTCTCGGTGCGCACCGCGCACTGCCGGGACAGCAGCATCTCCGCGTTGCCCTCCTCCTGCCCCGGCACCACGTAGTCGATCACCGCCGGCACCCGGGCGGCGAGCACTTCGTGCAGGATGGCGCCGCCGGCCTTGCAGACGATGACGTCGTGCGTGCGCAGCAGCTCCGGGATGCGGTCGGTCCAGCCGATGATCTCCACCGGCGCCGCAGGGCGAGCGTCAGTGAAGGCGCGCAGCGCCTGATACAGGCGCGGGCCGTGCTTGCCGACGACGACGGTCAGCTGCACGCCCGTGTCGAGCAGCGGCGCCAGCGCCCGCAGCGTGGCGCCGAATCTCCGGGCCGTCGTTGAGGGCAGATACAGCACGCGCTGCGGGCCGGCCCGGCCGGCTGCCGCCGGCAGGGGCTCGTTGAAGCGCAGGTTGACCGGGAAGCCGGTGACCCGGATGCGAGCCGCCGGCGCCCCCAGATGCTCCACCACCGCGCGCGTCTCCTCGTCAGCCACGCAGTACAGATCGCTCGGCTGCGCGACCCAGATGCGGTGCACGCTGATGGAGTCGGTGACGATGGTCGCCAGCGGCGGCACGTCCATCTGCCGGCGCAGGCCGTCGAGCAGCGCCGCGTACAGCGGGTAGGTGCTGACGATGAGGCGCGGCCGCAGCGTCTCGATCCGCTCGCGCAGGCCGCGGACCAGGGGCGCCAGCCAAGCGCTGTCCTGGGGCTCAACCTCGGACTTCTCGAGCAGGCGGTAGACGAGGCGCCAGCCGCTGGGGAAATGGGTGATCGCCTGCTGGTAGAGCTTTTTTAGCGCCGAGGCGAGCCGAGGCTGCACCGTGCTGATCAGGTCGCAGGTCTGCACCTCCTCGCCCGGGCAGAGGCGGCGCAGGGCGTCCGCCGTGGCGAAGGCTGCGGAATTGTGACCATCACCAAAACCGGCTGTGAGAACAAGAATCACGGCCGCCACCGCTGACTGAAAAACGCCGAAACACAAACAAAAAGACGGCGCCGCGCCGCCCGGCCAAAAATGCCGGACGCGGCGACTCCTTGCTGGCAAAGCCCGGTGATCCCCGCATAATGGCGGCCATGAAGCAAGCCTGGGTTGCCCTTCTCGTTCCCGCCCTGCTCGCCGCGGCCGTGCTGCTGGCCGCGTGCGCTTCCCCCTCGCCCGCCAGCCGGTCGAAAGTGGCCTCCTGGGAAGCCCGCTACCGCGACGCCGCGCTGACGCAGGTCACGCCCGAACAGCTGCTGCGCGAGGTCAATCTGCGGATCGACCTCATCCCGGCCGGGCGCATGGGCCGCGCCCGCTACCGGCCGATGAAGCCGCGCTACATCACCATCCACAGCACGCAGAACTACAGCGGCAACGCCTACAACCACGCCCTCGCCCTCAAGCGCGGCGCCCTGCGCGCCACCAAGCGCAAGGGCGGCAACCGCATCGGCTTCCTGACCTGGCACTTCACCACCCAGGACGACGTCGCCATCCAGCATCTGCCCTGCCGCGAACAAGGCGAGCACGCAGACTTCGACGGCCCCGGCAACAACTACAGCATCGGCATCGAGATGTGCGAGCACCGCGGCAACGACCTCGCCCTGACCATCGACAAGACGGCGCGCCTGACCGCCTACCTGATGCACACCTACGGCATCCCGCTCAACCACGTCGTGCCGCACTACCACTGGCCGCGCATCAGCCCGTCGATCAAGGATCCCCACAAGAACTGCCCGCACTTCCTGATGGACGGCGGCCGGCCCGGCCAGACCTGGCAGTGGTTCCTGCGCCGGGTGCACCTTCACCACAGCCGGCTCATCTCCGGCCCCGCCCGTTCGCTGGGCTGATTCCCGCCGATGAAAGCCGCTCTGCTGCTCCTGGCCCTGCTGCCGGCCGGCCTGCACGGCCAGACCGCCGAACCGGCGCCTGAGGCCGTGAAGGTGATTCTGGCCGACCGGCGCATCACCGAGAGCAGCGGTCTGGCCCGCAGCCAGAGGCATCCCGGCGTGTTCTGGACGCACAACGACTCCGGCAGCGA
>CAYYJK010000089.1:9467-12517 GCA_964472185.1 uncultured Prosthecobacter sp.
CCCGCAGCCAGAGGCATCCCGGCGTGTTCTGGACGCACAACGACTCCGGCAGCGACCCCTGCGTGTTCGCCGTCGACACCGCCGGCGTCACCCGCGCCAAGGTGCGCGTGCGCAAAGCCGCCAACTTCGACTGGGAGGACATCGCCCAGGGCACCAACGCCGCCGGCGCGCCCTGCCTGTTCATCGGTGACATCGGCGACAACCTGCGCCTGCGCTCCTCGCTGCAAGTCTACGAAATCCCGGAGCCCGATCTGCCCGCGCAGGCCGACCGCGAAACCGAAAGCGCCGAGCCGCGCATCTGGCACCTCACTTACCCCGACGGCCGGCACAATGCCGAGACCCTGTTCTGGCATCCGGAGACACGGCGCCTGTACCTGCTGACGAAGAGCGAATCCGGCGAATCCGGCCTGTACCAGACGCCGGCAAGCGCCGCCAACGGCCGGCCGATGGTGCTCGAAAAAATCGCCACCCTGCACTTCGCCTCCCGGGCCAGGACCGGCCACCGCCCCTCCTTTTCGCGCCAAACCACCGGGGGCGACATCGCGGCGGACGGACGCCGGCTGGTGATAGCCACCTACAACGATTTTCACGAGTGGGATCTGCTGCCCGGCCGGCCGCTTAGAGAGTCGCTGCAGCAGCCCGGCAGGCTCATCGAACCGCCGCTCACCACCCAGATGGAGGCCGTCTGCTACGATCCGGACAACCGCAGCCTGTGGTTCACCAGCGAACGGCTGCCGGCGCCCCTGTACCAGCTGAAGCGGCCATGAAACATCTCGTCCCGGTGCTCGCCCTGCTCCTGACGGCGCCGGCTGCCGCCCTCGACGACTTGGCGCCAGGCGTCCTCCTGCCCAAGCCAGCCGGTGCGTGGGCGCCTGCGGCTGCCCCGGAGGACCCGGCGCGGCCGCAGGAAGTCACGCCCGGACATTTTTATCTGCTGCGCCCCGCGCGCACTTCCGGGTGGAGCGCCTTGCTGCATGCGACCGACCCGGCCGCCTTGGCTTCGGACTCCACGCGCACGAATCTCGAGGCCCATCACCTGGTGACGGAGTTTCCGCTCGCCGAAGCGCGCCTGGAACGCGTGCAGGACCAGTGGCGGCTTCGCGGCCGAAAGGCCGGGACGGAATCCTGGCAATCCGTCCGGCTGGCTTGGGCGCCTCTGGCCCCGCTGCCGGAGCGGCGCCCCACCGCCGTCCTGCGCGTGGCGCTGTTCGACGACCACGGCAGTTACGGTCAAGGCGTGCCGCGCTGTGTCGAACTCCTCGGCGCGGAGCCGCGTGTTGCCGTGTCGCGCGTCCGGGCTGCGCAGATCCGCGAAGGCGGACTGCGCGACTTCGACGTGGTCGTCTTCAGCGGCGGCAGCGGCGGCCGGCAGGCGACGGCTCTCGGCCTGACCGGACGCGAGCAGGTGCGCCGATTTGTCGAGGCCGGGGGCGGCTATCTCGGCATTTGCGCCGGTCACTACCTGGCCTGCGCCGGCTTCTCCTGGTCGGTGCCCATCCTCGACGCCCGCACCAAGTCACCGAAGTGGCGGCGCGGCATCGGCGAAGTCCAGGTGGAAGGGACCGCCGCCGGTCGGGAACTCCTGGGCCTGTCCGCCGGCCGGTTTGGCATTCGCTATGCCAACGGTCCGGTCTTTCAGCCGGCCGGAATTGACGCCCTGCCCGACTACCAGCCGCTGGCGGTGTTCCGCACCGAACTGGCCGAAAACGGCAGCCCTCCGGGCGTCCAGACGGACTCGCCCGCAATGGTCCTGACGCGCTATGGCCGCGGCCGGGTTCTGTGCAGCAGCCCGCACCCCGAACAGCAGCCCGGCCTCGAAACCTTCCTGCTCAGGGCCGTCGAAGCCGTCGCGCCGCGCGGCTGAACCGCCTCAGGCGCACTTCACCGCCGCGCGCGTTTCCATCGCCTCCCAAACCGCGTCGACGACGCGCATGTAGCAGACGCCTTCGGTGAAGTCGGGTTTCGGCCGCGGCGCGGCCGGATCGCGCACGGCCCGGATGAAGTCGCTTTCCACGGTCCAGTCGCGCTGCAGTTCCGTGGGCACCGGCACCGGCTCCAGCGGGCCGCCCGGCCGGCCGAGCGAAATCTCCTCGGTGACGAAGTCGTAGGCCAGCGTGCCGTCGCTGCCGAACAGCCAGAGCTTGTCCGTCGGCGCATGGGCGGCGACGCCGCTGAACAGCAGCGTCGCCTCCAGGCCGCTGCGGAAGCGGCCGAGGACATGGACGAAATCGGGCGTGCCGACCGCGTAGCCCTGGCGTTCCGGAATGACGACGTTGCCGCGCGCTTCGACCTCGACGATGTGGCCGAGCCAGCGCTGCAGCACCTCGATGTAAATGCCCAGCGTCAGGATCTGGATGCCGCTGACCTCGGTCTTCTGGCGCCAATGCGCCGGCTGCGAAGCGTCGAGCCAGCCGGCGCTGAAACTGTGCAGCAGGGCCTGGTGCGGCCGGCCGATGGCCCCGTCGGCGAGCAGTCGCTTCATCATCTCGCCGCCGCGCAGGCCCTGGGGCGCCGGGCAGATGGCCGCGACCAGTTCCGGATGGCTCTGGGCGCGCTCCCACATGTGCTCGGCCTCGGCGAGGGTGGCCGCCATGCGCGCCTGGGTGAAGACATGCTTGCCGCACTGCAGGCCGAAGTCGGTGGCATCGTGATGCAGGCACGGGTGCGCGCCGATCCAGACCACGTCGACCTCGTCGTTGTCGACGACGTCCTCCCAGCGCGCGGTCGGCCGGGCCTCCGGGGCAAAGTCCCGGCAGAAGGCCTCGGCGCTGGCCAGCGTCGAATTGGCCACGGCGGTGAACCGCACGTTGGGCAGGGCGCGCAGGCCGGGCAGGTGGCGCTGCTTGACGATGCCGCCCGCTCCGACCAGGCCGATCCGGATGATTTTGTCTTCGCTCATGACGGACCTACGATTCTCCGGAGTGGGCCGTCCTGCAAAGTCCGATTGCCGGAAACGAATCCCGTCTTGGCGGAACGGCCGGCATGCGTGAAAGTGGCGCCATGGAGATCCTGCACCTGTTCCTCTCCCCCGAGCACAACTACTTCGGCCA
>CAYYJK010000090.1:0-12510 GCA_964472185.1 uncultured Prosthecobacter sp.
GGTGAAGCGTCCGGGAAAGTTGAACCTCTGCCTTCCACCGCCATGAAATCCACTGCCTCACGCCTGCGGGCGGGCCTCGGCATCCTGCTGCTTGCCTGTGCCGCCACCGGCTTCGCGGAAAACGTCGTTTTCCGGGGGACCACGGTCAACAAGATCGACTTCTTTGGCATCAACGACTCCAGTTCGGCCAACACCGTCACCAAGACGAACCGGACCGACCACCAGATCGGCGTCTACTCCTCGCTCGGCAACGCGGGCTACGCCCTCTACACGCTCGATCTGAAGGCCAAGATCGCCTACAAGAACTCCGGCAGTTTTGCCCACGGCGGCCCGCTGCTGTTCAGCAACATCAACGACAAGGACAAACTGGGCGAACTGCACAAGCAGTTCAACTCCTCCTGGTCGGAGGACATCGCCGGCTTGGGGGATGACGAGGACATCTACCACCTCAAGACCGGCATGCTCTGGGGCGAGCGCAAGTCCGTGCCGCTGCGCGACGCCGGCTTCTCCATCGTCACCCCGCTCTCGCTCAAGGGCAGCCACTACCACTCCCGCTGCTCGGAGGATTTCACCATCGACACCACGGCCATGTCAGGCTACAGCGCAGGCCGGATGTTCGAGTTGAACTACTCGAAGAGCAGCTTCCGGCTCGACAAAAAATTGACCGACCAGACCAACGCCCTGGGCGGTTCGCTGATCAACGGCACCACGGTGGTGGAGGGCTACCTCAACGACAAAGGCTACAGCCTGGTGACGCTCGGACCGCTGGTCGGATTCTGAGAGCCGCAGCCGCCGGAGGACTTCAATCCGGCAAGGCGCGCAGCAGCCGTTCCAGCCGCCCGCGCAGCGACGCCGGCAGCGGATGCCGGGCGTCCTGCAGGCGGTCACGGGCGTTCAGAAAGCGCAGCGCGTTGCCGAAGAAGTAGTCGGCGTAGTGCGGACGCAGCCGCTCGTGCAGGAAGGCCGTCTGCACGGCTTCCAGAATCTGCCGGCGCTCGGCGGCATCCGGCAGGTACCAGTCCGTGCCGTAGATCAGCTTGCGGGCAAAGGCATGGCGCGGCGGTGAGCCGTCCGGCGGCGGCGCAGCCGACTGCTCGAAGCAGCGCGCGACGCGATCGACGAAGTACGCGCGCCGGTCAGGCTGTGTCAGCTCGCCGTGCGCCGTGATCTCGCAGTAGACATTCGGATACGTCGTGCAGAGTTCGTAGACCAGTTCGCCCCAGCCGGCATCCGGACCGCCGCCGAACCAGAAATCGCCGCCGCCAGCGTGGCCCAGGCAGAGCCGCAGGCGGCAGGGCGAGCCGTCCGGCTCCGGATGCGACCGCAGGTAGTCGCGCCAGAAACGCGGGTCCGAATGGTACCGGCCGTACCCTTTGCGCGCCTCGAATTCGCCGGTGCCGCAGTGGGTGAACACCGGAATCTCATGCGCGCGGCACCACTGCAGCAGCTCCTCCAGCGCCCGATCGAGCCCCGCATTTGCCGCCGTCCCCCAGGCGCCGTAGCGCGCCTGCCACTGCGCGCCGGGATAGCCCGTCCCCAGCGGCCGCGGCCGGCGTTTGACCGCGTTGCCGGCTGCCCGGTAGCCGGAAGGCGGGTACACCTTCACGCCCCAGGCCGCATGGCGGGTCACGGCGTCCTGAACCAGCCGCAGGGCATCGCCGGACCGGCCGCCGTTCCAGTGATCGCGATACGGATTGTAGGCGACAAAAAACAGCAGTCCGGAGTCCGCCTGCGCCTGGAAATGCGCCATGCGCGGCAGCTGCTGGCCGGCGAAGTCGTACAGCGAGCCGCCATCGGCGGGCTGGTCATACACCGGCGCCAGATCCATCATGTGCGAAACCTGCAGCGGCTCGCCCAGCATGGCAGCTCCCTGGTAAAAGGAGCGGTACAGCTCGGGCATGACCGCATCATCCTGCGTCAAAACCCAAAGAAAACGCACCGCGCCGCGCAGCGCGCTTTGGTGGTCCGCTTCCTGCAGATGCCCCGCCATGCCCATCATCCGCACCGCCTCCGTCACGGCCTGGCGTTCCGCCGCGTTCATTCGGTCCGCCAGCGCGTCGAGCCGCTGCATGCGCTCGGGCAGGCTCATCTGCGGATCCCAGGCGCCGGCTTTCTCGGCCTTCTCCAGCAGGGTCAGCAGGACGCGGCACAGCGCGCCGTCGCCGCGCGCCAGCAACTGCTTCCGGCGCTCCATCCGCCGCGCCTGGGCCGGCTGTCCGGCCACGGCGGCATTCTGGGTGTGGTCGACCAGCGCCTCGGCCAGCGTGGCGGCGCAGGCGTCGGACAGCAGCAGCGTTGCCAGCGAGACGTCACGCTTGCCCAGCAGGATGCCGCGCAGCGGCAGGTAGCGCGCATTGAACGTGTGGGTGTGCACATCGATGAGCGGCGTGGCCCGCGGCAGCGGATGCTGGTGCGGATCCAGGCCCTGCAGCTGCTGCTGGATTTGCTGCTGGGCCGGCGTCAAGCGGATGCGGTCGGAATGACAGGCGGCCAGCAGGCCGACGGCCCCCAGCATCGAGGCGGCGGAAACGTACGATGAAAACATGCGAAGAGAGCGGTTCACGGAGTCGGCCCGGCACCGGTCGCCGCTCCGGCACTTTCCCTGGCCGGGGCGGAGGCCGCACCGCGGCGATACGCCAGCGCGTACAGGCAGGCCAGGGCCAGCGCCGCCGCGAGACCGCCGCTCTGCAGGACGATCGTGAGCTTGCGATGCGGCTGCTGCATGGCGGCGGAAGAAGCCTCGGCATCGGGCCGGTTGGCCTCGTGCACGCCCTGCAGGCGCAGCAAGGCGATGACGGCGAGCGCCAGCACCGCCAGCCGGGCCTTGGTTGAGCGCCAGAGCCAGAGCAGGACCGTCGTCAAACCGGCGATGGCCAGGCTTTCCAGGAGCCAGAGCAGACGCCAGCTGCGGTTGGCGAGCGTCGCACGCCCGAGGGCGAACGGCCGCGGGTCGGCGCGAACTTCGTCCTGCGTCCACGGCGTGGCCAGATACGGAAAGGTCCGGCCAAAGCGCTTGTCGTTGACCGTCTGGCGCGGGTAGCGCGGATCGTCGGTGTAGGAAGCCTCCCAAAGCTGGGTGTCGCCGCTCTCCTGGATCAGGGCGGCCACGTCATCGTCCAGCCGGCGGCCGTTGGGAAAACGGGTCGGCCGGTTGCGGTTGAAAATGAGCACGTCCGGCATGGCGTCGTAGGGCCGACGGGCGAACAGCGGCGACAGGAAGGTGCGCATGCCGTCCTCCATGAGCGTCGGGCCGGTGTGCCGGCGGTTGATCTCGTCCACGTGGCGGCTGGGCGGCAGCGTGTTGAGTCCGTCAAAGCGCGGGAGCTGCGTGCGCTGCGAGCGGCCCACATGGTCGATCTGCCGGCCGTTCCGGGTCGTCGTCGCCCAGGCGAGGAACTCGCGCTGCTGCGGCGCAAAGCGGTCGAGCGGAATGCTGACCACGATGGCGATGACGTTGGTGCGAAAGAAGCGCGGAAAAATGAACGGATCGTCAAAGACGCCGGTTTGGATGCGGATGGGCCGCTGGTTCCCCGGGGGAATCCCGACATCCCGGCCGTTGATGACCACGTAACCGGCGGCCAGGCCGGTCAGCTGGAAGCCCTGCGGCTGAAGGGATGCGTCGTTCTCCAGCGCGAACTGCAGCACGAGCTCCGGCACGATGTCCTCCGGAGCCAGTACGGTGCCGCCGTAGCGGGCCCGGTCGCCGGCATGGCCGTAGTCCAGCCGGGGATGCAGGTCGAGGCAGATCGAGTAGCGGTAATCCTCCAGCCGGAATTCCGGGTACCGGTAGCGACCCTTGGCCGGAGCTTCCCCCGGCTGGGCCGGCAGCGGCAGCGTGATGCCCGGCGCTGTCGGCGGCACGGCCTCGTCCCGCCCCAGGGCCGGCAGCGAAGGGAACACGCTGAGGCTGAGGATCAGCTCCCGCGCCTCCGGCAGCGTCGGATCGGCGTCCCGGTCCAGAAAGACATGCAGGTCGGTGATTCTCGGCTCGCGCTCACGCGGCGGGTTCAGCGGATTCAGGACCAGCGGATCCGCATGGTCGGAGGCGGAGAGGGTGGCGATGCCGGCACCGGCGGCGGCCAGCAGCAGGAGATGGGGGAAGCGTTTCATGGTCGTTGACAGCGATGACTCAGCGCAGCACCCGCAGCCCCAGCTGCTGCCCCAGCGCCCGGTAGCTTTCCCACTGCGAGTCGTTGAAGACCTGATCGATGGTCGGCTGCTGCGGGAAGGAGGGCTGCAGGGCCGCGTAGTTCTGCACATCCTCGGTCAGCTCGGCGCTGACGCCCGGCTTGAGCACCAGCAGCCAGGACACCTCGTCCGGCGCTCGGTCGTAGCTGACCCGGGCCAAAGCGGCCTGATGCGTGCCGTTGCGGGCAATGCCTTTCAGCGAGCCCAGAGCCTCCGCCGCCATCCTTTCCTGCACCCAGACCGGCACCGTCTTGCGCGCCGGATCCTGAAGGTTCGGATCGTCCATCGCTTCAGCCGCCTGATTCACCGCACGCCAGTCCGGCCCCTGGGCCTCGACACGCCCCGGGTCGATCCAGTGGATCTGCGCGCCGAAATCCTCGCGCACCTGCCGGGTCAGCTGCGCCAGGTCGCTCCACTGGTAGTCGGGATCCTCGCCGCCATCGAGCAGGATCATCAGCGGCGTGCGCCGGCGCACCAGTTCGTACAGCCCGGTGACATCGAAGTGGCCGCCGTCGCTCAGGTACCAGAACCAGCGCGAGGCGCCGTGGAAACGGCCGCGCCACTCGGAAAGCAGCAGGCTCTGCATGCGGAACAGCGACACCGGCAGGCGCTTGAGGCGGCGCCAGAGCGGCTGGGGATAGCGGTCCGGACGCTCGTGCTCCAGGATGCCGGAGTCCCACCAGAAACCCAGCCGGATGTTGGCCAGGCCCATGAACAGGGAGACGGCCAGCCGCGTGCCGCGGCCGATGCCGGTGGAGTAGGCGGCGCCTGAAATGGCCGTCCAGGCGCCGAGCGACAGGCTCTGCACCTCCGCGCTCGGGCTGCTTTTGGAAGCCAGCACGTGGAAGGCGTTGGGGTCGCTGCCCACCGGCAGCGCCTCCAGCGCCGTGCGCGGCCGGTCCTCGACCCGCCGTGCGTCCTCCTCGTCCACGCCCTCCAGCCGCCGGCGGCGCTTCTGCCAGCGCGGCAGGCCGTCGGGCGCGGACCAGCGCGCGAAGTAGCGCCGGCCGACGCTGACGCCGGTCGGGCCGAGACACATGGGCAGGCCCTTGCGGTCCCGAACCTCGCGTCCGGAGGCGAGATCGACGGTTTCATTGATGCAGACATTGATCAGGTGCAGCGGACCGCCGTGTGCCTCGGGGTGGTACTGGTGGAAGGGCAGGTCATCCTGGGGATGCGCGAGCTGGATGTCCGTGGCCGCGCCCGACCCGTTGCTGTACACGCGCTCTTCGTTGGAAGCCCCCTGGAAGGTGCGGGTCAGGCGCACCGCGTAGGTCGCGTGCAGCGAGGACTGGTTCAGGAAATCAAAGGCCCGGCCGAGGGCCAGCGAGAACAGGAAAGACAGTCCCAGCGCCGCCGCCCCCCAGCTCCAGCCCGGGAACCGCAGGAAGAGTTCATGGGCCAGAACATCGAGGACGAACAGCAGGAACAGCGCCAGCGGGATGCCCAGCAGATTGGCCACGCGGGTCAATGACACGCCCTGGCGCTGTCCGGCGGAAGCTTCGCGCGCGGCTCGTGTGCCCACCCAGCGCAGCGCCGGCAGGAACGGGCTGAGCACGGCCATGACGCTGGTCAGGGCGATCGTCACCGACCCCTCCGCCACCAGGCGCGCCAGGGTGTCGAGCACCGCCCATCCGGCCAGCGCGGCAAACAGCGACAGCGCCTCGCCGAGGCCGCGCGTCAGCCGGTTGCGCACCAGCGCGCCCGTCTGCTTCAAGCCGGAACCCTGCACCTGCTCCTGGTGGATGCCCCAACGGGCGACCTCCTGCCAAGCCCAGGCCAGAAGCAGCGTGAGCAGGGCGCCGGCAGCCCAGCCCAGCGCATGCGGCAGCAGGAAGCCCGCCACGCCGCCGCAGATCAGCACCACCCAGGCGAGGAACGCAAAGATGGGGTAGGGCCGGTAGGAGTTGAGCTTGGGCGCCAGCCAGTAGCCCAGCGTCGCCGGCAGGACCCCGAGCCCCAGAACCGCCAGCGGCAGCAGCCACCAGACGGAAAGCCGGATTCCCTGCACCGCGGGCGGTTGCGGCAGGTCGATCACCCCCGGCAGCCAGGCGGCCAGGCCGAAGCAGCCGAACAGCAGGGCTCCCACCACCAGATAGACGGTGCACAGATTGCGCCAGAAGACCGCCAGAGTCTGCCGGACATCGTCCGCACCGGCGGCGAAGATGTAGTCGGCATGGGTGCGCAACCACCACAGCGGGCCGGAGTGGCTGTTTTTGAGCACCTCCTGCACCCGGCCGCAGGGATCGGCCGCCGCCAGTCCGCCCGGCGGCGGCGTGATGACGCTGCGCCGGGTGAACAGCCGGCCCAAAAAGGTGCCGATGAAGCCGCCGCCGGAAACCGTCGACAGCAAGTCGATGCCGCGCAGCCGGTCGCGCGCCGCCAGCGCCTGCAGGACCCCGAGGGCGAACGTGGCGCTGCGGATGCCGCCGCCGGAAATCGCCAGGCCCACCGTGTCGGCCGGCAGCTGCCCGGCGGGTTTGGTCTCGACCCCGGGATGCGCCCCGGCAAACGCCTGCAGCCGCCGCTGCCGGATCAGGCGCGCCTCCTCCGCCTCGTAGCCCGCCGGGTACACCTCCTGCTGAAAATCCTGCAGGATCGTGTCCGCCGCCTTCTCGCTCATCATCAGGATGGGCGTCAGGATGAAGTAGCCCGGAATCCGCGGGAACACCGAGGCGTCAACCACGCGCAGGCCGCGAACGCCGTGCACGCGGAAGCGGCTGTCGAGCACCGCTTCCCGGTCGTGCAGCTGGCGGGTGTCGGCGCGCCAGGCGTCGGCGCCAATGCGGCAGGTGCAGGAGCAGTGATGCCCCCAGGCCTGCGTGCGGATCCATTCCCGCAGCTCCTCCGAGTCGTCGGCCAGCTCCTGGCCGGGCTGGATCTCGCGGATGAACTGCCGCGGGTTGCGCGCGTTGATCTGGCGCATGAACCGGATCGCGTCGACCACGGCGTCGAGGTCGCGCCGGCTGTCCGTCAGCGCGGCTTCATTTTCGCGAATCCGGCGCTCCAAATCGGCCGGCAGCGGCAGGCCGGCACGACGGTAGGGGTCGGCGAGTGCGGCGAGCTCTCCAGCCTCGCGTTCGGCGCGTTCGTTGAACGAGTCGAAGCAGATCTCCGGCTGGTCGAACGGGCTCGCCGTGCGCAGGCGCACGCTGCCGGCCTGGTTGCGGGTGTAGGCCTTCAGGATGATCCAGCTCCACAGATTGTGCTGCTCCTTCGCCGCCCCCAGGCGCGCCCGGAACAGCTCGCGCGACCAGCCGAAATAATAACCGCGGAAGGCCGCCGGCGCGCCGAAGGTGAACAGGTCGGGCTCCGGCTCGTCGGCCCCCAGCGCCGACGACCGCCGCAGCACGGCCAGCGAACCGCCGTTGGTGCGATACAAGCCGCTTTTGTCCCGCAGCCACTGCAGGCGGGCGGGATCGTGCGGATCCCCGGGGACAAAGCTGACCCCCTGCAGCGTGGTGAAATCCCGGTCCAGCTCGCTGATCAGACTGACCTCATAGCGGTCCTGCAGGTTTCGGCCGACCCCGGGCAGGTGGATGAAGCCGCGCGGCCGCCCGGAATCCAGGTCGACCAGCGGTTTGCCGTCGGGTCCGCTCAATCCCGGCAGCGCGCCCTCCGCCGCGCGCCCGCTCACCTCGCGCAGGTGCGCTTCATCGCCGATGCCACTGAGCATGAGCAGCTGCGGCGTGTTGAAGGCGCCGCCGCAGAGAATGACTTCGCCGCGGCTGAAGTAGCGCACGCGTTCCTGCGGCAGCGTTCGGGGCTGCAGCGGGCTGGCTTCGTACAGGTGGTCGCCCGGCGCGATCTCGACCCCGACCGCTGCCGGCGCCGGCCCGCGGCCGTGGTCGAACAGCACCCGGGTGACCTGCACGCCCTGGACGATGACCAGCCGGTCGGGATGGGCGTTGCGCGTCTTCAGCAGGAACTCGCGCACGCCGGTGCGCCGGCCGAACTGCGGCTGGCCGTTCTCGTCGACGTCCCCGCCGGTCTCGACCCCGGTGGGGATGAGGAACACGCCCTCGGGGCTGGTGCGGCGCGTGTTCAGGTCGTTCGGATCGATGTGCTGAACGATGCGCATGCGGAACAGCGCCTTCTTGAGCATGCCGACCAGGGACAAGCGGCCGTGCAGCACGCTCAGCGTGGTGCGGGCGAGCACCTCCAGAAAGCCGCGGTCGTGCCGGGCGATGTTTTCCACGAGCTGCGGATCGATGAACGAGGTCGGTTGCCAGCCGTCCCGGCCGTGGCCGCCGTTGTCGAGAACCGCCTTGGGATCGAACTGCAGCACCAGCCACTGCCAGGCGGTGTACAGGAACCCGAGCAGACGCCGGAACCACTGCCGGTAGGCAGCCAGGTACAGGCAGCGCTCCAGACGGGCGAAGTAGCCGCGCATGTGCTTGGCCCGCCAGGAGTTGTCGCCGGTCAGGTCGGCGATGTAGTCCCAGTCCTTGTCGTTCGGCGCCGCGACGATCATCGCGTGATGGGCCGTGCAGCCGCCGAGCGCCGCGGTGCGCGGGTAGAAAATGCCGCCCTTGCCGCGGCCGGTGGGGGCGGGGTCGAGAAAGCGGCGATGCGGCAGGTAGGGCGGCGTTTCCGACGTGCTGCCCGGATCGAGGATGAGCTTGTTGTACTTTTCATCCCGGGCCTGGCGTGCGTCGTCCTGGTAGTGGCGGACGGAGAACTGCCAGCTCATCTCCTTGTCCTCCGTGGCAGCTCCGTGGTAGCCCGGGCACTGGTGGATCTCGCCGGGCTCCGCCGCGGGATAGTCGGCGGACTTGGCCTGTTTGGGATCCTGCCCCGCCTCCAGCAGCAGCACCCGCCGGCCGGCGCGGGCCAGCCGGGCGGCCAGCGGGCCGCCCCCCGCGCCCGAGCCGACGATGATGAAGTCGAAGGGCGTCTGTTCCTGCTGGCGGGCCTGGGCGAGAAGGTCGTCGGTGCTCATCGGAAAAACTCGGTGCGGATTGGGCTGCCTGGACGCCAGCTCAGAGCGTCTTCAGGAAGGCGATCAGGGCCGCCTTCTCCTCCGGAGTCAGCTCCTCGCCAAACCAGTGGCCGCGATCGAGCACGAAGTCGGGGCACTTGCTGGCGGCGAGCAGCGCCGGCCCGGCCTTGTCCGCCAGGACCTTGTAGGCGGCTTCGCCGGTGAGGTGCTGCTTCTTGATCTGAACGCTGGCCTGGATCAGGCCGACCACCGCCTGCGGCAGCTTGTCGCGCTTCTCCGGGTCCATGTTCATCAGCAGGTCCACCGGGGTGCCGCGCGGGATCGGCCCGACCTTGAGCCCCTGCAGTTCGCCGTTGAGGAACCGGTTGGCCAGGAGGCCGACGGCCAGCACCGCGACCGTCAGGCCGCGGAAGCTCCAGCGCAGCCAGCGCGTGTAGTCGCGGCTGGTGAGCAGCAGGCCGACTCCGGCCGCGCCCAGTGCGGCGATCAGCAGCCACCACCAGACGCTGGCCATGCTCAGCAGGTTGCCCGCGCCCAGCATCAGCGCGCCTTCCACGGTGCCGCCGAAGCCGCCGAGGCCGGTGGCGGCGAGCAGGAAGCCGAGGGCCACGGCGCCCAGCACCAGAATCACCCCGGCGTGACGGGCGCGGCCGCGGAAGCCGAGCAGGAGAAAGACCGCGGCCAGAGCCACCCAGAGCCAGACGCTGAGCAGCTTGAAGACGGTCCGGCCGACGATGCCCTCGAGGAGCGGCCGGATGAAACCGGGCGCCATTTCAATGAACGTGTCCACGGGCACGCGGTAGATGTAGCCCGGGTCGCCCTTGGCGGCGGCACTGCCCTCGGCGCGCAGATCGCCGGGCGGCACGTAGCTGCCGCTGCCGCCGGCATAGGCCGTGTACTGGGAACGCTTCTCGTTCCACAGCAGCTTGCGAATGCCGTCATCGTAGGCCTCGAGCCGCGAGGCGACACTCGGATTGTGCGTGTACACGCCGAGGGCGTTGTTGTGGAAATACGGCGCCGTGGCCCAGAGGCTGATCAGCGACGGCGGCCGCAGGTAGCCGGGACCGCCCGTTTTGCGGCCGTCATCGTATTCGTCGTTGGCGCCGTAGGCGTCAACCGCCTTGCCGGAGAAGGGGTTGAAGTAGCGGATCTTGCCGACCGAGGGCAGGTTCTTGAAGGTCTCCGAGGAAAAGTTGTCCCAGACGTTGCCGCGCATCGCGTTGGTGGCCATGGCGCGCCCCGAGTTGGTGCCGACCAGGGTCACGGGAATGCGCAGTTCATTGGACAGGTAGTTGTCCCGGATGAAGGCATCCTCCCCCTCCCCGGCGGGAGCCGGGCCCGCCAGCTCGAGAATCCGTTCGCGATAGTGCGCGAAGGCGGGGCTTTTGCGGAAAGCCTCCCAGTTCGCGTATTCGGCCGGCAGGGTGTACACCGGCGGCGCGCCCTCGGCCGGCGCCGGGGCGCGGTCCCAGCCGCCGTCGATGGCGCGCTCGAACTTCAGATCGAAGCCGTCGGGCTGCTTGCTCGAGTGGCAGATGGCGCAGTTGCGCAAAAACACGCCGCGGCCGCGCGTGCGCAGCTCCGGCGAGTCGGCGGCCAGCGCCTTCAGCCCCTCGCTTTGACGCGGCAGCGGCTTGCCGTCCGGACCGGGCAGCGGGCCGGCGTCGCGCAGCTTCATCGCCTGCGTGCTTTTCAGCACCGTGCCCTTGTGGCCGAGCAGGAAAAAGTCGGCCATGTAACCGACACGCTGCTTCTCGTTGACCTGCCAGAACACGGAGTTGGTCTGGCAGACCGCGATCGGGAACGGCCGTTGCTTGGTGAAGCCGATCAGCGGATTGTCCGAACGCGCCCACTGCTCGGAGAAGACGCCGATGTTCAGGGGCACGCGCGCCAGGGCCGCGAACACGCCGCAGCTGTCCTCGCCGGGAAACAGCACCATCGGAAACTTGATGTCGATCGGCGCGTCCGTGGCCTTTTTGCCGTGCAGGAGCAGGTTGGCGCCCGCCTGCCGCTCCGCGGGCTTGCGTTCCGCGCGCGCCAGCCGCGCCGGCAGGTCGAACACCGCGTTGATGACGTTGGTGTTGTTGATGTGGTCGGTGCTGACCAGCGAGGTGTCGATGGTGCCCGGAGGCTGGCTGTTGAGGAAGTGGTACAGGAAGTTTTCGCGCGGCAGGGCGTTGGCCAGGCTGGGCTGCGGCTTCCAGTACTGGCCGCCGATGATGGAGGACAGGTTCTCCCACTCCGGATTTTCCGGGTCCTTGGGCGGCAGCAGCGGGTGCGGGGCGACATGGCAGAAGCCGCAGGACATGCTGACGCGGAAGGGCCGCACCAGCTTGGGATCGGCGTGGATTTTGCTGTCGGTGTAGAAGCTTGCGTGACTCGACTGCACCACGCGCTCATCCCAGTACTTGCGGGCGGTGGCGGCGTCGGCCGTGTTGCCGAAGAAGTCCGGGTTGGGGAACAGCCGCAGCCCAAAGACCCCGCTCGGGTAGCCGTAGATCGCATAATCCAGCCCGTCCTTGGGCAGCCGGCGCAACACCTCCTCGTAGAGCTTGGCGTCGCCCGGCTCGAACAGCTGCGTCGGATGGCCGGCGGGCGCCGCCGGCACGCCGACCGCCGGTACCACCGGACGGCCCTGCGCATCCGCCGTTTCGGCCCGGGTGCCGGGAGCGGCAGCGGGCGGCAGCAACCAGGCCTTGTCGCCGTCGGCTTCATCGAGGTAGAGGCCGAGCAGGCGCTTGGCCGGATCGGTGACCGCCTTGAAGCCGGGCTGGTTGATCAGGCCGGCGCGCTGGAAGCGGTTGTGCCGCAGGCGCGAATCGAGCAGGATCATGAAATCGGTGATCCCGTATCCCTGCTCCTGCAGCCAGCCCCAGAAGGCCTCGTTGCCGCCGCCCCAGAGCAGCCAGGTGTTGCGGCCGCGGATCGCGTTGCGCTCGCGGTCGTCCACCTTGCCGTCCCGGTTGACGTCGAAGTCGAGCGGTTCCAGCAGACCGGTCTGCGGATGGGCGACCTTGTCCATCTGCCAGAACAGGTCGCGCGGTTCGGCGGGAAAGCAGTCCGGCGTGCGCGGAGTGACCGGCGTTCCGCGCAGGGTCCGGCCGCCCAGGGCCTCGTCGACCGCTTCGTTCGGATCGATGGCGGCGCGCAGCTTTTCGATCGCCGGCCAGCTGCGCCCGCCGGCCGCAGCCGCTTGGGCGGAAAGGGCCGCCACCGGCACCGCGCCAGCCACCGGCGCCTCACCGCGGCCTTCATGGGCGGCCGCACTGCTGCTGGCACTGAGGATTCCCGAAAGCACGGTCCGCAGGCACCAGGCGCGGGCGGAAGGAAGAATGGAGGACGTTTTCATGGCAGGGATCGGGGTGCACGACCAGACCGCC
>CAYYJK010000091.1:0-12195 GCA_964472185.1 uncultured Prosthecobacter sp.
TCGCCAAGCTGATCGTCACCGGCGCCACCCGCGAAATCGCCATCCGGCGCATGCGTCGCGCCCTGGGCGAGTTCGTGGTCGAGGGCATCAAAACCACCATTCCGCTGCAGAGCAAGGTACTGACCACCAGCGACTTCCAGAACGGCCAGTACGACATCATCTGGGTGGAGAACTTCCTCCGCCAGGAAGGCATCAAGGCCTGAGCCGGGCGCTTTTTTAAAACTTTCGCGTCCAAACGCCCCATTTTTCCGGTTGACGGCGCGGCGCCTGCCCCTAGTTTACGAGCCCTTTTTTAAAACCATTCTCCGTATTTATGCCCGAAGTTCAAATCCGCAAAGGTGAGCCTGTGGACCGCGCCCTCAAGCGCCTCAAGACCAAGCTCGAAATGGAAGGCATCCTGGAAGAGATGCGCCGTCTGCGCTCCCACGAGAATCCGAAGGAACGCACCAAGCGCAAGGCCCGCGCCGCCGCCAAGCGCGGCAAGATCCGCTTCCGCTTCAGCATGCCGAAGCCGGCCGCGGACGCCGCCGCGCCGACGGCTTGACCCCCCCCGCACGGCTCGTTGTTCCAACCAACCACCCGCAAGAGGCTGCCTGGATTCAGGCAGCCTTTTTGCTGGCCGGATTCAGCCCCGCTTCTCCAGGCTCAGCCGCACGCCGTCGGCGCACATCGCCGCCGCATTGGCCTGCTCATGCCGCCGCCACGCCACCGCGGACAGCCCCGCGCGTGAGGCCAGCGCCGCCTCCGCCTCGGTGTAGCGGCGCCGGATCTCCGCCGCATCGCAGCCTTCGGCCAGCCAGCCGCTCACGCGCGCCTGCACCTCGCCGATCCGCAGCCGGTAGGCCTGCAGATGCGCCGCGACATCGTCGACCGGCCCGAAATGGGTCAGGTACAGGCGCCGGAACCTGCCGGCCAGCAGGCGGTCGACCGAGGCCTGGTAGGCCGGCGGATCGAACTGCGGCGGCGCGGCGGTGACCGACAGGTACGGACTCTGCTCCAAACGCATGCCGGCGACGTCGCCTGTGAAGCAGGCGTCGCTAAGCACGTAGGCATGGTGGTGGCGGGCGTGACCGGGGGTGTCCCAGGCCACCAGGCTCGTCTCGCCCACCGGCACCGCCTCGCCGTCCTGCAGCACCGTCACCCGCTCGGGCGACGCGGGCAGCATCTCGCCCCAGAGCGGCTCCATGCGGTCGCCGTACACTTGGCGGGCGCTGTCGACCAGCCGCGCGGGGTCGATGAGGTGGCGGGCCGCCTGGGCATGGCAGAACACCTGCGCGCCGCGGGCCGCCCACCAGCCCGCCGCGCCGGCGTGGTCGAGGTGGATGTGGGTGACGAACACCTGGCGGACGGCGGCCTCGTCCAAGCCGAGCCTGCGGATGCCCGCGCGCAGGGCCGGCAGGGTCGATCCCGGCCCCGTCTCGACCAGGGCCAGCGCCCCCGCCGACTCGATCAGGTAGGCGGCGATCAGGCCCGGGGTGTCCTGAAACAGCAGGTCAAGGGTGTGGACGGTCATGCGCCGCCATGAAGGCCGCTTTTGGCGCCGATGCAAAACAATCATGGCCGCTTCTCCGCCGGGACCTCACGCCTGCTTGCGCGCCCGGCATTTCCCCGTATTCTGCCACCCCCGTTCTATGAATCAGCTCGATCAGCTCAAGCAGCACACCACCGTCGTGGCCGACACCGGCGACTTCGAGGCCATGAAGGCCTACAAGCCCCAGGATGCCACGACCAACCCCTCGCTCATCCTCCAGGCTTCCCAGAAAGCCGAGTACCGCTCGCTGGTGGATCAGGCGATCGCCGAGCACAAGGGCGGGCCGCTGAGCGGTGCCGCCCAGGTCGAGGCCATCATGGACCGCATCCTCATCCTGTTCGGCCTGGAAATCCTCAAAATCGTCCCGGGCCGCGTCTCCACCGAGGTGGACGCCCGCCTGTCCTTCGACATCCAGGGCAACGTCGACAAGGCCCGCCACCTGATCGGCCTGTACGAGAAGGCCGGCATCCCGCGCGAGCGCGTGCTGATCAAAATCGCCTCCACCTGGGAAGGCATCAAGGCGGCGGAGATCCTCCAGAAGGAAGGCATCAACTGCAACCTGACCCTGCTGTTCAGCCTCGTCCAGGCCGTCGCCTGCGCCGAAGGCGGCATCAAGCTGATCTCGCCCTTCGTCGGCCGCATCCTCGACTGGTACAAGAAGAGCACCGGCAAGGACTACGCCGTCGCCGCCGAGGATCCCGGCGTGCAGTCGGTGACGCAGATCTACAACTACTACAAGCACTTCGGCCACACGACCGAGGTCATGGGCGCCAGCTTCCGCAACAAGGGCGAGATCACCGAACTCGCCGGCTGCGACCTGCTGACCATCAGCCCCGGCCTGCTCGGCGAACTCCAGGCCTCCGAAGAGCCGCTGGTGCGCAAGCTCAACCCCGAGAACGCCAGGTCGCTGAAGATCGACCGCGTCGCCTGCGACGAGAAGAGCTTCCGCTGGCTGTTCAACGAGGACGCCATGGCGACCGAAAAGACCGCCGAGGGCATCCGCAACTTCGGCAAGGACATCGTCAAGCTCGAGCAGCTGATCCAGGCCGGCCTGTAACAGCCGACCCGCGCGATTTCAGGCGCAGGCCCGCAAGGGCCTGCGCCTTTTTGCATCACCGGCGCAGCACAAACTCCTTGGCGTTGACCAGCGACCAGGCGATGTCCTCGAGGGCGCCGCGTTTGTCCTGGGCGGAGGCCAGCAGGGCGGCCATGACCCGCGCCTCGTCCGGGGTCGGCGCGCGGGTCAGCAGCGCCCAGTACAGCTCGCGCACCGCGGCATCCGGATCGCCGGTCCGCGCCAGCGCGGCCAGGCGGTTCTGCCGGTCCGCCAGCACCTTGCCGACCACCGGACCGCTGATGAACTGGAAAATCTGGCCGAGGTTGGTGTCGCTGGCGCGCTCGCACTCGCAGCTCAACTCGCGCTTCGGCCGGCCGAACTGGACGAGGAAGGCCTCGGGCGACGCCGGGTCGGGGCTGCCGCGGCCGCCGCGCGGACCCGCGAGCTGGCCGGCGCGGGTGCCCGGGCGGGCGCCGCCGAGCGCCGGCGGCACGCGCAGGGCCGTGTGCAGGGCGTCGAACAGCTGCTCGGCGCTGAGCCGGCGCGGCAGGGCGTGCGAGTAATTGACCTCGTCGACGGCGTTGCCGGCGTTGGGCGTGCTGTCGAGCTGGTAGGTCCGGCTGAGCATGATCGTGCGGATGAGGTGGCGCAGATCAAACCCGCTGCGCACCAGTTCCCGGGCGAGAGCCTCGAGCAGTTCGGGATGGCTGGCGGGATTGGTCAGGCGGAAGTCATCGACCGGGTCGACCAGGCCGCGGCCAATCAGGTGGTACCAGATGCGGTTGGCCTGGGCCCGGGCGAACAGCGGGTTGTCGGAACGGGTCAGCCAGGCGGCCGCCGCCTGCAGCTCGTCCTGCCCCGCGGCCAGGGACGGCGGGCCGGCGCCGAGAAAACGCGGCTGGGCCTTGTCCCCGGTTCGCGGGTTGTCGACGGCGAGTTTCGGATTCAGAAACACGACCTGCTCGCCGACGAACTCGTGCTTGTCGTTCTTGTCGCGGCGCTGGTTGTCGAGGATCCGGTAGTCGACCCGGCCGAACACGGCCGCCCAGTTGTAGTAGTCGTCCTGAGTCCAGCGGTCGAAGGGGTGGTTGTGGCACTGCGCGCACTGCAGGCGGGTGCCGAGGAAAACCTGGGCGGCGGCCACGGCCCGGTCTTCGGGCGTGCGGTTGGCCCGGTAGAAGTTGGCCGGCGCCGCCTGGTAGGTGCTGCCGCGCGCGCTGATCATCTCGCGCACGAACTGGTCGAGCGGGCGGTTCCGGGCCAGGGCCTCGCGAATCCAGCCGTGGAAGGCGGCCATGCCGGTCTCGTCGAGCGTGCGCCCCTCCACCTTGAGCACGTCGGCCCACTTCAGCGCCCAGAAGTCGGCAAACTCCGGCCGGACCAGCAGGCGGTCGACGAGACGCGCGCGCTTGTCCGGTGACCGCTCGGCGGCAAAGGCGCGGGCTTCATCGGCCGGCGGCACGGTGCCCAGCAGGTCGAGCCAAGCGCGGCGGATGAACACCTCGTCGCTGCACAGGCCGCTCGGGTTCAGCCGCAGGGTCTGCAGCTTGCCGAAAATCTGGGCGTCGACGGGGTTGTTCTGCGGCGGACGGCTCCAGACAAAGCCGGGCACGGCGCGCAGGAAGGTCAGACGCACCGGCACGCTGTGTTCGAGGAAGCGCACCAGCACCGTCGGCTCGCCGAACTGCAGGCGCTTGACCAGGCCGGCGTGGCTGACCTCGACCAGACCGTTCTGCAGGGGTTCGTACACCGCCTGCGCGGTGACGTCGCGCCGGCTGCCGTCGTCGAAAGTCACCCGGGCGGAGAGCTGAACGCGGTCGCGGTCCGCTTCCAGGACCGCCGCGGCGGGCGTCACCTCGAGCCGCGTCACCGCCCGCTCCCGGGCGCCGGCGCGCGGCAGGCCGGCGGCGATCCAGTCCCGCAGAACCAGGTACTCCCAGCCGTTCGGATCGAGGCGCTTGCCCCCCTCGTGGGCCAGCTGGTTGCTGCCCTTGGCGAGGATCAGGCTGCGCGCGGGCTCGAACAGGTTGATCCGCCGGCCGGCGACGTCGCGGCTGAGCGCGGCGTAGTCGAAGTCGGGATCCTGGCCGCGCAGCGACAGCTTGAAGCCGCCTTTGCCGGTGGCGTTGCCATGGCAGGTGCCCAGGTTGCAGCCGGCCTTGGAAAGCGCCGCCATGACGTCGGTGCGGAACGTCGGCTCTGCAGCCGGCGCCAGCCCGCCCAAGGCGAGCAGGAGGACAAGGCGGAAAAGACGGCGGGGGGCGGACATGGGCGGCAGAAATCAACGGCGCCGCCCGGGCGCTTTTTGCGGGCGGGCGGCGCGAAGGAAAGTTCGCGCGCCGCACCGCCGCCGCCGGGCCTGGCCGCGGTCTTGCTTGCAGGAACCGGTGCCGGCCCGCCGTTACCTCGCCCCCCAAATTCCGCCCATGCCGTTCCGGACGCCTTCCGCCGCCCTTGTTTCCGCCTGCCTGTTCGCCGCGCCCCTCGCCGCAGCGCCCGACTGGTCCGCCGTGCAGCCCGTGCTGGCCGAGACCTGCTACGACTGCCACAACGGCAAGAAGACCCGGGGCGGCGTCGATCTGCAGCGCCTGCAACAGGCGCCGTCGGTGGCCGGGGAGTACGCGCTCTGGGAAAAGGTGCTTGAAGTGGTCGCCCGCGGCGACATGCCGCCGCCCGACGAAACCCCGCTGTCACCGGCCGAGAAACAGCAGTTTTTGGCCTGGGCCAGGCACGCGCTCGACGCGGTGGCTGCCGCCAATGCCGGTGATCCGGGACCGGTGACTCTGCGCCGCCTGACCAACGCCGAGTACGACTTCACCGTGCGCGACCTCACCGGCCACGATTACGGCTTCGCCCGCGAGTTCCAGCCGGACGGCGGCGGCGGCGAGGGCTTTGCCAACACCGGCGACACCCTGTTCGTCAACCCCTCGCAGCTCGACAAGTACCTGGCCACCGCGCGCAAGCTCGCCGACCACGCGACCCTCCTGCCCGGCAGCGGCGTGCTCTTCCACCCGCAGCGCGTCGGCCTGCGCGGCAAGGACCAGGTCAAGGCGCAGGCCCAGCAGGCGCTGTACGTCTGGTACCAGAAGATGTCGGGGCCGCATCTGCCGGTCCGCGACGAGGAACTGCGCGAGGCCGACTACCTGCTCGCCTGCTGGCAGTGGAAGCACCGGGAGCAGACCGGCGCCGCCTCGCTCGAAGCCCTGGCCCGCGAAGCCAAGCTGTCGCCGGCCTTCCTGGCGAACTGGTGGACGATGCTCCACAGCTCGCGCATCCAGTCGCGCTTTCTGGACCTGACCCGCACACCCTGGCATCAGCTGCCGCCGCCGGCGGCCGATCAGCCCAGGGTGGTGCCGGCAGCGGTGCTGGCCGGCGTGCAGGCGATCCAGGCCCAGCGGCGTTCCTGGAACGATCCGCAAAAGCCCGGCAGCGGCGTGCAGCGCCGCCAGCAGGACGCCGACGGCCTGCGCACCTACAACCTGCCGAGGCTGCCGGTGCGCGGCCTGCGCGAGTTTCATGTCGTGCTCGGCGACCTGGGCGACGGCAACCGCGGGGACTGCGTGCAGATCACCCGCCTGAACCTCCGCCGGCAGGGCAAGAACCAAGAGTACGCCGCCTACCTGCGCCAGCAGCGCCAGGCGGACCGGAAACGCCTGACCGAGCTCGAAGCCGGCCGCACGCCCGCCGGGGAGGCCACGCCCGAGCAGCTCAAACGCCGCATTGCCGCGGCGGACCGGGCGCTCGCCTGGTTCGGCCAGGATCCGCTCGGCAAAGGCGGGGTGGGCGAAAACGTCCTGGCGGCCCAGGCGCCGCTGGTGATCACCCTGCCGGTGCCGGAGGGCGCCTCGGAAATCTCCGGCACCGCCAAGCTGGACATGCGCAGCCCGGACGTGGACCATGCGACGGTGCAGTGGACCCTGACCACGGCCGCACCGCCGGACCCGCGCGCCATCATCCCCGGCGTGCTCACCGTCTGGAAGATCAAGACCGAGGCGCATCGCCGCACCATGGCCGACTTCGGCCGCATGAAGGCGGCCTTTCCGGACATGCTGGAACGCCGGCTCGAGGAGGTGGCCCGCAACTTCCAGAGCCGTCAGCCCGGGCCGGGCGTGTACTACTTCAACGACGAGCAGCTGCTGCGGCTGGTGCCGGCGGCCGAGAAGCGCCGCTGGCAGGCGATGCGCACCGACTGGGAGTTTGTCGCACCCGCCACGCTGCCCAAGGACAAGCAGGCGGAGTACGACGCGCTTCTGCGCCAGCATCTGCAGCGCTTTGCCAGCCAGGCCTGGCGGCGGCCGGTCACCGAAGCCGAACGCGGCCTGCTCGCCGGGCTCTACCAGGACGGCCTGGCCAAGGGACTGGATCGCGAAGCCGCCGCCCGCGAGGTGGTCACCCTGGTCCTGGTCTCGCCCAACTTCCTGTACAAGACCGAAGTGGGGGCGCCGGCCGACGCAGCGGCGGATGCCGGAGAACGCAGCGAGGTCGCGCTCAACGCCTGGGAGCTGGCCTCGCGCCTGAGCTACTTCCTCTGGTCCTCCCAGCCGGACGCGGCGCTGCGCCAAGCCGCCGCCGACGGCTCGCTGCTGCAGCCCGGAGTGCTCGACATCCAAGTCCGGCGCATGCTGCGCGATCCCAAGGCCGAGGCGCTGGCGCGCGAATTCGCCGGCCAATGGCTGGAATTCAAGGGCTTCGACAAACACGCCGCCGTCGATGCCAAAAAATTCCCCGAGTTCACACCCGAACTGCGCCGCGATCTCGACCGCGAAACCACCCGTTTTTTCACCCACCTGATCCGCGAAGACCGGCCGGTGCCCGAGATTCTCGACGCCAACTACACCTTCCTCAACGAGCGGCTCGCCCGGCACTACGGCATCCCCGGCGTTCAGGGCGAGGAACTGCGCCGCGTCGAGGTGAAGGGCCACCCGCGCGGCGGCCTGCTCGGCCAGGGCAGCCTGCTCACCAAGACCTCGCGCAGCCACCGCACCAGCCCGGTGCTGCGCGGCAACTGGCTGCTGCAGGCCGTGCTCGGCACCCCCGTGCCGCCGCCGCCCAGCGACGTGCCCGAGCTCCGGGAACACGGCCCCAAGCCGGCCACCCTGCGCGCCATGCTCGAACAGCACCGCGCCTCGAAGTCCTGCTCCGGCTGCCATGACCGCATCGATCCGCTTGGCTTCGCCCTCGAGGGGTTCGACGCCATCGGCCGCAGCCGCGTCCAGGACGACTCCGGCCTGCCGCTGGACACCTCCGGCCGCGTCAAGGACGGCACCAGCTTCAGCGGCTTTGACGGCCTGCGCGCCTACCTGAAGACCCAGCAGGATGCCTTCCTGCGCCACTTCAACCGCAAGCTGCTCGGCTACGCCCTGGGCCGGCAGGTGCTGCCCACCGACAAGCAGCTGCTCGAGACCATGCGCGGCGATTTGGGCCGGCAGGAAGGCCGGTTTTCCGCCGCGGTGCTGACCGTCGTGCACAGCCGCCAGTTCCTCCACAAGCGGCTCTGAACCGACTCAGGCCCGCTGGTAGAGCTGGGCCGGATCGGCCGCGGCCAGCTCGACCAGGTAGCCGGCAAAGCGCGTGGTCAGCCGCTCAAAGTAACGCGCGCCCTTCTCGGCAGTGGCGTGCTGCGGATCGCCCGAGCCGGTGTCGTTGGTCGCCTGGGTCCAGGCGCGCTGCGCCCAGGCCCACTTCTCGCGCAAGGCGGCGATCTTCCACAGGTTGTCGGTGCCCGGCCCCCAGGTCTCCTTCGGCAGCACCAGCTCCGGATGCAGGTGCAGCATCAGGCTGGTCTCGCGCTCGTCGGCGTGGTCGCCGACAAGCGTGAAGATGTCCTGGCCGTTGTGGATGTGAAACCAGTTCACCAGCGACAGGAAGATGCGCGGGTGCCGCGCCTGCAGTTCGCGCAGCATCTGGCGGAAATCGTTGCCGCCATGGCCGTTGAACACCACCAGCTTGGCCACTCCCACGCCTTCCAGCGAGGTGACGACATCTTCCAGCACGGCCAGCTGGGTGCTCGGGTTCATGTTGATGCAGAACGGGATGTCGAGCTGGCCGGTCTGCACGCCAAACGGCAGGTTCGGCAAAATGGCAACCTTGGCGCCCGCCTCCCAGGCAATGCGGCCCGCCTCCGCACACAGCCCCTCGTTCTGCAGGCTGTCGGTGCCGTAAGGCAGGTGCCAGTTGTGCGCCTCCGTCGCCCCCCAGGGCAGCACGGCGACCTCGTAACGGGTGGCTTGGACCTGTTTCCAGTTGGTTTCGGCGATCAGCCAGGGGCGGGGAGTGTGCATGACTCCAGTACAACCATCGCCGGCGGCTTCTGCCAAGCCTGTTGACGCGGCACCGCACCGCGGGTCATCATTCCCCGTGCCGCCTGCCACCCCGCCCCGCTTCGCCGCGCTGCTGCTTGCCGGCGGCCGTTCCCTGCGCATGGGCCGGGACAAGGCGCGGCTCGACTGGCAGGGCCGGCCGCTCTGGCAGGCGCAGCTGGACAAGCTGCGCGCCCTGCAGCCGGCGCGGCTGCTGGTCGCCTGCCGCGAGGAGCAGGGCCTGCACCAACCGCCCGTGGCCGATGTCGAGTGGCTGTTCGATCCGGCCGGCGACGACTCCGGCCCGCTCGGCGCCATTGAGCGCGCCCTGACCGCCGCGGCACTGCCCCTGCTGGTTCTCGCCGTCGACCTGCCGGCGATGCCGGCGGCGTTTCTCGACCGCGGCCTGCGGGCGCCGGCCGAGCCCGGGCGCAGCTGCTTCTTCGCCACGGCGCAGGGCCTCGAGCCCCTGGCGGGCTGGTACGACCCGGCCCTGCTGCCGCTGCTGCAGGAGGCGCTGGCCCGCCGCGAACTGGGGCTGCAGCGCCTGATCCTCCGCGCCGCCGGCCTGGGACTGGCGGCGTTGCGACAGGCCGAAGCGGGTGAGGCGGCGTTTTTTGCCAACGCCAACACGCCCGGGGAATGGGCGCACGAAAAAGGCAGGTCCGCAGACCTGCCTTGAATCGCTGGCATCCGAGCCGGCCGACGGTCAGTCGGCGGCGGACTTCTTCTTCTTTTTGGCGCCGGCGTTGCGCAGGGCCTTGGGAATCGGATCCTCCTTCTTCTGCAGGGCGCGGCGCAGTTTGCGCAGGGCGATGTTCTGCAGCTGGCGGATGCGTTCGCGGGTCACGCCGAATTCCTGACCGACCTCCTCAAGGGTGCGCGGCTTCTGGCCGGCAAGGCCGAAGCGGGCATCGATGATCTTGCGCTCACGCTCGTCGAGCACCGTCAGCAGGCCGTCGAGCTGGCCGTGCATGTTCTTGTGGCTGAGCAGGTCGAACGGCGTCTGCGCGTTCTCGTCGCCGACGATCTCGCCGAACTCGGTGCTGTCGTCGTCGCTGATCGGTGCGTCCAGCGAAGCCGGGCGCATCGAGGCGACCTTGAGCTGGCTGAGCTTGGCGCGGTCGATGCCGATCTCCTCGGACAGCTCGTCGTCGGTCGGCTCGCGGCCGAGCTCCTCGGACATGGCCATGGCCACGCGGCGCATCTTGCTGATCTTGTCCACCATGTGGACGGGCAGGCGGATGGTCTTGGACTGGTTGGCCAGGGCGCGCTTGATCGACTGCTTGATCCACCAAGCCGCGTAGGTGGAGAGCTTGCCGCCCTTGTTCGGGTCGAAACGTTCGACGGCCTTCATGAGGCCGATGTTGCCTTCGGAAATCAGGTCGAGGAGAGGCAGGCCGTAATTGGCGTAATCCTGGGCGATTTTGACGACCAGCCGGAGGTTGGCGCGGATCATGTGCGAGCGCGCCTCGGGGTCGCCCCGCTTGATGCGCTCGGCAAGCTCGACCTCCTGCTCCGGAGTCAGCAAGTCCGTCTTGCCGATCTCCCGCAGGTAGATCTTGATGCCTCCGTCGAGTTCCATGTTAGACATTACAGGTGTGAGTACAATGCAGTTGGGCTTTTTGAGTACCCCCTGCAAAACGGCCGGGGGGCGGGCAGATTAGCATAGGATGGCTGGCTTTCGCCTCATTTTTTCAAAGCAACTTTTCTGCCAGTTTCGAGGAAGCGCGGCCAAGGGCAGCCTCACGGTCAGGCTGAGACGGCTTCTGACATGGCGTGTTGAACTAAAGTTTAAAACGGCCGTCAACAAAATTCCTGAAAACTTTGCGCGGTTCCCGGCGAGTTTCCCGAGGTTTTTCCCGGCGGCCGCGGCGCCCCGAACCGCCGCGGCGGGGTGGAAATCCCGCCTTGCCAGCGCGGCGCCGGATGCTAAAAGTCTGGCTTGGCAGATGCTGTCGCGTGTGCGCACCGGGCTCCCACCCGCGGGTATAGCTTAATGGTAAAGTTCCAGCCTTCCACGCTGGCCATGTGGGTTCGATTCCCACTACCCGCTCCAGCCCGGTTCCGGCCGGCCCGCCACGGCCTCCGTTCCTCCGCATGTCCCGCCGGCCCCCTGATCCCAAGCTGCAAGCCGCCATGGCCGAAGTTCGCGCCATCTACGCCGAGCTCGACCAGCGGCCGCTCGAACGCCAGTGCCGCCTGAGCGGCCAGTGCTGCCAGTTCCGCCTCACCGGCAAACGCCCGCTGCTCACCCTCGGCGAAGCCCTGTACGCCGCCCAGGGGGTGCGTGCCAGCGGCCGCAAGGCCCTGAAGCCCCATGCCGAAGGCGCCTGCCCGCTGCTGGGCCGCGACGGCCGCTGCACCATTTACGCGCACCGGCCCCTGGGCTGCCGCACGCATTTCTGCGCCCCCGCCGGTGGCATGTACCCGCGCAAGCACATCGCCGACCTCATCCACCGCCTGGAGGCGCTCGATGAACGCTTGGGCGGCGACGGCTCGCGCGACCTGGAGAGTGCCGTCGCAGACGCGCTCGCGACGCGCTGATTGCTGTCCAATCCGGCTGGGCTGCGCCGTTGATTGTCCCGTGCGTTGCCTCCTTGCCAGCCTCCTCCTGCCCGCCGCCGCCGCCCCGGCCGCGCCGGTGTCCTTTTCCCGCGAGATCGCTCCGATCCTGGCCGACCAGTGCTTGGAATGCCACCGCGCGGAAAAGGCCAAGGGTTCCTACCGGCTGGACAGCTTCGCCCGCCTGCTGCAGCCGGGCGACAGCGGGCAGGCGGCCGTCGTCGCCGGCAAGCCCGAGGCCAGCCTGTTCCACGAACTGCTGGTCACCCGCGATGAGACCGACCGCATGCCCAAGAAAGCCGATCCGCTGACCGGCGCGCAGATCGAACGGATCGCCCGCTGGATCCGCGAAGGCGCCGCGTTTGACGGCCCCGACCGCCAGGCGCCGCTCACCAGCCTGCTGCCCGCGGCCCTGCAGCCGCAGGCGCCGGCCAAGTACCCGCGGCCGATCCCGGTCACCGCCCTGGCGGTCAACGGCGACGGCAAGGTGCTCGCCTCCAGCGGCTATCACGAGGTGCTGGCTTGGGATCCCGCGACTGGCGGGCTGCGCGGCCGGATCGGCGGGATGCCGGAGCGCATTCTCGGCCTCAGTTTTGTCCGCGGCGGTCCGCTGCTGGCCGTGGCCGGCGGCAGCCCGGGGCGCAGCGGCGAGGTCTGGCTGGTCGATGTCGCCCAACCCGCCGAACGCCGGCGCCTGGTGCAGATGCGCGACTGCGCGCTCTGCGCCGTCACCACGCCGGACG
>CAYYJK010000092.1:0-12172 GCA_964472185.1 uncultured Prosthecobacter sp.
CCTTCAGCCGCACTGGGGCATGCACTTTGTGTGGGCGCTGGGAACCGGACTGTTCGTGCTGAGCACCGGTCCGTATTGGGCGTTTTATTCCTTCGACCGCTACGCGGTCTGGGCCTTGCCCGCCTGCCTGGCACTGGTCCAGCCTTGGCTGGCGCAGAAATCCTGGCTGCCTTGGCTGGCGGTCCCGGGTTCGCTCGCCCTGGCGCTGTGGGGCGTAAGCAAGGGCGGATGATTCCTCCCTGGGGGGTGTGTCGCCGGTCATGGTTGTTCAAAGTCGAATGCTGACGGTATCCGGTCTTCGTCCGGCCGGCGAGATGGCCGCTCTGACCGGCTTGCGCGGCGTGGCGGCCCTCACCGTCTATGTCGCACACAGCCGTTTTGACGACCTGGTGCCGGCGCTGAAGCCCGTGTGCGCGTGGTTCGAGTGGCACGCCTTTGCCGTGGATCTGTTTTTCATGCTCAGCGGTTTCGTGCTCATGCAGGTTTATGCCGGCCGTCTGGCATCATCGTCCTCGGCTGGTTGGCGATCCTATGCGCGAGCCCGTCTGGCGCGGGTGTTCCCCCTGCACCTGGCCACACTGGCGGCGGCGATGGGCATTTACGGTTGCGGCAGCCTGCTGCTGGGCAAGTGGCCTGCCTACCTGACTTGGCAGGCGCTGCTGACCAACGTCTTCCTCGTGCAGAACTGGCCGGGCACCTTCCAGCTCAGCATCAACCTGCCGTCCTGGTCGCTGAGCGTGGAACTGTTTTGTTACCTCGTCTGGCTGCCCGCGCTGGTGCGGCTGGCCGGGCGGTTTCGGTCGCCGTGGCAGGTTGTGCCCTTGCTGGCGGTCCTGCTGGCGGCGCGCGGTTGTCTGGTGGGGGAAGCCATTGCCGGCTGGGAAAGTCTGGCGCGCGGCAGCACCAGCTTTCTGGCCGGCGGCCTGCTGCAGCGGCTGCACACGGACCGGCCGTCGCGCGTGCTGGCCTTCGCGACGGTGGTCGCGGCCCTGGCCTTTCTCGGGCTGCGCACGTGGACGGCCGGCACAGGCCAGGCGACTGCGGCCGTGCTCGCCACGTTTCCCGTTCTGATTCTCGGGCTGGCGCAGCCGCTGGGCACCTGGGTCCACCGCGCTCTGGCCTCGCGGCCGTTGCTGCATCTGGGCGACCTGTCCTACTCGCTTTATCTTTGGCAGGCGCCCGTGGCCCTGATCACTTACTATCAAGTGCGGCCGCGTTTGCAGGGGCTTCCCGTCGGCGTGCGCGTTGTCTGGCTTGGCGTGGAGGTGCTGCTCATGCTGGCGCTGGCCGCGCTCTCGTATCGCAAGCTGGAACTGCCCTTGCGCGACTGGATCCGCGGGTGTGGATCGGATCGGCTGCGGAGGCTCACCTCTCCCCAAGCCGCCGGAGGCGTGTCCGGCCGTCCGCTGTGAACCAGCCTGATTTCCCAAGGCGGTGACTTCCCATCTTCCATGGCTGGCCAAGTGGAGCCTGCGCCTGCTCAGCGTCACCGGCACCCAGGTGTTCACCCAGGTGCTCAACGGCGTGGTGGCCTTCGTGCTGATCCGCACCCTGTCCAAGCCGGAGTACGCCTGGTTCACCATCGCCAGCAGCATGGGCGCGGTGTTCACGGCGCTCAACGACGGTGGCATCGCCACGGCGGTGACTTCGGCCGGCGGCGAGGTCTGGCAGGACCGCCGGCGGTTTTCCGCCCTGATGGCGGCGGCGCTGGGGCTGCTGAAGCGCACCGCCCTGGTCACCGCCGCCGTCGTCGCGCCCCTGCTGGTCTGGCTGCTGGCGGAGAAAGAGGCAGGTTGGGGGACGATCGGCCTTGTCGTCCTGCTGGTCATCGGTCCGCAGGGCGCCGCCACGCGGACCACGACTCTGGCCACGGCCAACCGGCTGCACTCGCGCGTCCGCGAGCTGCAGTTGGCCGAGGTCGCCGCCGCGCTGGTTCGGGCCTCGGTCACCCTGGTCCCGGCGGCCTGCGGCTGGGTGAATCTGCCGGTGGCGCTGGGCGCCGTCGCGCTCTCCTGCCTGGTTCAGGCGGCGCTGGTGCGGCGGCAGGTGGCGCCGCTGCTCGACCTGCCGGCCGATCCGCAGGAGACGGCGGTCTGCCGCGGCCGCATCCGGGGGGTGATGCGCCAGATGTATCCGAACGTCCTGTTTCACTGCGTCCAGAGCCAGCTCGGCACCTGGCTGCTCAGCGTGCTGGGCAGCGCCTCGCAGCTCGCGGATCTGGGCGCCCTGAGCCGGCTGGCGTTTTTTTCCAACTTCATCTCTGCGCCTCTCGGGCACCTGATCACGCCCGCCTTCGCCCGGTGCCAGGATCGCGGCCGCCTGCTCCGGCTCTTCCTTGGCGTGCTTGGCGGCTATCTGCTCCTGCTCGGTGCCTTCCTCGGCGCCGTGGCCTGGCAGGCTGATCGCGTGCTCTGGCTGTTCGGCGCCAAGTATGCGCACCTGCACCACGAACTGCTGCTGGTGGCGCTGTCGGTGGTGGTCGGTTTCGTCAACCAGCTGGTCTGGTCGCTCAACTACGCCCGGGGCTGGGTCCGGCGCGTCTGGCTCAACATCCCGCTGACCCTGGCCGCCCAGGTGGCGGCGGTGCTGCTGTTCGACACCGGCACGGTGGCCGGTGTTGCCAAGCTCATGATCACCACCTCCGCCGTGACGCTGCTGCTGGGAGCGGTTGTCAGCGGCATCGAATTTCGGCTATGGAACCTGCGCCATCTGCGCCCAAACTCATGTTGAGAAAACTGCGACATCTCGCCGGCAAGGCTTATCGAAACCTGGCAGCGCCCTGGCACCTGCGGAGCTCGTGCCGGGAATTTCACCGGCTGCTCCGGGCGGGCCCGGAAACGCCGGAAGGCTGGATTGCGGTGACGGAGCGCTACCGTGGTCGCGGCTGGTTTGCCGACATGCGCTCCTGGCAGGTTCATTCCGAATTCCTGCGCATGCTGGAGCATGTTCAGGCGCAGAAGCCGGCGGTCATTCTGGAGATTGGAACGGCCAAGGGGGCCACCCTGCTGGGCTGGTGCCGGATGGCGGTGAAGACGGTGATTTCGGTCGATCTGCCGGGCGGCATTCACGGCGGCGGCTACCCGGCGGTGAAGCAGCGACTCTACCGCGAGTTTGTCGCGGACCGACCGGGGGTGGCCCTGCACCTGATCCAGGCGGACAGCCACCTTCCGGAAACCCGGGCCCTCGCCGAGCGGGCGTTGGGCGGCGATCCGATTGACGTCCTGTTCATCGACGGGGATCACAGTTACGCCGGAGTCAAAGCGGACTTCGAGCTCTGGGCGCCCCTGGTGCGCTCCGGCGGCTGGATCCTGTTTCACGACATCCTGCCGCACAAGCAGGTGGCGCACTGCGAGGTGGATCGGCTGTGGCGTGAGCTGCGCGACCGCTACCCCAGCCTGGAGTTCGTGGAAAATCCTGAGCAGGGCTGGGCCGGCATCGGCGTTCTGCGGATCCCCTGAATTGATTCCCGATGAGTGACCAACCCTGCACCTCCTCCGCGGTCCCCTACCTGCACCTGCTCAAGCATGCGCTGGCGTTCACGCTCTGGCCGGAGCCGCTGCTGCCCGTGACCGGCTCCAGCTACCCGCGCGGCTTCAAGCGGCTGGTGGTGGCGCTGCTGACACGGCTGCTCGGCCTGGCCGGCTTTGTCCTGGCCCGGCGCTCGACGGTGACCGAGGCTGAGCGCGCCGAAGGCCGTGTCTGGCGGCCCTATTCCGACAGCATGATCGGCCTGCGCCGCCTGGAGAACCTGCAGGCCTGCGTCGAGACGGCGCTGCGCGACGGCGTGCCGGGCGACCTGATTGAGACCGGCGCCTGGCGCGGCGGCGCCTGCATCTTCATGCGCGGCCTGCTGGCCGCGCACGGCGTCACCGACCGCTGGGTGTTCGTGGCCGACTCCTTCGAGGGCCTGCCGCCGCCTGATGCCGACACCTATCCGGCGGATGCCGGGGATCTCCATCACACGTTCGAGTTCCTCGCCGTCGACCTGGACAGCGTGAAGGCGAACTTCCGCCGCTACGGCCTGCTCGATGACCGGGTCGTCTTCCTGAAGGGCTGGTTCAAGGACACGCTGCCGGGGGCGCCCATCGAACGGCTGGCGGTGCTGCGCCTGGACGGCGACATGTACGGTTCCACCATGGACGCCCTGCAGGCCCTGTATCCCCGCCTCGCTCCCGGCGGTTTCTGCATCATCGACGATTACGCGCTCGACGGCTGCCGCCGCGCGGTGGACGACTATCGCCAGGAGCATGGCATCAACGAACCGCTGCAGGTCATCGACTGGACCGGCCGCTTCTGGCGCAAACCTTTTTCCGCATGAATCCCCCCCTTCACGTCCTGGTCACCGGTGCCGCCGGTTTCATCGGCTCGCACGTCGCCGAACACTGCCTCAAGCTCGGCTTCCGGGTCACCGCCACCGACGACCTGTCGGGCGGCTTCCTGGAGAACGTGCCCGCGGGCTGCGAGTTTGTCCGCGGCGACCTGCGCGATCCGGCCTTCGTCGCCTCGCTCTGGCAGGAGCGCCGCTACGACGTCGTCTACCACCTGGCCGCCTATGCGGCCGAGGGACTGTCGCATTTTGTCCGCCGCTTCAACTACGAGACCAACCTGCTGGCCTCCATCCACCTGCTCAACGAGTCGGTGAACCGCGGCGTCCGGACCTTTGTCTTCACCTCGTCCATCGCGGTCTACGGCGCCGGCCAGACGCCGATGACCGAGGCCATGGTGCCGCAGCCGGAGGATCCGTATGGCATCTCCAAGTACGCCTTCGAGCTCGATCTGCGCGCCGCGCACGAGATGTTCGGCATCGACTGGATTGTCTTCCGCCCGCACAACGTCTACGGCGAACGGCAGAACATCGCCGACAAGTACCGCAACGTCATCGGCATCTTCATGAACCAGGTGCTGCAGGGGCAGCCGATGACGGTGTTCGGCGACGGCAGCCAGACGCGGGCGTTTTCGCACGTCGACGACGTGGCGCCGGTCATCGCCCGCTCGCCGCTGGTGCCGGCGGCGCGCAACCAGGCGTTCAACGTCGGCGCCGACGTCGCCTACAGCGTCAACACTCTGGCTGAGGAGGTGGCGCGGGCCCTGGAGGCGCCGCTGCAGGTGCGGCATCTGGAGGCGCGCAACGAGGTGCTGCACGCCTTCTCCGACCACGGGAAGGTCCGCGGGGTGTTCCAGCCGCCGGAGCCGATCGGCCTGCGCGACGGCCTGCAGCGCATGGCGGCCTGGGTGCGCGCCCACGGTCCGTGCACGCCGGTGAAGTTCGGCGACATCGAGATCGAGAAGAACCTGCCGCCATCCTGGAAAGCCTGAGCGCGCATGCCTGCGATCTCCGTCATCATCAGCAACTTCAACGGCGCCAAGTACCTGCCGCGGCTGCTCGCCTCGCTGCGCGACCAGCAGGGCGTGGCCCTGGAGATCATCGTCGTCGACCGCCACAGCGCGGATGACTCCGCGCGCATTCTGGCGGCGCATCCCGAGGTGCGGGTGGTCGCGCACCCGCCGGAGACCGGCCTGGTCAGCGGCTACGCCGCGGGCTGCGCCGTCGCCAGCCACGACCTGCTGTTCTTCATGAACGAGGACATGTGGCTGGAGCCGCACTGCCTGGAGCGCAGCGTCGAGGTGCTGCAGGCGTCCGCGCGTGCCGCTGCGGTGATGCCGGTGCAGTGGACCTACGACGGCGCGGCGATCGTCAATGCCGGCATCTGGTTCGAGCGCAGCTGGTGGAACCGCGCCAATCCGGCACTGTTCCGCCGCTCGCGCTGGCATCTGGTCGGTACGCCGGCCCGCGTGGCCTACGCCAACGCCGGCGCCTGCCTGTTCCGCCGGCGCGCGTACGAGGAAGCGGGCGGGTGGGACACCAGCTTTTTCCTCGACGACGAGGACACTGACATCGGCATCCGGCTCTGGCAGCGCGGCTGGGAGTGCTGGGTGGCGCCTGAGGCGATCCTCGGCCATGCGGTGGGCGCTTCAAACGCCAAGCCGCTGCCGTCGACCGGCGCGACGGTGAGCCGGAAGCGCTATGTGGGCGGGTTGTCGAATTTCCTGGTGCTGGCCTTCAAGACCTTCTCCGCCGCGGCGTGGGTCCGGCCGGCGCTGGCGCTGCTGGACCGCATGCTGCGCAACCTGCTCAAGGGCCGCTGGGCGCTGCTGGGGCTGGATGTGCAGGCGATCGGGCTGACGCTGCGCCGACTGCCGGACATCGTCGAGCATCGGCGGACGCAGCGGCCGTGGAACCGTCTGCGCCCCGGCCAACGCTACTTTGCCGACCCGCTTTTCCAGTGGCAGGCGATCCGCGACAACACCTCCGACCGCCGCGATGCCTGTCGCGAAGCTTCCCTGTCCGCCTCGCCAACAGCGGACTCCGCTCCTGCATCGGCATGACCTGGCTGCGTTCGCTGTTTCGTGCCTTGCCCCGGCGGGTGCAGGGGTCGGTCTATCATCGCCTGCTTGCCGGCAAGGGGGCGCGGTTTTCCCCCCTCTATGCCGGCGCTCCGCTGCTGCTGGCGCCGGGCATGCGCATGGATCTGAATCCAACCGATTCCTTCCACGGCGAGATCGCCTGGCGGGGGCTCTATGAAGACGAACTTTCGCAGCGCCTCCGCCGCCTGGCTGAAACTCCCGGCGGCTTGCTCGTGGATGTCGGCGCCAATTACGGTTACTTCACGCTGCTCTGGTGCGCTGCGCGCGCGGACAACGCGGCAGTCTGCATCGAGGCGGCCCCCGCCAACCAGCGGGCGCTGCAGGCGAATCTGCAGCGCAACGCGATGACCGGACGGGTGCGGCTTGAGACCTGGGCGGCCGCCCAGGCGGAGGGGCAGGTGAGTTTTGATCTGGGGCCGGACCGGGAGACCGGCTGGGGCGGCATCAGCCGCAGCGCCGGGGACTTCCTGATTCAGGTGCCCGCGCACCGGTTGGATCAGGCGCTGGCCGGTCGCGACATCGCCGTGCTGAAGATCGACTGTGAAGGCGCGGATGCCTGGGTCATTGAGGGCGCGGCCGGCCTGCTGGCGGAGAAACGCATCGCGCACCTGTTTTTCGAGGAGAACCGGCCGCGGCAGCAGGCGCTGGGCATTGACGCCGGCCGGGCTCAGCAGCTGCTGGCCGACCAGGGCTACGCCTGCGAACCGCTCGGCCACGATCCGATGCTCCAGGGCTACCATGCCTGGCCGCGAGTCTGAGGCGCCGGCATTCTTTCCACTCACGTCGTTTCCTCGACCTCATGCGTCTCGCCTACCTGCTGACCCACCCGATCCAGTACCAGTCGCCACTGGTGCGGCATCTGCGTGCCGGCGGCGTCGACCTGGAGGTGCTGTATGCCAGCGATGCCAGCAGCCGCAGCTACTTCGATCCCGGATTCGGCCGCGAGGTGACCTGGGATGTGCCGCTGCTTGAGGGCTATCCGAGCCGGGTGCTGTTTCCGCGCGAGCCGGACGGTTCCCGGCGTCGGCAGGTGCAGGCCTGCCTGACCCGTCTGCAACCGGCTCTGGCTGAAGGCGGCTATGACGCGGTCTGGGTGCATGGTTGGTCACATCCCTTTGCGGTGGCCGGCTGGCAGGCCGCCCGTCGGCTGAATCTGCCGCTGCTGCTGCGCGGCGAAACCTTTGCCGGCTGCGTGCGCGGCGGCCCGTTGCGCCGCTGGCTGCACCGGCAGGTGTTCCGCCGCCGGTTCCGGCAGGTGGCGGCCTTCCTGGCGGTGGGCACGCTCAACCGGCAGTTGTACCAGGCTTACGGGGCGCCGGAGTCGCGCCTGTTTTCCATGCCCTATGCGGTCGACAACACCTTCTTCCAAAACCGGGTGCGGGAAGCCGCGCCGGCGCGCGAGGCGCTGCGCGCTTCGCTGGGACTTGAGCCCGGCCGGCCGGTCGTGCTGTTCTGCGGCAAGCTGATCGGCGTCAAGGATCCGGCGACGCTCATCCGCGCGGTCGGCCGTCTGCAGGCGCGGCCGGCCGGTCAGGCGCCGATGCTGCTGCTCGCCGGCGACGGCGAACTGCGGCCGCAGCTGGAGTCGCTGGCGGCACAGGTGGCCCCGGGGGCGGTGCGCTTTCTCGGTTTCCAGAACCAGAGCCAGCTGCCGGCCTTGTACGATCTTTGCGACGTGTTCGTTCTGCCGTCGGTGTTCGAGCCTTGGGGGCTGGTGGTCAACGAGGTGATGAATGCGGGCCGGCCGGTGGTCGTCAGCGACCAGGTGGGCAGCGGCGCCGACCTGGTGCGACCCGGCATCAACGGCGGCATTTTCGCCGCAGGCTGCGTCGGGGACCTGGAGCAGGCCCTGCAGCCCTGGCTGGAGGATCCGTCCGCCCGCGTGGCGGCCGGGCGGGCCAGTCTGGAGCGCATTCGGCAGTGGGGTTTTGACGAGGATCTGCAGGGCCTGCGCCTGGCGCTGGCCTCGCTGGCCCCAGCGGGGCGGGGGAACAAGGCATGGCCATGAACAGGGTGGTACTGGCCTATTCCGGGGTGCATCAGATCTTCCAGCTCGCGTTGGCGGCGGAGGAGCTTGGTGAACTCGAAGCGCTGCACTGCTCGATGATCGACCGTCCGGGCAAGTGGGGGGCCGTCATGGCGTCGCGCCTGCCGGTGCCTTCGGCGCGGCCGTTTGGCTACGAGTCGCTGCCTGCGGACAAGATTGTCGAACATCCCTGGCCGGTGCTGCTTCAGCGCGGGCTGCAGCGGCTGCTGCCCTGGCGGCGCAGCGACCACCGGCACAGCAACGCCTGGTTCGACCGTGTGGTCGCCGCCCGGCTGCGGACGAGTCAGGCCCGGCTCTTTGTCGGGGCGGAGACCTGCGCCCTGCACTCGATGCGCGCCGCCCGGGCGCGCGGCATGCGCTGCGTGCTTGACTGCGCGGGCATCGATCACCGGTTTCTGGAGCGGCAGCTGCGCGGCGCCGCCGTCCGGCACGGGCTGCTGCCACCATCACCGCTGGTCAGTCCGGCCATGGCGCGGCGCAAGCAGGCCGAACTGGAGCTGGCGGACGGCATTCTCTGCTGCTCGGACTTTCAGGCGGATGTGCTGGTTTCGGCCGGAGTGGCGCGCGAGCGCATCCGAGTCGTGCCCCTCTGGGTGGATGCGGCCTTCTGGCAGGCCGGGCCGCCGCGCCGTCCCCGGCCGTCGGGGCCGCTGCGGGTGATCTACGCCGGCGGCGTATCGCTGGCCAAGGGCGTGCCGGATTTGCTGGAGGCGGTGCGCGTCCTGGGGGAGGCGGTGGAACTGACGCTGGTCGGGCGGGCTGCGCCCGAGATGGCGGGTCTGCTGGCCGCGCTGCCGCCGAACATCAGGCACCGGGGTTACGTGCCGCGCGAAACGCTGCGTCAGCTCTATGCCGAGCACGACCTGCTGGTGCTGCCGTCGTTGGGCGATTCCTTCGGCTTTGTCGCCATCGAGGCCATGGCGGCCGGACTGCCCGTGGCAGTTTCCAGCCACGCCGGCGTGCCTCTGCCCGAGCCGGCCTGGCGGGTGCCGGCGGGATCGGCGGCGGCGCTGGCGGCGCGGTTGCGGCATTACGTGCAGGACCGCGAGGGGCTGGCGGAGGATGGCCGCCGGGCGGCGGCCTTTGCCGCAGCCTGGACGCCGGAGCGCTATCGCCGCCAGGTGCGCGGATTGCTGACGGAACTGCTGGCATGAGCGAGATCCTGCATCTGCTGCCCCGCACGCCGCCGGCGCTGTGCGGCATTGCCGACTACGCCTGGCAGCTGGCGCGGGCGCTGCGCGACCGGCACGGGCTGTCGGGCCGCTTTCTCGCCGCCGGGACCGGCTGGCAGGACGTGCCGCCCGCGGTCGAGTTTCCGATCCAGCGCGTTGCGCCGGGGGATGCCGCCGGGCTGCGGCGCGCCCTGCGCGCCGGTCCGGCCGACGCCGGCTGTGCCGTCGTGGTGCTGCACGTGTCGCTCTATGGTTATCAAAAACGCGGCGTGCCGGTGGCGCTGGTGCGCAGCCTGTGCGGGGCTGCGGGCGCGGCATCCCAACCGCCGCTGCTGGCGATGTTCCACGAGTTGTACGCTTCGGGTTCGCCGCGTTCCTCGTCGTTCTGGCTGCAGCCGCTGCAGAAGCACCTGCTGCGCCGGCTGGCGCGCCGTGCGGACGCCCTGCTGACCAACCGCCGCGCCTACGCCGACTGGCTGAATGCCGTGCCGGGCCGCCGGGCGGGTGCAGCGGCGGTGCTGCCGGTGTTTTCGAATCTGGGCGAGCTGGCCCAGCCGCCGCCGCTGGCGCAGCGCCCGCCGGCCATGGTCATGTTTGCCTCCGGCATTCACGGCGGCGGCGACGTCGGGCAGGCCGTGGCCCGCGCCCTGCACTGGTGCCGGCATTTTGGTCTGGAGACGCTGCACCTGCTCGGCGGGGCGGCTCCGAAGATCGGCGTGACGGACGGCGTCCGGATTTGCCATCGCGGTTTCCTGCCGGCGGCGGAGCTCAGCGCTCTGCTGGCGCAATGCCGTCTGGCGAGCACCGGCTATCATCCCGAGTATCTGGCCAAATCGGGGATCCTGGCCGCCTACGCCGCCCATGGACTGGCGGTGATCAGCGGTGGCCAGGGGCCGGAATTGCCGGACGGATTGCGGCATGACCGGGAGCTGCTGCTGGACAGCCGTCTGAACGGCGACGCGGTTCCGGACACCGCCGGCCTGCAGCGGGTGGCCGACGGCCTGCATGCCTGGTACCAAGGGCATTCGCTGGCCGCCACCGCCGACCGGTATGCGGCGGAACTGCGCCGGCTGACGGCCCCGGACGGCCGCTCAGGAGCGGGCTTTCGAGACGCCTGAAAGCAGTGTAGGCTTCCATTTCATGAGTTCCTCCTCCCTCTGGCAGCATCTGTGGCGGCAGCGCGACCGGGGCTTGGCCCCGTTCAGCGCCGTCTGGTGCCGCGCCTGGGCCAAGCGTCTGCTGCAGTTGCCGCAGTTGCTGCGCCAGCAGCGCGCCCAGCGCCGGCTGCGGCGCGCCGGAGCGCGTCTGGGGGGCTCCGCATTTTTTTCCGCCGCCGATCTGATCGGCGGCCGGTTGGCGTTGCTCGAGATCGGACGCGAGACTTTTGTCGGCCGCGCGGAGCTGTCGGTGCATGCGCCGCTGCGCATCGGCGCGCGCGTCTGCATCAACGACGGCGCCAAGATCCTCACCGCCAGCCATGCGCTCGACCGGCCGGATTGGGCCTCCGTGGCGCGGCCGGTGGTCATCGAAGACTACGCCTGGATCGCCACCAATGCGCTGATTCTGCCCGGGGTCACGATCGGGCGCGGTGCGGTGGTGGCGGCCGGTGCCGTGGTCAGCCGTGACGTGCCGGCCGGCGCGGTTGCCGCCGGCAATCCGGCGGTGAACCGTGAACACCGTCGCGCGCCGGACCTGGACTATTCGCCGGTGGCGCACCTTGCCCTATTCACGGCCTGGCGGAGTTTGCCCGCCGCCCAAGCCTCCTCTTCCGACTCCGCCGAATGACCTGGATCCTCGCCGCCACCAAAATCCCCCTGACGACCCTGCTCGGCATCGGCGCGGCCGTCGCGCTGGTCATCATCGCCTGGAGCTACTACCACTGGCGGGCCGCCGTGAAGGTGGCCTTCGTGGCGGTGATCCTGGAGGGGGCCATCCGCAAGTGGGTGTTTCCGCAGGGGCAGGAACTGGTCTACTTCCTCAAGGACATCTTCCTCATCGGCGCCTACATCCGCTTCTACCTGTCGCCGGATCTCGAAATCCGGGCCTACCGGCTGCGCGTGCCGGTGACGCTGGTGCTGCTGCTGGTGGCGGTGGTGTCGTTCAGCGCCCTCAACCCCAACATCGGCTCGCCGCTGCTGGCGGCCTACGGCCTGAAGATCTACTTCATGTACCTGCCGCTGGTGTTCATGATGCCCTTCCTGTTCCGTTCGGAGCGGGAGCTGGTGCGCCAACTGACCTGGTATGCCCTGCTGGCCGTGCCGGTCTGCCTGCTCGGCGTCCTGCAGTGGCAGTCGGACCGCTTCAGCCTGATCAACACCTTTGCCCAGGGCATGGATGAAACCGGGGCGACCGGCTTTGGCTTCGGTGAAAAGGCGCGCATCACCGGCACCTTCTCCTACCTGACCGGCCACACGACCTTCGTGATCTTCTTCGCCGCTCTGCATCTGGCCCTGCTGTCGCTCAAGGAGGTGCCCTGGAAGTGGCTGCTGTTCGGGGTCAGTCTGCCGCTGCTCGCCGGCAACGCGCT
>CAYYJK010000093.1:0-8864 GCA_964472185.1 uncultured Prosthecobacter sp.
TTGCCCGGCCAGGGCTCCTCGTGGCGCCGGCCGTTGCGGATGGAAACGTCGGGTTTGGGCGCAACGACGACGCGGAAGCGGCCGGTGGCGTCGGCGGCGGCGTCGACAAAGACGACCTCGCCGCCGAAGGTGCCGACGGCGACGCTCGGCCAGCCGACGAACTGGATGGCCGGCCAGCCTTCGAACTGCAGGCGCACCTCGCTGCCCGCCTGGCGAATGCTGCCGTCTTCCGCGGTGAGGCGCGGATGCACCAGCGGCATGTCGTTGCCGTCGAGCCAGAGTTCGACGAAACGGCTGTCGGTTTCCGGGATGATGACGCAGATCGGCGAGCCGGGACGCAGGTAGGTGCCGTCGGTGGCCTGCACCGAGAGCACGATGCCGTCGCGCGGCGCCTGCGCCACCTGGCGCTGGGTCTGGTTGATCAGGATGTCGAGCGAGCTGATGTCGCGCTCCGCCGAGGCCAGTTCGGCCTGGGCGGTGCCCTTCTGGGCGCGGATGCCGGCGACGGTGGCGTTGAACTCGTTGTCGGTGCGTTTGAGGTTGGCTTCGGCGGCGGCGAGGTTGGCCTCCGAGCTCTCGCGGATCTGGCGCGCCAGCTCGTAGTCGCGCTGCGACACCAGGCCGGGGTTCTTCAGGTCGCGGGTGCGGTTGTAGTTCAGCACGGCGGTCTCGGCGGTGATCTTCTCCGCCGCGACGCGCTGCTGCGCGGCGTCGAGCGCCTGGCCCTTGGCCTGCTCCTGCTGGCGCATCTGCAGGTCAAGGTCGTCGATGCGCTGCGCCGCCGCCGCCCGCCGCGCGATGAGCGCGTCGCGCTGGCTGCGCAGGTTGGCGAGCAGGTTGGGGTCGTTGTCCTGGATCTCGACGATGACGTCGCCGGCCTTGACGCGCTGGCCTTCGACGACGTGCAGCTTGCGCACCT
Source organism: uncultured Prosthecobacter sp. (assembly GCA_964472185.1). Taxonomy (GTDB): domain Bacteria; phylum Verrucomicrobiota; class Verrucomicrobiia; order Verrucomicrobiales; family Verrucomicrobiaceae; genus Prosthecobacter. The sequence continues at coordinate 920 of CAYYJK010000093.1, forward strand.
GGCCGGAGACCGCGGCCTCGATGTTGATGCGGCGTTCCAGGGGGTCGAAGGCGATCACCTTGCCGGTGCCGCTGACGAACTGCTGCCAGGGCAGGAACCACAGGCCGAGCAGGAAGACGACGAACAGCACGGCCAGCACCCGGGCCAGCACGCGCGGCAGGCGGGCCGCGCCGGCGCGGTGGATCGCCGGCAGGTACCCTCGCAGGTCGAAGGAGGTGGTGGCGGCTTTCATGGGGCGGCGCTCGCAGGGCTGGTGAGGGTGACGCGCATCGGGCAGCGCGCGGCGATGTCGGGGTCGCGGGTGGCGATGACGACGCTCCAGGGGCGCTGCGGGTCGAGCAGGATGGCGGTCAGGGCGGCGGTGCTGTCGGGATCGAGGCCGTCGAGGACTTCGTCGAGCAGCAGCAGGCGCGGTTTCAGGGCCAGCGCCCGGGCGAGCAGCAGGCGGTGGCGCTGGCGGCTGGACAGCGGCAGGCCGCCGGTGACCAGCGGCGTGTGCAGGCCCTGCGGCAGCGCCAGCACGTCCTCGAGAAGGCCCGCATCGGCCAGCGCGCGCTGCACGTCCTCCAGACCGACGCCGGGCAGGCCGAGGCGGACGTTCTCGGCGAGGGTGCCGTTGACGATGTCCTGCGAGCGCAGCAGCATCACCCGCTGACGAAGGCGTTCGAGGTGCCAGGAGCGCAGGTCGAGCCCGCCGACCAGGATGCGGCCGTGGCTGGGCTCGCGCAGGCCGACCAGCAGGTCGAGCAGGGTGCTGCAGCCGCTGCCCTGCGGGCCGGTGAGCGCCATGCGGCCGCCCGCGGGCAGCTCGAAATGGACGCCGGCGAAGATGTCGCGGCCGTCGGGGAAGTGGAAGGCCAGGTCCTGAACGCTGACGCCGAGGCCGGTTGCGGCCGGAGCCGCGTCAGGCGTTTCGCCGTCTTCGCGTTCGGTGTCGAGGTCGACCACGTGGCCAAGCTTGTCGACGGCGGCGAGGGCGTCGTACCAGGCCTCGAACTGCTTGCCGAGCTTCGCGATGGACGCGACCACCGCGCTGACGATGAGCTCGCTGGCGACCAGCTGGCCGAGGGTGAGCTGCTGGCTGAGCACGAGGCCGCCGCCGACGATGAGCAGGCCCGCGCTGGCGAAGACCTCGAGCAGCAGCAGGCCGCTGATCTGGCGCATGAGGATGCGGAAGTGGCTGGCGCGGGCGCTGAGGTAGGCGCGGGCGAGCTGGTCGGCGCGTTCGGCGGCCAGCGTGTAGCCGCCCGGGCCCTTGAACAGGCGCGGGTAGCGGGCGATTTCCTCCAGCCAGTTGACCACGTCGTACTTGCGGATCGATTCGGCGGTGCTGGTGCGCACGGCGCCGCGGCCGAGGCCGAAGACGATGAAGGTGATGGCCACCAGCATCACCAGCGTGAAGGCGAGCAGGAAGGGGTGGTAGAAGCCGAGCACCACCAGCCCGATGAAGCCGCCGAAGATGATGTTGATGCCGTTGAGCAGCAGCAGCGAGGTGCTCTTCTGCACCGTCACCACGTCGAGGAAGCGGTTCACCATCTCCGGCGCGTGGATGCCGTCGAGCGACTCGGCGCGCACGCGCGGCAGGCGCCAGGCCATGTCGGCGGCGACGCGCACGAACAGCCGGCACTGCATGTGCTCGGCCACCACATACTGCAGGCCGCGCATGATCGCCGACAGCATCAGGCAGCCGAACAGGGCCAGGGCGATGAAGATCAGCGCCTGCTGGAACGGCGCCGACTGCGTGCCGAAGGCGAGGTTGCTGACCAGGGAGTTGACCGCCAGCGGCAGCGCCAGGTAGAGCACGCCGGTGATCAGGCTGAAGAGCAGCAGGGTCCAGATGTCCGGCAGTTCCGGCCGCATCAGGCCCCAGAAACGCCGGATCGGCGAAACGTGCGCAGGGCCGTGTCCCGACTCATGGGCCGCCGAACCCGGGCCGTGCTGCATCCGGTAGATCGGCAGCAGGGCGGGATCGGTCTCCTCGTTGCGGCCGCGCAGGCCCTCGGCGGGGCGGGAAGGGCGGACCAGGCCGAAGTCGAGCACTTCAGCGGCGCTGCGCACGCCCAGCCGTTCGGCCAGGGCGGCGCGGCTGAGCGCTTCCGTCTCCAGCGGCCGTTCGGGCCGGGTCACCCGGGCCTTAAAAAAGCCGTGCCGGCGCAGCACCAGCCAGCTCTGCGACGCAGGCTGCCAGACCACCAGCGGCTGCGCCTCACGGGCCAGCCAGACCGCGTCGGCCAGGGGAATGCGAAAGGGTTCGACGGTGAGGCCGACGCGTTCGGCGGCTTCGACCAGGCGTTCAAGCGGCTCCTGAAGCGTCGTGCCAAGCTGCGAATACGCTTGGGCAGCGCTCGCCGGCAGGACCGAAACGCCGACGGTTTCGGCCAGAAAGCAAAGGACGTCTGCCTCGGCAGGCGAGGCAAGGGGGGAAGGAGGCGAGGGGGGAGCGTTTCCGACGTCTGCAGATGCAGGCATGCGGGCCGTGATACGAAGGGAATGCGGAGGTGGTTGCATCAAAATCGGCTTTGGCAAAACTCTCGCCGCGGGGCCGCCGGCTGCAAAGACGGGCGCTGACGGTGCGTTGGTGGGCGGCATGCGCTTGCTGCCTCTTTTGCTTCGGACGGTGTTCCCCGCCGCCCTGCTGCTGTTCGCGACCCGCCTGCCCGCGGCGACGCGCGAGGTGCGGGATGCCGGCGAACTGCGCCAGGCGCTGCAGCAGCTGACGCCGGGCACCACGCTGCGCCTCGCGCCGGGCGAGTATCCGGGCGGCCACCACGTGACCGGCGTCGAACGCCTGACTCTGGAGGCCGCCGACCCGCAACGGCCCCCCGTCTTCCGGGGCGGCGCCACCGCCTGGCAGTTCAGCCGCTGCGCGCAGCTGACGCTGCGCCATTTGAAAATCACGGGGCAGACCGGCAACGGCCTCAACCTCGACGATGGCGGCGAGCGCGACCGGCCGGTGCCGGGCATCACCCTCGAGCACCTGGAGATCTCGGACATCGGCCCCACCGGCAATCACGACGGCATCAAGTGTTCGGGCCTCACCGGGCTGACCATCCGCGACTGCACGATCACGGGCTGGGGCGGGCAGGGCATCGATTTCGTCGGCTGCCGGCAGAGCCGGATCGTCGGCTGCACGCTCACCGGCAAACCCGGCTTCAGCGCCAGTGCCGGCGTGCAGCTCAAGGGCGGCAGCCAGGACATCGTGGTTGAGCGCTGCACCTTCCGCAACGCGGGGTCGCGGCCGCTCAACGTCGGCGGCTCGACCGGGCTGGAGTTTTTCCGGCCGCCCGGCGCCGGGTTCGAAGCCGCGCGCATCGAGGTGCGCGACAACCTCATCGAGGGCGGCGACTGCGCGGCCGCCTTTGTGGGCGTCGACGGCGCCACCTTCGCCGGCAACACCGTCCGCTTTCCCGCCCGCTGGATCTTCCGCCTGCTGCAGGAGACCGCGGCGCCCGGCTTTGTCCCCTGCCGCAACGTCAGCATCACCGGCAACACGATCCTCTTCCGCCGCGCGCAGGTGCGGGCCGAGGTCAACGTCGGCGCCGGCACCGCGCCGGAGACCCTGCAGTTCCGCGGCAACCGCTGGTTCGCCGAAGACCGGCCGCAGGCCTCGCGCCCGCAGCTGCCGGTGCCGGAAACCGGCGGCGAGTACGGCCCGCCTGCGCCTTGAGCCGCCACAGGCTTGCCATTTGCGCCACCGCCCCCCAGAGTGGCCGGGCAGCATGAGAAAATCGAAAATCCGGCAGAAACTGGACCGCGGCCAGGTCGCGCGCATCTGCGCGCTCGGCGCCAACCTGCCCTACTACCCGCAGATGGCGGCGCAGTTCGGCTACGATGCGGTCTGGGTGGACGGCGAGCACCGCGCCTGGGACCCGCGCGAGCTGGCGGACCTGATCGCCCGTCATCATCTGGCCGACATCGACTGCCTGTTCCGGCCGCCGACGGTGGAGAAGACCGGCCTTTCGCGCCTGCTGGAGGACGGTGTGGCGGCGCTGATGATTCCGCAGGTGAACACGGCGGCGCAGGCGCGCCAGTTGGTCGAGTCGACCAAGTTTCCGCCGCTGGGCGAGCGCGGCCTGGACGGGTCCGGGCTCGACGGCGGCTACACCTTCGCCAAGACCGCGGACTATCCGGCGCAGCGCAACCACGAGACGGTGCTGATCCTGCAGATCGAGACGCCGCAAGGCGTGGACAATCTCGAAAGCATCCTGGCCGTGCCCGGTGTCGACGCCCTCCTGCTCGGGCCGGGCGACCTGTCGCTGCGCCTGGGCTGCACGCCGTCGGTGCGCGATCCGCAGATTCGCGCGGCGGTTGACTGCCTCGCGGCGGCCAGCCGCCAGGCCGGCAAGCCCTGGGGCTTTCCCGTTGGCAACCTCGAGGACGCCCGCACGGTCGTCGACCTGGGCTGCCAGATTCTCGCGATGGGAAACGAGTTTTGGGCCGTACATGACCACCTCAAGCACCATGGCGAACAGCTCCAGCAGCTCCTCGGCTGAGCCGGTTTCGGCGCTGCCCTACACCGACACCAAGCCGGTGGGGGCGGCGGATTTTTACGCGGCGATCAACGCGACCTTCCGCTTCATCGAGCGGCGCTCCGGTCTCGAGGGGCTGCGCCGCTACTGGACCGAGCTGGGCGAGCGCTACCATGCCCCGGTGACCGGGCGCTGGCGCGTCGGCGGCCTGGCGGCGGTGGCCGACCACTGGCGCGCCTTCTTCGCCGCCGAGCCCGGCGCCGCCGTGGCGGTGCAGGAACGCGGCGACGAGGTGGTGGTCGAGGTGACCGCCTGTCCGGCGATCGCGTACCTGCGCGCTCACGGCCGCGAGATCGTGCCCTGCTTCTGCCAGCAGTGCGTTTTTGTCAGTGCGGCGATGGGCCGCGGCGCCGGCATCGACGTGCGCGTGCAGGGCGGCAACGGCGCCTGCGTGCAGCGCTTCGCCCGGGCCGGCCACTTTCACGCACCCCAGCGCCTGGAGGACATCGCGACCGCGTCATGATCGGCGTCTACGACTTCTGCGGCCACTACGAGTGGACGTTCGCCTGGCTGGAGGCGCAGGGCGGCCATGACCTGGTGCGGGCCTACTGGGACGAGGCGATCCACCAGGACTCCCAGCGCCACGCCACGGCGCTGATCGCCGGCAAGGGCTTCGCCGGCATGCACGAGTACTGGGGCCACACCCTGGCCGAGGAAGGGGCGGACTGGACCACGACCGCGCGTGACGACGTGTTTCGCATCGACATGCACGCCTGTCCGTCCAAGGGCTTCCTGATCCGCAACGGTCTGCACCAGCACCGCGACTACTGCGACCACTGCCTGGGCTGGATCGGGCCGCTGATGAAGCAGGCCGGCTTTGCCATCGATCACGAGCACAACCATGCCGGCCAGTGCTGGTGGGAGATCCGCCGCCAGGCCGACGCCGCGACGGCCGGGCCGCCCGGCGCACTGGCGGGCGCGGCCGACGTCCGCCTGCGGGCCGACTGGCCGACGCCGCACATCGACGCCTATGAACATGCGACCGATCCTGACGACAAGCTGCCTGCTGGCGGCCCTGCTGACCATGAGCCCTGACGCCCTTGCCTGGGAAAAACTGCCGCCCCTGCCCGAACCCAACGGCGGTTTCGTCGGCGGCGTTCATGCAGGCCGCCTGATCATCGCCGGCGGCACCCACTGGGAAGGCGGTCAGAAAAACTGGCTGCGCAGCGTGCACGCCTTCGACCCGCAGACCCGTCTCTGGCAGACGCTTGGCCCGCTGCCGCAGCCGGTGGCGTATGCTGTCGGCGGTGTGACGGCCGGCGGCGCTTTCGTGTTTGCCGGCGGCTTCACCGGGGCGGCCGGTTTTCCGGAACTCCTGCGGTTCGGGCCGCGCGGCCAAACCGCCGCCCGTGCCGGCCTGCCGGCGGCGCCGGCCACCGTGCTCGCCGCCGGCGGCGTGCTCGACGACCGGCTGATTTTCACCGGCGGCACTGACGATCCCGCCAGTCTGGCCGGCATCACGCGCCGCACCTTTGCCCTGGACCTGCAGGGGCGCGTCGAGAGCCTGCCGGACTTTCCCGGGCGCGCGCAGATGACCGCGGCCGCGGCCGTCGCCGGCGGCGAGCTGTTCGTCTTCACCGGCGCCACCACCGATGCGGCCGCCAAGGCGGTGATCAACACCGACGAAGCCCACGCCTTTTCACTCCAGCAGCGCCGCTGGCGCAGCCTCCGGCCCTTCCCCTACGCCGTGCGCGGCCTGACCGCCGTGGCGCTGACCGACGGCCTGATCTACCTGGCCGGCGGCTTCAAGAGCGACGCCGAAGGTTTCACCGACGCCGCGTTCGTTTACGACACCGCCCGCGACAGCTACCGCCCGGCGCCGCCGCTGCCCTACAAGGCGATGGTTGGCCTGCTGGTCTGCGACGGCTTCCTCTACTGCCTCGGCGGCGAGGACAAGCAGAAGTCGCGCACGGCCGCCTGCCACCGCCTCGCCCTGGCGGAACTGCTGAAATAAGCCGTGACCGGCGCGGCCGGCGCCGCGTTGAAGCGGTTGTGTGCTTGGCCTCTGCCCTGAATTTCCGCCATCGTGATGCCCGACGCGACCGATGTGCAGGACCTCATTCGCCGCAGCCGCGCGGGCGACTCCGCGGCGGCGGCGGCGCTGGTCGCGCACCTGCATCCGCTGGTGCGCCGCTGGGTGCGCAACCACCGGCCGCGGCGCGAAAGCGAGGAGGACCTGATGCAGGAGGTGTTCGTGAAACTGTTCCAGCGGCTCGACCGCTACCGCGAGCAGGCCGGCGTGCCGTTCGAGCACTGGGTGTCGCGGCTGGCGGTGCGCACCTGCCTGGACGCGCTGCGCGCCGAGCGGGCGCGGCCGGAATGGCGGATGGCCGATCTGGGGGATGGCGAGGCCGGCTGGCTCGACTGGCTGCTGCAGCGCCAGGCGGCGGCGCCGGAGGCCGGCGAGCGCGACGCCAAGGCGCTGATCGAGCTGCTGTTCGCCCGACTGCCGCCCGCCGACCGGCTGGTGCTGACCCTGCTCGATCTGGAGGCGCACAGCGTCCAGGACATCAGCCTGCAGACCGGCTGGTCGCGGCCGATGGTCAAAATGCGCGCCCTGCGCGCCCGCCACAAGCTGCGGCGGATTGCGCAGCGTTTTCACCCCGACGAATTTGCCACCCATGAATGAATTTGATGCACGCTGGCAGCGACTGGCCGCCGCGGCGCGCCGCCTGCCACCGGCGGCGCCGGCGGAGCTGCCGTTCGGTTTCCTGACGCGCCTGCAGGCCCGCCTCGCCAGCCCCGCGCCGGAGGCCTGGGCGGAACTGCTCAGCCGGATGGGGCGGCGCGCCTTGGCGGGCGCCTTCGCGGCGCTCCTGATCGGCGCCGGCCTCGCCCTGCACGAATGGTACGAGCCGCGCCTCGACGTGCCGGCCCTGGCGCCGGTGTTCACCTCCGACCTGGTCTGGCCATGAGTTTGACGCGCCGCACCCAAGCCACCCTGCTGATCAGCCTGCTGGTCCTGTGCAGCCTCGCCGCCGGTTTCCTGCTGGGCCTGGCGGCCAGCCGGGGCCTCGCCAAAAAGAAGGAGGATCCCGCCTTCTGGAAGCGCGCCGCCCTGCGCCATCTGGACAAGCTCGAGCCCGACGCCGGGCAGCGGCAGCGGTTTGAAGCGGTCACCGACCGGACCGTGCAGGAACTGAGCCGCCTGCGCCGGGAGGCCCTTGGCGAAGTCTGGTCGATCGTCGAGCGCGCCATGACCGAACTGGAAGCGGATCTCTCGCCGGAACAGCGGGCGCGCTGGGAAACCCTCCGGCCGAAACGCCCGGCCGAGGCCCGCTGACGTTTTTTGGTGACCGGCGGCAATGGCGCCGCGTTGAGCCCGGCAGTCCACCCTTCCGCCATGCTCTTCTCCACCGTTCTCACCTGGCTGCTTGTCGCCCTCGGTTTCGTCGTCGCCCTGCCGGCGCTCTGGC
>CAYYJK010000093.1:8964-12139 GCA_964472185.1 uncultured Prosthecobacter sp.
CTCACCTGGCTGCTTGTCGCCCTCGGTTTCGTCGTCGCCCTGCCGGCGCTCTGGCTGCTCGCCCGCGGCCTCTGGCCCGAGCGCGTGCGGCTTCACCGGCAGGCCGCCGAGCGCGGCCTGTTCCGGCTGTTCCTGCTCGGTCTGGCGCCCGCCACCGCCGCGTTCCTGCTGGTCGGCGTGCTGGCCAAGCTGCCCAAGATGGGCGCGTTGTCGGCGCTCGTGGGCGGGCTGTTTCTGGCCTGGGGCTTCCTCGGTGCGGGCGGCTTGGCCGCGCTGATCGGCGAGCGCCTGTGGCCGTCGGTCGAGGGTTGGCGGCAGACCCTGCGCGGCGGCTTGGTGCTGGTGGGCTGCGTGTTGCTGCCGGTGGTCGGCTGGTTTGTCCTGCTGCCCTTGCTCGCCGTCCTGGGCGGCGGTCTGCACCTGCGCGGCTGGTGGGGCCGAAACGCTCTGGCTGCGGAACCGTCGTCGCCCGGCAGCGCCGTCCCGTGACCGCCACCGTTTCCGGATCATGCACGCCTCCCGCCGGCAGCTGCTGCGCACCGCCCTCCTGGGCGGCGGGGGTGCGGTTCTGACCGGCTGCGAGCGCCTGATCCGCGAAGCGAACCAGTACCTCGGCGAGGCCGTGCCGGAGCGGCTGGAGCTGCCTGAGGGCGGCGAGATCGGTCCGGATTTCCACCTGCTGTCGCGCGCGGCGTTCGGTCCCTGGCCGGGCGATCTGGCGCGGCTGAGGGCTCTGGGTCGGACCGCCTGGATCGATGAACAGCTGCAGCCCAACGGCGTGCGCGACACCGCCTGCGACCTGCGCGCCGAACGGTTTGAATCGCTCCACTTCAGCGCCGGCGACGCCTACGAGTTTCGCAAGCCGGTGCTGCGCGAGGAACTGACCCGCCACGCCCTGCTGCGCGCGGTGTACAGCCGCCGCCAGCTCTTCGAGGTCATGGTCGAGTTCTGGACCGACCACCTGAACATCGATCTGGAAAAGGGCGACTGCATCTACCTCAAGCCGAGCGACGATCGAGAGGTCATCCGCCGGCATGCGCTCGGCCGCTTTCGCGACCTGATCCGCGCCTCCGCCACGTCGCCGGCCATGCTGGTCTATCTGGACGGCCAGACCAACCTGGTGCGCCGGCACAGCCGCGACCGGCCGAACGAGAACTACGCCCGCGAACTGCTCGAACTGCACACGCTCGGCGTCCATGGCGGCTACACGCAGGCCGATGTGCTCGAGGCGGCGCGCTGCCTGACCGGCTGGACGTTTGACCGCAAGCGCTTCTTCGCCCTCAACCAGGGCGAGTCCTACTTCCGTGCCGACCGGCACGACGACGGCGAGAAGCGCGTGCTCGGCCACACGATTCCCGCCGGCGGCGGTCCGCGCGACCTGGACCTGCTGGTCGACATCGTCTGCGCGCATCCCAGCACGGCGCGCTTCATCGCGGGCAAGCTCTGCCGGCGTTTTGTCAGCCTGGAACCGCCGGCAGCCCTGGTGGAGCGCGTGGCGCAGACCTTCACCCGCACCGGCGGCGACATTCCGAGCCTGCTGCGCGAGATCCTGCTCTCCGACGAATTTTTCGCCAGCCGCGGGCAGTTGCTCAAGCGGCCGTTCCGGCTGGTCGTCTCCGCGCTGCGCGCGCTGGCCGCCGACACCCATGCGGACCGGCCCGTGCTTGAGCCGCTGCAGCGCATGGGGCACGGCCTGTTCCAGCATCCCACACCCGACGGCTACCCCGACGAGGAGCTGCCCTGGATGGGCACGCTCATGTGGCGCTGGAACTTCGGCCTCGCCCTCGCCGGCAACCGTCTGCGCGGTGCGCGGGTGGACCTTCCGGCGCTGGAGCGGGCGGTGGTGGGGCGGTCGCCGGAACGGCGGACCGAACGCTGGTTTCGCCATCTCGTCGGCCGCCTGCCCGCACCGGAGGAACTGCGGACGCTGGAGGCGGCGCCGGCTCCGGCGCGGTTGGGACTGATCCTCGCCAGTCCGGCTTTCCAGAGGTGTTGAATGTTCTCATCGTCGACTTTCCCCGCCATGCTGCCCTTCAAAATCGATCTGCCCCTGTCGCCGCTGCTGCAGCTGCTCGTGTTCGCACTTTGGCTCGCCTATCTCGGCTGGTACTGGCGGGCCCTGGTGCGCATCCTTGCCGCCTCGCGGTTCGACAGCACCGACAAGATCCTGTGGTTCCTGGTGATCACCCTCGCGCCGCTGATCGGCCTGCTCACCTTTCAGGTCATGTGCCCGCCGCAGGTGCTGAATGCGGCCGCCGCCCGGCCGCCGGAAAACGCCCCGCCGCCATGAAACTCCGCCGCCGTACCCTGATCTCCAAACTCGCGCTGGCAGCGCTGCCGTCGTTCGCCGCCGCGCGCGAGGAGGGCCACACCCTGGTGCACGTCTTCCTGCGCGGCGGTGCCGACACCCTCAACTTTTGGGTGCCGCATGCGGACGACCGCTACTACCGGCTGCGGCCTTCGCTGGCGGTTCCGGCGCCCGGCCGCGGCGCGGAAGCGGCGATTCGGCTCGACGACCGCTACGCGCTGCATCCGGCGCTGCGCCCCCTGGAGGCCGCCTTCAAGGAGGGCCGCTTCGGCGCGGTGCAGTCGGTCGGTGTCGACAACCGCAGCGGTTCGCATTTCGACTGCCAGGACCAGATGGAGCACGGCGACTCGCCGCCGGGGCCGCCGGCCGGCGGCGGCTGGCTGGGGCGCTACCTGCGCCTGCGCGGCGATGCGGCCTCGGCGCTGTCGGCGGTGGCCATCGGCACGGCCCTGCCGGAGACGCTGCGCGGCGCCCCTGCGGTCAGCGTGCTTGAGCGGCTCGAGGACATTGCCATCGAAGTGCCGTCCGGCGGCGCCGCGCCCGTGGCGGCGGCGCTGCAGGCGCTGTACGGCGCCGAGGTGACGCTGCTCGGCGTGCGTGGCGGCGAGACGCTCGAGCTGTTCCGGCGCGTGTCCGCCCTGCAGGCCGCACCGGCGCGGGTGGAGAATGGCGCGGCGTATCCGCAGGACGCCTTCGGTCGCGGCTTGGGCGAGATCGCCCGGTTGATCAAGGCCCGGCTGCGGGAGCAGGTGGAGGCCCTCGCCCAGCAGCGCGAGGTGCCCGCCCTGCAACGGGTGATGGGCCTGTTCTCCGGGCTGGTCCGCCCGCCGGAGGCCGACGGGCTCGCCACCGAACTGGAACGCGACG
>CAYYJK010000094.1:0-8960 GCA_964472185.1 uncultured Prosthecobacter sp.
ACGCCCGCGCCTGCGTCGACATCCTGTGCGAGTTCCCCTTCGGCACCGAGGAGCTGGAAGGCATCGCCGCACGCGGCGACTTCGACCTGTCGCAGCACCAGAAGCACAGCGGCAAGACCCAGGAAGTTTTCGACGAGGAACTCAAGAACGCCGCCGCCAAGCTCGGCGACGACCAGAAGGAGGCGCTCATCCAAAAGCGCCTGGCCGCCGAAGCGGCGAAGACCAAGGGCGCCCCCCTGCCGGAAGCCGACGTCCGCGCCTGGTTCGACCGCCTGTTCAAGGGAAGCTACGTTCCGCACGTCATCGAACCCTCGGCCGGCCTGGACCGCATGGCCCTGGCCGTCATCGCCAACGCGTTCAACGAGACCGAGAAGACCGACGACAAGGGCAAGAAGGAGACCATCACCGTCCTGCGCTTCCATCCGCGCGTAGCACCGATCAAGGTCGGCGTCTTCCCGCTGCTGAAGAACAAACCGGAGTTGGTCGCCAAGGCGCGCGAGGTCTACGGCCTGCTTAAGAAGCACATGAACTGCTTCTACGACGAAACCGCCTCCATCGGCCGCCGCTACGCCCGCCAGGACGAAGTCGGCACGCCGTTCGGCGTCACCATCGACTTTGAGACCCTCGGCGAAAAGGGCCCCGAGCTGCAGGATACCGTCACCCTGCGCCACCGCGACGGCGGCGAACAGGAGCGCGTGAAGATCGGCGACCTCCTGCCCAAGCTGCTGGCGGCGGTGCAGTGACCCCCAAGGCTGCGGCTCGACTACAGCGTGCAAAAAGCCGGTTTTGTCGGGGAATGCCTGACAAAACCGGCTTTTTTGCGCCTGCACTGCCCGCCCCAACCAAGGATTTGTTCAGGGTCTAGCGAAAAGTATTGTCAGGCATTGCCTGATGTGGTACACTGCATGCCGATTTGACTGGAGTGGCTAACCTGCCCGCACGGGGAGGTACAGGCTTCAGCCACGCCTTGCTCCGGCCGCACCAAGTTCTTCTTGCCGGGAAGCCGGTGCACCAACCCCCACCAGACTGACGGCCGGTCAGAATAGGATCGACTGCTGCAACAATCTGTATTTTCCATAAATACAATTTTTTTAGTTTTTTATATATTTTTAAAAATGTTTTCGGTTAAACTGTAATAGTTGGTTTTCCCATAAAATCACTCCTCCATGGCCTCTCGCTTCGCCTTTCCATTTGGTTGCCGCCTGTCCCGCACTGCCCTGCTGATGGGCTCCGTGCTGGCCTCTGCGCTGGCCCCCTGCGCGGCGATGGTCAACCATCTGCCCGAGGTCGCCGGGCAAGCCGCCGCCAAAGCGGTTTCCCTGGACCGGGGCCTGCACGGACTGAATGAGGTGCTGGGCCGCGACTTCGCCGATTTGGCCCCCTTTGCCTTCTGGCAGCATGTCGGCATGATCGGCATGGGCAGCGGCATCTACCTCGGCCAGGGCCGGGTGCTCACCAGCGCCCATGTCGGCTGCTATCCGTTCCGTCTGCAGGACGGCAGCCGCTACGAACCCGACTATGCCAGCTGGCGGATTCTGAAGAATGCCGACGGCTCGAAAAGCGACCTGGCCGTGTTCCGCATCCGCGTGCCCAAAAGCTCCGCCTTGGCGCGCCTGGCCTCGCTGCCTCTGGCCGAACGACGCCCCAACGACGCTCCGATCCTGCTCCTCGGCACCGGCTTCACGCAGGGCTTGGAGCCCATCGCCCTGAAGACCCAGGGGCGCAACCTCGGCATCCTGGGCTACCGCATCCAGCCGCGCCGCAACCACGTCTGGTGCCTCAACCGCGGCAGCCAGCCGCTCGACAGCCTCGTGGCCACCGGCCGCAATTTCATCACCCAGTGCTTCACGACCCGGTTTGAACGCAACCCCTTTGCCGGACAGGCGACGGACGGGGACTCCGGCGGCGCCGCCTTCTGCTACAACACCGAACTCGGCCGCTGGGAACTGGCCGGCTGCATCGTGGCTGTTTCGCAGCCGGCGACAAGCGTCACTTTTGGCTGCCGCACCTTTCTCAGCGATCTCGCGGTGTATGGCGCGCAGCTTGACACCTCCGAACGGGCAAGCGCGCCGAAGCCGGCGACCGGCAGCACCGGGCAAGGCGTGCCTGTTCTCGGCAAAAAGCCCCCGATCATCCAGGCGCGGGCCGCCTCCATCCGCTGAGTCGCAGTCCGGACGGTGTCCGTTTCGAGACGCAACCGCACCCGGCAGAATCGATCCCGTCCGGCGCGCAGCCGCACAGTCTGGCGTGAGTGCGGCCCCCTGGCGCCGCACTCGGAAACCGTCAACGCTCCCGCAGCGCCCGCATGCGCGCGCGGTTGATCGGCTTCAGCAGGTAGGTCAGCACCGTGCGCTTGCCGGTCAGCACGTCCACTTCGGCGACCATGCCCGGAATGAGGATGAGCTCCTTGCCGTTGGCGTCCTTGCCCAGGGAGTTTTTGTCGGTTCGCACTTTGATCTGGTAGAAGCTCTCGCCGCCGCCTTCCTTGGGCCCGGATTTGGCGCCGTTCTGGTTGGTGATGGTGTTGGCGCTGATCTGCTCGAGGGTTCCGCGCAGGCCGCCGTAGATGGAAAAGTCATACGCGGTGAATTTCACCATCACCTCCTGTCCGGGGTGAATGAAGGCGATGTCGGACGGCCGGACGTTCGCCTCCACCAGCAGCGTGTCGTCCACCGGAACGACCTCCATGATGTCCACGCCGCTGGCAATGACGCGGCCGACGGTGTTGATGTGCATCTTGTTCACCGTGCCGCGCACCGGCGAACGGATCAGCGTCCGATCCAGACGGTCCTTGTCGCGCAGCAGCGCCTGCAGCACCGTTTCCAGTTCCGCCTTGTCCTGATGGTACATCTCCAGGCTCTCGCGCTGCAGTGTGGTGTCGAGCGTGCGCAGTTGGCCGTCGATCTGTTCCGCCTCCTTGCGCACCCGGATCAACTCCACTTCGGAGATGGCCCCGGACCGGGTTCCCTGCTCCAGCAGTTCCTGCTCCCGGCGGGCCAGCGTCAGCCGCGACTGGAGGCTGGCCTTCATCGTCTGATGGTCCAGGCGGCGCTTGTCGAAGAGGAAGCGCTCGCTTGCCGCCAGATCGGACCGGATGCCGGCCGGGAACTTCAGTTCCGCCAGCCCCTTCGCCTCGGCGTCGAGCCGGCACAGCCTGGCTTCCAGGATTTCCCGTTTGGCGGTGTTCTCGTTGAAGTTGGCGGCAAAAATGGCGTCCCGAAAGCGCACCAGCGGCGCATCCTTCTCCACCACCTGCCCCTCCTGCACGTAGATTTCGTCGAGAATGCCGCCTTCCAGGCTTTGGATCAGCTGCACGGACTGCGAAGGGATCACGCGCCCGACACCGCGGGTCGACTCCTCGATCTCCGCCCAAGACGCCCACCAGATCAGCGCCGCAAACAGGCCGAACGCCAGCCAGGGCAGCCCGCTGCGCCAGCCGCTGGCCCGGCGGCGGCGGGTCAGCATCTGTGCGTTCTTTACATAGGCCAGATCCTCGTCGGTGAGCGCCTCCTTGTCCCCGGCCATGCGGAGTTCATGCGCCAGTGCGCGCAGTTGCTCCCGGGACCACTCCGGAAGGGTGAGGGTGGGCGGCGTGGATTCCATGATCTGATTCAGGCTAATGTGCGTGGGCCACGGGCGAACGCCCCTTTTCGGCGGCCGCGGCGGCCGGTGGCGGCGCGCCGCTGGCCGGCGTCTCGGCCCGCACCGGCACCTCGGAAACGGCCTGCCCCAAGGCAGTCGGATGCGCCAGTCTCGCCAGGACGGCCCCCTTTTCCCCGTCGATGAGGATTCGCCCCTGCTCCAGAATGATGAGGCGATCCACCAGTTCGAGCATGTGGTGGTTGTGGGTCGACACGATCAAGGTGCGGCGGGGATCCTGCGCCAGGTATTGGTGAAGCCCAAGCATGAACTGCTTCTCCGTCTGGGGGTCCATGCTCGAGGTGGGTTCATCCAGCAGCAGCAGGCGCGGATTTCGCAGCAGGCTGCGCGCCAGCACCACGGCCTGGCGCTGGCCGCCCGACAGCATCGACCCCTGCTCGCCGACCACGGCGTGCATGCCGAGCGGGTGCCGCCGCACGTAGTCACCCAGCCCGGCCAGACGCGCGGCCTGCAGCACTTCGTCGTCCGACACGTCACCGGCGCCGAGGGCGATGTTCTCGCGCAACGTGCCGCGGAAGATGGTGGCGTTCTGCGGCAGGTAGCCGATCAGCCGGCGCACGACCGCCGGATGGTACTGCGCCAGTTCGACATCGTCGAGCAGGACGGTGCCCTCGGCCGGCTCGTACAGCTTGGCCAGCAGGCGCATCAGGGTGCTTTTGCCCGAACCGATGCGGCCGAGCAGGCCGATGCGCTCGCCCTCGCGGACACGCAGGGTGATGCCGTCAAGGGCCGGCGTCTTCTGGGCGGGATACTTGACCTTCACGTCCCGCAGCTCGTAGTTGAAGCGGAACGAGGGGCGGTGGACAAATTTCCGCCCCCGGCCGCCGGTCTCGCGCGGCATGCCCATGATGGCGTTGAGACTGTGCAGGGCCTGCAGGGCCTGCTGCAGCCGGGTCATCAGCCCCGCCACCTGAGCCAGCGGCATCAGCGTGCGCGAGGTCAGCATGATCGCGGCCACCATGCCGCCCATCGACATTTCGTTGGCGTGAATCAGACCGACCGACACCACCACCACGGCCACCGTGCTCAGGTTGATCACCACCCCGGCGAACGAGGTGCCGAGCAGCGCGTACCAGTGCGAGCGCCCCTCCCGCTGCGCCGAACCGCTCATGATCATGTTGAAACGGTGCTGCAGCAGCCCCTCTGCGCAGGCGCCCTTGACGGATTCCAGCCCGTTGACCGTCTCCGACAGGACCGCCTGCCGTTCCATGCCGGCTTCGGACGAATCCTGCACCGACCGCCGCAGCGGCATCTGAATCAGGCACTCGCTGACGATCGCCACAACCGCAGCAAAGACCAGGACCCAGCCCAGCGGCGCTGCGATGTGGAACATCACCGACATCATCGCCAGCGAGAAGGGCAGATCGGTGATGGCCAGCATGGCTGCCGACATGAAGAACTCGCGCACGATCTCGTAGGCGCGGGCGCGGGCCGCCAGCATGGCGCTGGACGCCGGGCGCGCCTGCATCTCCATCGCCAGCAACTGCTCATACAGGGCGCCGCCCAGAACCATGTCCATCTCGCGGCCGGCCCGCTCGATCACTGAGCCGCGCAGGAGGCGCAGCAGGAAATCAAACAGGAACAGCAGGGCCACGCCGATGGCCAGCACGGCCAGGGTTTCCGCCGCATCGTTCGGCACCACCCGGTCATAGACCAGCATGGTGAAAATCGGCATCACCATGGCGAACACCGCCATCAGGGCGGATGCGGGCAGCAGGCGCAGATACTGGCCGCGCAGCTTCCACATCGTCAGCCAGAACCACCACCGCGGATTCGGCGCGGGAATGGCCTCGGCCGAAGGCTGCGGCTGCAGCAGCACGGTAAAGCCCGTGTAGTCGCGCTTCAGCGGAGCGGTCTGGGTGACATGCGCAGGATCACCGGGAATATGGAACTCCACGGCATCCGCCGGACTTTTGCGCGACAGTACCCCGGCACGCCCGCCTTTGAGAAGCAGGATGGCCGGCAGCACCGATTTCGGCAGTTTGCGCAGCTTCCTCTCGACGAGGCGGGCGCGAAAGCCCGCCCGCTGGGCGGCGCACAGCAGCAACCCGGGCGTCAGCCGTCCCGCCTCGAGCGGCAATCCGGCGACCACGGCCTCGCGGTCCACTTCCACCAGATGCACCCTGCCAGCCTCGACCAGGCACTCCAGCAGGAAGTCGGGAACCGCCGCAGCATCGGCAGCGGGCCCCGCCCCAGCTTCGAGGCCTGCCGCCGGGGCGGCGGCCGCATCGCCTCGCACCTCGGCGGCCCGTTGCAGCGCTTCCATCATGACTCCGGTTTTGACTGGGGATTTCATGTTCGGGTTCAGGCGACGGCGGGCGGCGCATCTTCGACCGGGGCAAGGGTCACGGGCACCGCGGCCACATCGCCGCCAGGGTCGCCGGTCTCCAGCGCGGCTCCCGCGTCGGCAAAGGTGTCGCCCAAGTCAAACGACCCCTCTTTGCCGGCTTCGAAACCGGCATTGACCACCTCCGATGCCGCCGCGGCGCTGCCCCCCGTCAGCGGGCTCAAATCCACCTCGTTCGCGGCAAGCATCTCATCCTGCGCGGGCAGCAGGTTGTCGAACCCAAGCGCGACGTCGCCGCCCACGCCCTTGCTGCCGTCCGCAAACTCGAAATGCACCTGGCCGTGGACCAGCACTTCGCCGTCGGCCGCGGTGTACGCCTGCCCGTCCGAGACCAGGCCGATGCCCGAGATGCCAGCCTCGTGAAGGCTGCGGAATTCACCCTCATCGGCCACTCCGTTCTCGTTGGCGTCCTGCCAGACTCCGAAGCTGCCAAACTCGGCATCGCGCGCATCAAACACCAGGTCGCCATTGCTGTCGAAAGCCAGCCTCAGGGCCTCCAGATCTGTGCGCGCCTCCGCATGGTGCTGCGTGAGCACGATCTCCGCAGCGCCGCTCACGGCCCGGTTGCCGTCCTGGTCATAGACCAAGAAGCCGTCGTTGCCGCTGATCCAGGCGCTCGGCTCCAGCGTGCCGTCGCCATCAAAGTCGAAGGCGGCCCCCGACTCCCCGATGCCTAGGAACTGCAACCCGTCGCCGTTCAGGTCGAGCACCACCGGCGGCGCCGCGGGATTCAGCAGGATGTTCAGGCTGCCTGTCGACGTGTCACCGTCGGCATCCGTGAGCCGGAGGTTGAAGCCCATGCTCACCGGAGTGCCGGGAAACACGATGGTCTTAGCAAAGGCGAACATGCCGATGTCAAAGGAGTCGCCGGTTAGGGAGGCATCCGGGCCGGAGTCCATCGAGCGCGCATTTTCGATCTCCAAGCGCTCGTACCCCGTAACGGCGTTGATGGTGATCTGATCGTTCAAGTCGAGGCCGCGCAGCAGGTAGCCGCCGTTGCCATCGGTCTGCAGGGTGCCGAGATTCACGCTCACGCCGTTCACCTTGATACCGCTGATCTGCACCTGGGAGGTGACGTCCCGGATTTCGTTGAAGTGCGTGGCCGTGTCGGTGCCCGCCGGATCGTCGTCGTCCGCATCGTAGGCCCGCAGCCAGATCTCGATGTCATCCACCCCCGTCCCGCTCCCCTTCTGAACGATGGTGAAGGTGAAGTCGTTCACTGTGTAGTGGCCGCCGCTCGGGCTCGGGTAGTCGTAGGTGTTGCTCGCGCTGCCGGTGACCGTCGGCGAATTGACGAAATCAATGCCGAGATTGTCACCATCGTTCATCGACTGGTTGTCGACGCCGATCGCCGTGCTGTTGGAATTCACCGTACCGATCGTCAGCGTGTTGTTGGCGGCACGGGTGTAGCCGGAAAACAGGATGTCCTGGGTCGAGCCGGCGACATCGATGTAGTTGAACGCCTTGTTGCCGGCCGTGGCGAAACCGAGATCGCTCAGCGTGACGTCCGAATGCGCGCCGTTGTCGATCTGCGCAAACAGCTGCACTGAGTAGGTGTCCGAGGCCGAGGCCGCGCTGCCGTCCGGATTCAGCGTCACTTGGAACACGATCGGCCCCGAGCCGTCTTCCGGACCGGTCCTGCCGGTCACGATCTGGTCGTTCCCGTCCAGGAACAGCCGGATCGGCTGGCCGCCGGAAGTGTACACCGTGCTTCCCGACGAGAAGATCTGGCCGTTGGTGATGCCGGTGAAGATCACCGACGCTGCCTGGTCGGCCCCCGCGTTGTCGTCGATGTTGACGTCCGCGTCGAGATCGAA
Organism: uncultured Prosthecobacter sp.; assembly: GCA_964472185.1. Taxonomy (GTDB): domain Bacteria; phylum Verrucomicrobiota; class Verrucomicrobiia; order Verrucomicrobiales; family Verrucomicrobiaceae; genus Prosthecobacter. The sequence goes on from CAYYJK010000094.1 coordinate 7,825, forward strand.
GCTGACCGGCGCGGTGACAGCATTGAGCAGCACCGCCTGCTCGGGAACGAAGGCGACCGGCATGTCGTCGTCGATGGTGATCTGCAGCGAGCCGTCGGCCGAATCGCCGTCCTTGTCCGTCAGCGTGTAGCCGAGATTGAGGACGATGTCGTCCTCCGTGCCCGGCGTCGCGTGCAGCAGCGGCTTCAGCAGCGTGACCGCGTACGCGCCGGTCGCCAGATCCGTCACCTGCACGGTCATCAAGTCGCCCCGCGTGGAGCTGATGGTCAGCGTGTGATTGAGCGGATTCCAAGACGAGGTGACCGCTTCGGAACCGAGCGTCGAAGGGCCGCTCAGCGTCAGCGAGCCGAAACCGTCGGCGCCTGCGGAATACCCCAGGCTGCCGGTGGTGGACGTCGGATTGGCGCCGGGCAGGTCGCCCGTCCCGCCGTCGATGCCGTAGGCCAGGCCCTCGTCATCCAGCACATCCGGATCGATCACGGCCGAGACGGTCGGCCCGTCGTCCTCAAAGCTCAGCGCCTGCCCAAGGTTCACCACCGCGCTCTGCGTGTCCCCGTCCTTGTCCACGATCGTCCCCGTCAGCGTCACCAGGTTCGCCGCACTCAGCGTCTTCGCCTCGTCAGGATCCAGCGTCGGGTGCACCACCGCTCTCACCTGGTCCAGCGTCACCACTCCTCCGGCGCTCACGCTCACCGTGAACACCAGCTGGTTCGTCCCCGCCGTACGCCCTTCCACCACCCCGCCGTTCAGCCCAAGGTTCACGGCCTCCCCGGTCGCCGTGTCCACAAGCCCGCTCGCTCCGCTCACCACTCCCAGCGCGTACGTCAGACTCCCCACTCCGTCAGACCCATACGCGCTCACGAAGTTGTCCGCAAAGCTCGCGCTCGCGTTCACTCCAAGCTCCGTTTCATCCACCACCAGCGCGTCCGCCACACCCACCGCGCTGAGAGAGGGGCTGTCATCGTCCAGCAGAAGGTGGATGAACCCCTGTGCCGAATCGCCGTCCGCGTCCGTGACCTCGACGGGAATGGAAAGCAGCTGATCATCCTCCGTCCCAGCCTCGGCATGCCGCACCGGACGATGCAGGATGAATAGGTAGGATCCGTCACGGACCTCGGTGATCTGCAGGGTGAACA
>CAYYJK010000094.1:9060-12049 GCA_964472185.1 uncultured Prosthecobacter sp.
TGCAGGATGAATAGGTAGGATCCGTCACGGACCTCGGTGATCTGCAGGGTGAACACGACTTTGCCGGTGCCGGCTTCCTCGCCCGTCAGGGTGTGTGAATCGCCATCCCAGACCGTGCGGATCAGGTTGCCGTCCAAGGTTCGGAGTCCGGTGTCCTCCTGGGCCGCCAGCACCACGTCACCGACCCCGTTAGCGCCGAAGCGCAGTCCGGAAAGGACACCCGACTGGGTGACCGCCTCCCCGGGCAGGTCGCCTTCGCCGCCAGCATTGCCCTGCAGTCCCTCCTCATCGACAGCGATGGCCGCAGCATCAAGATCAATGCCCGGAATGTCGTCAAAGGCATCATCCTCGAAAATCATCCGGTCGTCCTTGGGGGACTCCACCGGGCTGACCGGGTACGGAGGCAAGGGCGCGAAATCCAAGGGATCATCCTGGTAGCTCGCCGTCCACTGCATGAAATCGGGCAGCGGCCCCTGCTCGCCGTCTGCGGCGCCGAAGATGGTGCTGTTGATGCTGACTTGGCGCGGCGCATTCTCCCCCTCCGGCAGGACCAGAAGCACCGAAAAGCCGTCGGACCAAGCCACGTAAAACCCCTCCTCAACAGGCAGAATTTCCACCGGCGGCGCGTTGTCCCGGTGGATGTCGATGTTCTGCGTCGCATCGACGGGGATGCGCTGACCGCTGGCCAAGCCTGCCACGTTGATGCTGGCGGCAGAAGCTTTGCCGGCCGAGGCAGCCGGCTTGTTCTCCTGGGCGGAGGCGGGTTCCGAGGGGTTCATGATCTGCAAGGAGGTAAAGTTGGGGTTGTCGTGGGGGCCGGGATCAGCAACGCCACTGGGGGCGGATCGCCACACGCTCAGGGGGACACGTCAGAAGCCTTCTTTTTGCCAAACCATTTGTTCAGCAGGCCTGGACGTCCGCGGGCGGGCTGCCGCCGTTCCGCAACCATGGCTTCCGGGGGCGGCGGGCGGTCCGACCACACAGGATTCTTCGCAACCGACCACACGGGATTCTTTGCCGAAGCACCCGCCTCCAGCGTTTCGCAGGAGGTGGGGTTGAGATGCTGCGCGCCGGCCGTCTCCGTGACCAGCCGGCCGCCGAAAAACAGCAGCCGGTAGCCGAGAAGGACCTGATTGCGCTGGTAGTCCACAAGCCGGATGTCCGCCGCGCTGACTTCGTTCTGAATGTCCAGCAGACTGAGCAGGGGACGGGTTCCCAGATCGAACTGCTCCTGGTAGAGACCGACGGTCCTGGCCAGTTCGGCGGAATAGTTGCGAATGATGCCCATGCGCTCGCTGAGCGTGCGGTAATCGGCCCAGCGCGCGGCGATGTCCTGGCGCAGAATCACCAGCGTCTCGTCCAGAATGGCGGTCTGGCGGTCGATGTCGGCCATGGCTTCCGCGATTTCGGCTTTCCGGCGGCCACCGTCGAAGATGTCCCAGGAAATCACGATCATCGCGCTGGCGGCGTTGTCTTCGCCTTCGATGCCAAGCACATCCTGACCGATCTGGGCCGCCCCCTCAAAGTAGATCTTCGGGTAGTATTTGCGCTGCAGGGCCCGCTTGATGTAATGCGCCGCCTCAAGCTGGTGGGTCACTGCGCGGTAGTGAAAATTCTGCTCCGGCCGGATGTCGCTGACGGCATTGAAATGCCGGACTTTCGGCATGACCAGGGAACCCGGCGGTTTCCGTCCGACCCAGCGGGTGAAATTGGCTTCGGACTGGCTGAGAGCCAGTTCCCGCTCCCGGACCAGCGTGCTGGCCAAGTTGCGCCGCGCCGATGAAAGCTCGATGTCCGCCTTGTTGCCGGCGGCCTCGGCCCGCTTGGCAGCCAAATCCAGAACCCGCTCGTGGACCTCGAGATTCTTGCGCGCCAGCTCCACCTGACGACGGTCTCGAATCACATCCACGTACGCCTCAATCGCGTACCAGGCCGTCAGCTCGCGCTGGGCATTGTCGAGAAACTCCTGAGCGCAGACCCGCTTTTTGGCATCCTGCCAGCGCCACCACGTGTAGCCGAAATCCGTGAGCAACTGACGGCCGACCAGGCCGGCGCTGCGGCTGAAGAGCGCATCACCGCCACTGGACACGCCGTCGATGCTGCGATCTCGATAGGCCACGCCGCCACGCGCATCCAGCGTCAACTGGGGCATGAAATCCGCCTTGGTCTTGCGCGCGAACGCCTGTGCTTCGGTGGTGTCGGCGATGACCTTGCGCACGGTGGGGTCAGACTGGAGCGCATGGATGACCGCTTCGTTCACCGTCATCTGTCCCAACGCCGCCGCCGGGCCGGCCGCAAGGATCGACAGCACTGCAGCCAAGCGCGAAATCGTTGATGTCGTCTTCATGGCGGGAAGTCTGCCGAGCCTAACCAAAGGCTCAATTCTCCAGTGCAACCCCTCGCCAAATTCAGAGGCAGCCCGACTCATCCGTCAGGGGTTTCATGACGCCAGTCTGACGGCACCCGCCAACGCGCTCATCCGAACGCCTTGATTGCAAATGACTCTCCATGCCGACAAACTCCTCAAGCCGCCACCCTGTGGCCGCCTCCCCCTGCCACGCCAAGACCGCGCGCAGCAAACCGATCTCGGATGGATGTTTTTGCGCACGGCGCGAGCTCGAGGCGACTTCGGCAATCCAAGCGCTGACACTAGAAAACGCGTTGCCCACCCATTTTGATTCTCCGCAACGGCCAAGACCGTCTGCAGCAAAACGTGGATCCTTGATTCAGGCCAGACCTGACAGGGGTGGTTCCGGCTGCACGATCAGGGCATTTTCGTCTTGCCAAAGCCCCGGCGACGGCGGCTTGCAGCATTCTGCAACACCCCCTGCGCCAATCCTGCGCGGAATGCGCCCAAAGCTGTCTGCGGCTCACAGGCGACGCCCCGTATCCGACGCGTGCATTCGTGCTCCACCCGCCTCGGGAGGCCGCCGCCGCGTGGTGCCGGAGACAGGACTCGAACCTGCACTGGTTGCCCAACCAGATCCTA
>CAYYJK010000095.1:0-11926 GCA_964472185.1 uncultured Prosthecobacter sp.
CGCCACCGCCGTAGCCGCCACGGCCACCGCCGCCGCCACCACCGTAGCCGCCACGGCCACCGCCGCCGCCACCACCACCGAAGCTCGGGCGGTCTTCCTTCGGACGCGCTTCATTGATGGTCAGGGCGCGGCCACCGAAGTCTTTGCCGTTCAGGTTGTTGATCGCGGCCGTCATGGCCTCCGGGGTGTCCATGCTGACGAAGGCAAACCCGCGCGGACGGCCGCTCTCGCGGTCCATGGGCAGGAAGACGTCGGTCACGCCGCCATACTGGGAAAACAGATCGCGCAGATCCGCATCGGTGGCACTGAAGGGGAGGTTCCCCACATACATTTTCGTGTTCATTTCGGTATAACTGAGTGGTCTCTGATTCCAGATCAGCCAGAACCCTCACCGACGAAACACTCACCTGATGAATTTCTGGACCTAACCTTCAAACAGGTGGACTCAATTCAAGGTATCCTCTGAAAATCCGCTTTTGGCAAGCACAATCTCTGCGCCCGCCGCAGCTCACCGCCCCCCAGCGGGCTTGCCCAGGCGGTACAGCGCCTGTTCGGTGCGCAGGAACAGGGCGCCGTCGACCGCCACCGGGCTGGCCATGATGGCGCCCCCGTCCAGGCTGTTGCGCGCCAGGACGCGGAACTCGCGCGTCGCCGGCAGGACGCTGACCACGCCCTCGCGGCTGGCGAAGTAGACCCGGCCCTCCGCCGCGATCGGCGAGGCGCTGAACTTGCCGCCCAGCCGCTCCCGGTAGACCGCCTCGCCAGTGGCGGCATCGACGCAGCTGGCGATGCCGCCGTCATCGACGTAGTAGAGCAGGCCGTTGACCAGGACAGGCGAACTCATCTTCGGGGCGTTCTTGTTGTTGCGCCAGGCGACCTCCGGCACCGGCAGCCCGGCGTGCTTGAGCGCGATCATCTGCGACTTGCCGAAGCTGGTGCTGAAGTAGATGCGCTGGTCGTCGGCCACCGGCCGCACCGACATCGAAAAGCCCAGCTCGCCGTAGGGCAGCTTCCAGAGCTCGCGGCCGTCGGCCGGGTCGTAGCCGTACACCCAGTCGGCCGCCGGGCTGACCACGGTCGGCCGGCCGTTCAGGACCGCGACCAGCGGCGTGCCGTAGGCCTTGCGCTGCTGCGGATTAGGCCGCATCTCGCCGCTGCGCAGCGTCTGCCAGAGCACGCGGCCGCCAGCCGCGTCGTACGCGGCGATGAACTGGCGGTCGCTGCCGTCAAAGTGGACGATGAGCCGGTCCTGCCAGAGCACCGGCGTGCTGCCCGGTCCGTTCTCGTGCATGATCTGCAGCTCCTGGTTGCGCCAGAGCACCTGGCCGGTGGCGGTGTCCAGGCAGGCGGTGCCAAAGCTGCCGAAGTGCGCATACAGGCGGCCGCCCGCCAGGATCGGGCTGGGTGAGGCGTAGCTGTTGAGCTGGTGCACCCACTGCGGCTCGCGGACGTTCAGCAGTTCGACGTCGTGCAGCAGCCGGCCGCTGGCGGCGTCGACGCACAGGGCGCGCAGACTGACCGAGCTGAGCACCGTCACCGGCTGGTCGCCGGTGTTGGCCTTCAGCCGGCGCTCGGTCTCCTCGGCCGTCGCCGCCTGCTCGCGGGCCGCGGTCAGCCAGAGCCGGCCCTCGGCCAGCACCGGCGTCGAATGGCCGCGGCCGCTCAGCGGCGTCTTCCAGACCACGCCCTCGGTCTCACTCCAGGTCAGCGGCAGGCCGGTGGCGGCGCTGATGCCCTGCCCATCCGGCCCGCGCCATTCCGGCCAAGTTTGGGCGAAAACAGCGGTGGCACCGAGGGCGGCAAAAACGAGCGGACGGATCATAAGCAGTTCCTAACGGGCTTCCGAGCCGCCAACTGTCGGCCGGAATCGACATCGGGATGCGAACCGGCTAGTTTCAGCGCATGTTCCGCCTGCTCCGCCCGTTCCTGCCCCTGGCCTGGGCGGGGGTGATCCTGACCGCCGCGGCCGACGAAGCGGCCCGGGACATCGAGGCGCGGCCCGGCGGCCTGCCGGTCCTGCTCACGGTGCCGCACGGCGGCCACCTCAAGCCGGCCAGCATCCTGGCCCGGCGCTACGGTGTGACCACGCAGGACGCCCACACCGCCGAACTGGGCGAACTGCTCGCCGCCGAACTGCAGCGGCAGTATGGCGGCGCGCCGCATCTGGTGCTCTGCCGGCTGCACCGGTCGAAGGTCGACTGCAACCGGCCGCTGGCGGAGGCGGCCCAGGGCGATCCGCGGGCCGTCGCGGCCTGGCGGCGCTTTCATGCGGAGGTGGAAACGCGCAAGCGCACGCTGCTGGCGCAGCACGGGACCGGCCTGCTGCTGGACCTGCACGGCCACCGGCACGCACTGCCGCGGGTGGAACTCGGCTACCTGCTGCCCGCCGCGACACTGGACGCGGACGACGCCGAGCTCGACCGCGCCCCGGGACTGGCGGCGCGCACCAGCCTGCGCGACCTGGACCGGCGCTCGCCGCAGCCGCTGTCGGCCCTGCTGCGCGGGCCGCAGAGCCTGGGCGGCCTGCTGGAGAGCCGGGGTTTTGCCGCCGTGCCCAGTCCGGACCGGCCGGGGCCGGGCAAGGCGGCCTACTTCAACGGCGGCTACACCACCCAGCGGCATGGCTCGCGGCAGGGGGGCGGCCTCAGCGCCATCCAGGTGGAGTGCCCCTGGGAAGGCGTGCGCGACCAGCCGGAGCACCGGCGGCGTTTCGCCCGGGCGCTGGCGGAGGCCCTGGGCCCGTACTTTCAGGTGCACTTTGGCCGGCCGCTGGCAGGGGCGGCGGCCGCCGTCCCCGCCGAGTGAACCCGCGCCCGGAACGGCTCAGAGGCCGAGGTCGGTAACCGCGCCCTGGCTGGCGCTGGTGGTCAGCTTGGCAAACTTCGCCAGCACGCCGCGGGTGTAGCGCGGCTTCGGCTGCTTCCAGGCTTTCAGGCGCGCCTTGAGCTCCTTGTCCGGGATGCCCAGGGTGATCGACCGTTTCACGGCGTCGATGGTGATCGGGTCGCCGTTCTTGACCACGGCGATCGGGCCGCCAACGAAGGCCTCCGGCGTGACGTGGCCGACGACGAAGCCGTGGCTGCCGCCGCTGAAGCGGCCGTCGGTGATGAAGGCGACGTCCTTGCCGAGGCCCTTGCCCATGATGGCGCTCGTGGGCGACAGCATCTCGCGCATGCCGGGGCCGCCTTTCGGGCCCTCCATGCGCACGACGACGACGTGACCCTTCTTGACCTTGTCGTGCAGGATGGCGTCGAGCGCCTTTTCCTCGGACTCGAAGACGATGGCCTTGCCGCTGAAGCTGAGGCCCTCCTTGCCGCTGATCTTGCCGACGGCGCCCTCGGGGCAGAGGTTGCCCTTGAAGATGACCAGGTGGCTGTCCTTCTTGATCGGATCGCTCAGCGGCCGCACGATCTGCTGGCTCTTCGGCCAGACGATCTTGGAGTTCTTCATGTTCTCCCGCATCGTCTTGCCGGTGACGGTCAGGCAGTCGCCGTTCATGAGGCCCTCCTCGATGAGCAGGCGCATCAGCGGCACGGTGCCGCCGATCTTGACCAGGTCGTTCATGAAGTACTTGCCGCTCGGGCGCAGGTCGGCGAGCACGGGCGTCTTCCGGCCGATGCGGACGAAGTCCTCAAGGCCGAGTTTGACGCCGGTGCTGTGGGCGGCGGCGATCAGATGCAGCACGGCGTTGGTCGAGCCGCCGAGCGTGATGATGAGGGTGATGGCGTTCTCGAACGCCTCCTTGGTCATGATGTCGCGGGGCGTGATGCCGCGCTTGATCATGTTCATCACCGCCGCGCCGGCATCGAAGCAGTCCATCATCTTTTCGGCCGAAACGGCGGCCTGCGCGCCGCTGTTTGGCAGCGACATGCCGAGCGCCTCGATGGCGCTGGCCATGGTGTTCGCCGTGTACATGCCGCCGCAGCTGCCTTCGCCGGGGATGGCGTGCTCCTCGATGTCCACAAGCTCCTTGTCCGTAATCTGGCAGTTGGCGTGCTTGCCCACGGCCTCGAAGACGGTGACGATGTCCGCGTCCTTCTTCTCCGTGCCGACGCAGCCCGGCAGGATGGTGCCGCCGTAGACGAACACGCTCGGCCGGTTCATGCGGCCCATGGCCATGATGCAGCCGGGCATGTTCTTGTCGCAGCCGCCGATGGCGACGTAGCCGTCCATGCCCTCGCAGCCGACCACGGTCTCGATCGAGTCGGCGATCACCTCGCGCGAGACCAGGGAGTACTTCATGCCCTCGGTGCCCATCGAGATGCCGTCGGAGATGGTGATCGTGTTGAAAATGACGCTCTTGCCGCCGGCGGCGTCGACGCCCTTGGCGGCCTCCTGGGCCAGGCGGTCGATGTGCATGTTGCAGGGCGTCACCATGCTCCAGGTGCTGGCGATGCCGATTTTCGACTTCTTGAAGTCCTCGCGCTTGAAGCCGACGGCGTGCAGCATGGCGCGGCTGGCGGCGCGTTCGACACCGTCGACGACGGCGGCGCTGTGCTTGCGGTGCAGGGACTCGGGCTTCTTGGCGGCGGCGGCTTTCTTGGGCATGGGATGAGGCGGGCATACTGCCAGAAGCCGACTCAGCTTGCAAGCGCGGAGGAACTGGCCAAAATGCGGGCAGCTTAAAGCAACGCACGGAGAGCCGGCCGCGCCAGAAGGCGCTTCCTTTCACCCGCACGATGGAAGTCTTCGCTGTCACCATTTTCATGAGCCTGGCGTTCGCCGTGCTGTTTGCGGTGCTGTTTTTCGCCGAGCGCAGCCAGCGGCAGCGCCGGTCGCTTGAGCAGATGTCGCTGATGCCCCTTGAGGCGGACCAGCCCCGACCGCCGCAGCCCCCCGCTTCCTGACCCCCCTTTTTTCCGAATCATGAGCACCGCCACCAAGCAAACCATCGAGTTCGACGACCAGGTCGTCCGCCAATTCATGTGGGCCTCCATCCTGTGGGGCATCATCGGCATGCTGGCCGGCGTGTTCGTCGCCGCCCAGCTGAACTTCCACGAGCTCAATCTCGCCCCCTGGCTGTCGTTCGGCCGCCTGCGCCCGCTGCACACCAACGCGGTGATCTTCGCCTTCGTCGGCAACATGATGTTCGCCGGCATCTACTACTCGACGCAGCGCCTGTGCAAGGCGCGCATGGCCTCGGACCTGCTTTCCAAAGTGCACTTCTGGGGCTGGCAGGCCATCATCGCCAGCGCGGCCGTCACCCTGCCGCTCGGCTTCACCCGCGGCCAGGAGTACGCCGAACTGATCTGGCCGATCAACGTCGCCGTGGCGGTGATCTGGGTGGTGTTCGCCGCCAACTTCTTCTGGACCCTGGCCCGGCGCAACGAGCCGTCGCTGTACGTCGCCCTCTGGTTCTACATCGCCACCATCATCACCGTGGCGATGCTGTACATCGTCAACCACCTGTCGATCCCGACCAGCTGGACGCACAGCTACACGATCTTCGCCGGCGTGCAGAACGCCCTGGTGCAGTGGTGGTACGGCCACAACGCCGTCGCGTTCTTCCTGACCACCCCGATCCTCGGCATCATGTACTACTTCCTGCCGAAGGCGGTCGAGCGGCCGGTGTACTCCTACCGCCTGTCCATCGTCCACTTCTGGTCCCTGGTGTTCATCTACATCTGGGCCGGCCCGCACCACCTGCTCAACACCTCGCTGCCGAAGTGGCTGCAGCTGCTGGGCATGTTCTTCAGCCTGATGCTCTGGGCGCCGAGCTGGGGCGGCATGCTCAACGGCCTGCTCACCCTGCGCGGGGCCTGGGACAAGCTGCGCACCGATCCGGTGGTCAAGTTCTTCATCGCCGGCGTGACCTTCTACGGCATGGCCACCTTCGAGGGGCCGCTGCTGTCCATCCGCGCCGTCAACGCCCTGTCGCACTACTCCGACTGGACCATCGGCCACGTCCACTCCGGCGCGCTCGGCTGGAACGGCCTGATGGCGGCGGGCCTGTTCTACTGGCTCACCCCGCGCCTCTACGGCGCCCGGCTGCACTCGGTGGCGATGGCGAACTTCCACTTCTGGATCTCCATCTTCGGCATCCTGATGTACGTCGCCGCCATGTGGGTGTCCGGCATCATGCAGGGCCTGATGCTCAACTCGACCAACGCCGCCGGCACCGCGCTGACCTACCCGAACTTCATCGAGACCCTCACCGCCATCCGCCCGATGATGGGCTTCCGCATCATCGGCGGCGGCATGTACCTGGTCGGCATGGGCCTGATGCTCTGGAACCTCTGGCGCACCGCCCGCAGCGGCCGCCCGGTCAACGAGACCCGCGAAGTCGCCGTCATCGCCCGCGGCAGCGCCGACACCATGGGCATGCGCAGCGCCTTCCTGGCCGACCCCGTCGTCTCGCTCGCCTTCGGCTTCTTCCTCTTCCTCGGCTGGATCTTCCTGCCGCGCGGCGCGGACATCGTCGCCCTGCTCGCCTCGCTGGCCTTCGGCTTCATCGCCGCGCGCAAGCTGGCCGCCAACGGCGCCACCTGGTCGCGCTGGTATGAGCGCCTGCTGGAGAACTGGCTGCCGTTCAGCATCCTGACCTTCATCGCCGTCGCCCTCGGCGGCCTGATCCAGATCGTGCCGACGGTCATGGTCAACCGCGCCAAGAACATGGAGGACCGCATCCAGCAGGTGTACACCCCGCTTGAACTGGCCGGCCGCGACATCTACGTCAGCGAGGGCTGCTACAACTGCCACAGCCAGATGATCCGCACCATGCTGCCGGACGTCCTGCGCTACGGCGACTACAGCCGCATGGGCGAGAGCATCTACGACCACCCGTTCCAGTGGGGCTCGAAGCGCACCGGTCCGGACCTGGCCCGCGAAGGCGGCAAGTACCCGCACAGCTGGCACTACAACCACATGCTCGATCCGCGCAGCACCTCGGTCGGCTCGAACATGCCCGCCTACCCGCACCTGTTCAGCGAGAAGTTCGACCAGAAAACCCTGCCGGCCAAGATCGCCGTCATGGCCCGGCTCGGCGTGCCCTACCCGGCGATGACCGACGTCGAAATCAAGGAAGCCGCGATCAAGCAGGGCATCGAGATCGTCGAGGCGCTCAAGCAGGACAAGCTGGCCGCCGCGCCCGACACCAAGATCGTCGCCCTCATCGCCTACCTGCAGAAGCTCGGCAAGTACGACACCCCCGAGGTCGAGGAGAAGCTGCAGCAGGCGCCGGGCGTGCCGAAGCTGATCCCCGGCCCCGGCAATCCGGACAAGAACCGCAACGCCACCGGCGCCGAGTAACCCCCACCCTCCGCCCACCATGTTCCGATCCGTCATCTACGAAGCCTGGCTGAACTGGGTTCCCTGCCTCGCCTTCGCCGTCACCGCCGGCGTCTTCCTCACCTTCGCCCTGCGCGCCCTCAGCCTGCGCCGGGAGCGCGCCGAGGAGATGGCCCGCCTGCCCCTGGACGACTGAATTCCGAATGCCCGGACGCCGCGGCGTCCCCACCCCTCACCGCCATGTCCCAAGACCCGAAACACCAAGGCCCCACGCTGCGCGAACACGTCTACGACGGCATCCAGGAGTACGACCAGAAGCTGCCGAACTGGTGGCTGTTCACCTGGTACATCACCATGGTCTGGTTCGTCATCGCCTGGGTCGCCTACTACCAGTTCGGCACGGGCCTGTCCGACGAGAAGAACATCGAGACCGCGATGGCCAAGATCGCCGAGTACCAGAAGAAGGAGCTCGAGCAGATCAACGACGACAAGCTCTGGGAGATGTCGAAGGACGAGAAGATCGTCGCCGCCGGCCAGGCCACCTACAGCACGACCTGCGTGGCCTGCCACGCCGCCGACCTGACCGCGCACCTGGCCGGCGCCAAGCTGCCCGGCCTGCCCCTGCACGACCAGGAATGGAAGCACGGCGGCCTGCCCACCGAGATCCTGACGGTGGTGCGCAAGGGCTCGCCGGACGTCACCAAGGGCATGCCGCCCTGGGAGCCGCAGCTCGGCCTGCAGCGCGTCGTCGAAGTCGTCGCCTTCGTGCTCAGCAAGCACCAAAAGGGCGAACCCGTCACCCTGTCCGCCGATTCACCGCTGAAGAAATGACCCCATGAAGCAGCCCAACGTCGACACGCTCTCGACCATCGACGACGATGGCTCGAGGCGGTTTGTGCACCCCGCCGACGTGCATGGGCCCTTCACCCACTGGCGGCGCCTCGTCGCCGCTCTGCTGCTGCTGATCTACATCGCCCTGCCCTGGATTCCGGTGAACGGCTATCCGGCCGTGTTCCTCGACGTCCAGGAACGGCGCTTCCACTTCTTCGGCCTGACGCTGGCGACCCAGGACCTCTGGGTGGGCTTCTTCCTGATCACCGGCCTGGCCTTCTCGCTGTTTTACGTCACCGCCCTGTTCGGCCGGCTCTGGTGCGGCTGGACCTGCCCCTACACGGTCTTCCTGGAGCACGTGTACCGGCGCGTCGAACGCTGGATCGACGGCGACGCCAGCGCGCGGCGGCGCCTCGACCAGGCGCCCTGGACTGCGGGCAAGACCGCCCGGCGCGTCTTCAAGCACGGGATTTACCTGCTCATTTCCGCCCTCATCGCCCACCTGTTCCTCAGCTACTTCGTCTCGCTGACGAACCTCTACAAGATGATGCAGGGGCCGCCGACGGAGCACCTGATGGCCTTCGGCGTCGTCGCTTTCCTCACCGGCGCGCTGTACTTTTCCTTCAGCTGGTTCCGCGAGCAGTTCTGCATCATCATCTGCCCCTACGGCCGCCTGCAGTCGGCGCTCACCGACGACCACTCGGTGGTGATCGGCTACGACGCCCGGCGCGGCGAACCGCGCGGCAAGGCCGGCAGCACCACCGGCGACTGCGTCGACTGCCGCCGCTGCGTCCAGGTCTGCCCGACCGGCATCGACATCCGCAACGGCCTGCAGCTTGAATGCATCGGCTGCGCCGCCTGCGTCGACGCCTGCGACGACATCATGCTCAAGCTCAAGCGCCCCGCCGGCCTGGTGCGCTACGACTCGCATGTCGGCCTGCACGGCGGCAAGACCCGCTTCATCCGCCCGCGCATCGTCCTGTACACCGGCCTGCTCTTCCTCGGCATCGGCGCGTTCGCCCTCTCCGCCGCCCGCATCAGCCCGCTGCGCGCCAGCGCCGTGCGCATGGTCGGCGCGCCGTTCTACGTGGCCGACGGCCAGGTGCGCAACCAGTTCCTGGTGCGGGTGATCAACAAGCGCAACCAGCCGGCCAGCTACCGGCTGGAGGTGGTCGGCAGCGCCCCGGCCGGGCTGCAGGTCACCGGTCTGGCGGAGACCCTGCACCTGCCGCCGCTGGCCGAGGATCAGAAGACCCTGGTGCTCGCCGTGCCGGAAACCGGCTACCAGGGTTCGTTCAAGCTGCAGGTGAAGGTCACCGACACCGAACGCGGCGACAGCATGACCACCCGGGTCATGGAGTTTCTGGGTCCGGACCCCCGCCTGAAATCCGATGCTCCGCTCAACCCGAAAGATTATATCCAGTAAGCCCTGGCTGGTGCCGGTGCTGGCCTTCCTCGCCTTCGTCGCCGCTTGGATCGCCTTCATCGCCTTTGCCGTGAAGCACAAACCCGCCGAGGTGCCGCGTGTCGGCGCGCCGGCGGCCGCCCTGCCGAAATGACCTCGATCGACACCAGCGCCGCGGCCTTCCTGGCCGGCCTCGTCACCAGCATCCATTGCGTCGGCATGTGCGGGCCGCTGTCCTGCTCCTGGGCCATTTCGTCGAAACCGGGAAGCGTGACCTTCCTGCGCGACACCGGGCTGTACCACGGCGGCCGCCTGCTGTCCTACGGGCTGGTCGGCGGGCTGGCGGGCCTGGCCGGGGTGGTGCCGCTGCGCTTCTTCCAGCACGGGGCGGGCATCGTCCTGCCCTGGCTGCTGGTGCTGGCCTTTGCGGTCATCGGCGTCGGGCTCGACGCCAGGCTGCCCAAGCCGGCCTTTCTGACCCGGCCGCTGCGGCGGATCCAGGGTGTCGCGTTCCGCTGGAACAGCGCCGCGCGCTCCGGCCTGCTCGGCCTGGCCACCCCGCTGCTGCCCTGCGGTCCGCTGTACGTGATGTTCGCCCTGGCCATGGCCAATGGCAGCGCCCTGCGCGGCGCCGGCTTTGCCGTGGCCTTCGGCCTGGGCACCCTGCCCCTGCTCTGGATCGCCCAGACCCAGCTGCACCGCCTCAACAGCCGCCTGCAGCCCGCCACCCTGCGCCGCCTGCAGCGCGGCCTGGCGCTGGTCACGGCCGTCATCCTGGCCTGGCGCCTGCGCGGCACGCTCGACTTCGGCAGCGAGGCCGTGCCGTCCTGCTGCCACTGAGCCGGCCGGATTGGCTTGGCCGCCCCGGCGAACCTGGGTTATGGAGCCGCGCATGCAACAAACCCAGCCGCCTGATTCGCAAGCCGCGCCCGGCGGAATCGCCGCGGCGGCCGATGCTGCCGGCCCGATGCCCCTGTCCTGCCAGCACTGCGGCTCCCCCGTGCCCCCCGGCCGCGACGACGGGTTCTGCTGCAGCGGCTGCCTGCACGTCCACCAGCTGCTGCACCAGCAGGGCCTGGATCATTTCTACGACCTCAAGGGCGGCCTGGCCCTGCCGCCGGTTTCGCCGCAGAGCCTGCGCGAGCGCGACTACGGCTGGCTGGAGGCCCTGGCGGCCCAGGCGGACCGCGCGCCGAACGTCGCCGAGCTGCAGCTCGCGCTGCAGGGCATCTCCTGCATCGGCTGCGTCTGGCTGATCGAGAAGGTCTTCGCCCGCCATGCCGGCGGCCTGCAGGTGAACGTCGACGTCGTGCACGGCGACCTGCGCCTGTCCTGGCAGCCGGGCCGGTTCGATGCGGCGGCCTTCGCCCGCGAGCTGCAGGCTTTCGGCTACCTGGTCGGCCCGCCGCGCGAGGGCGAGGAGCGCAAGCAGAGCTCGGGTCTGGAGCGGCGCATGGGCGTCTGCGGCGCCTTCGCCATGAACGCCATGGCCTTCAGCCTGCCGGCCTACTTCGGCATGCCCGCCGACTTCGCCTTCGCATCCTGGTTCGACCTCATCGCCGCCTTCTCGGCGACGCTGGCGCTGCTGGTCGGCGGCTCCTGGTTCATCGAGAAGGCCTGGCACAGCCTGCAGGCCGGCGCCCTGCACATCGACACCCCGATCGCCCTCGGCATCCTCGCCGCCTACGCCGGCTCGATCGGCGGCTGGCTGGCCGGCGTCGAAGGCCTGAAGTACTTCGACTTCGTCGCCATCTTCATCTTCCTGATGCTGGCCGGCCGCTGGGCGCAGACGGCGGCCGTGGAACGCAACCGGCGCAAGCTCATGCGCGACACCTCGATTCCCGAATCGGTGACGCTGGCGGGCCAGGAGGCGCCGGTGCCGCTGGCCCGGCTGGCGCCCGGCACGGCGTTTGTGATCAAGCCCGGCCAGTCCGTGCCGGTGGCCAGCCGGCTGCTGAGTCCGCAGGCTTCGGTGAGCCTGGAGTGGATCAACGGCGAAAGCGAGGCCCAGCAGCGCGAACGCGGCCAGCTGCTGCCCTCCGGCGCCCTCAACATCGGCACCCGCGCCCTCGAAGCCGAATCCCTGGAAGCCTGGGCCGACAGCACGCTCTGCCGGCTGCTGCAGTCGCGCCGCCCCGGCGAATTCCGCGACCGCAAACTCGAGCGCCTGCTGCGCGGCTACCTGCTGGTGGTGGTGCTGACCGGCGTGGCGGGTGCGGCCGTCTGGCTGCTGCGCGGCGCCGGTCTGGCGCAGGCGCTGCAGGTGATGATCTCGATCTTCGTCGTCTCCTGCCCCTGCGCCCTCGGCGTGGCGGTGCCGCTGGCCGAAGAACTGGCCGCGTCGCGGGCCGAGCGGCTGGGGGTGTTTGTGCGCACCCTGGCCCTGTGGAAACGGCTGCTGCGCTCCCGGCGCGTCGTCTTTGACAAGACCGGCACGCTGACCCTGGAGAACCCGAGCCTGGA